>JAATFV010000040.1 GCA_015655015.1 Chitinophagales bacterium | reverse complement strand
GACGGCTCCTTTTCAGCAAGATCTTTGCTGACTGCCGATTTTGATGTAGATTTGCCTCCCGCCTCTGTTTTGGCCGCTGGCCGGTCAGGGCGTTAATTGAGGACAGATACATCAAACTCTTATTTTAAAATCGTACAGGATTTATGGCAAGTACAGCAGATATCAGTCGTGGCATGATTATCAAACTGGATGGTAGTTTATATACCGTTGTCGAATTTGGTGAGAACAAGACTGCCAGGGCCGCCGCAAAAGTGTGGGCCAAATTAAAAGGAGTCGATAATGCCCGGTCCATTGAAAAGACCTGGAACAGCGGGGATACGCTATATCCTGTTCGTGTCGAAAGAAAGGCTTACCAGTATTTATATAAGGATGATACCGGGTACAATTTTATGGATAATGAGACTTTTGAGCAGATTGCTGTTCAGGAGGCTTTGGTAGATGCTCCCCAGTTTTTAAAAGAAGGCGCAGAAGTATCTGTATTGGTCAACACCGAGACCGATCTGCCTATGAGCGTCGAATTACCTGACAAGATCGTTGTCCTGGTGACTTATTCCGAGCCCGGGGTGAAAGGTGATACGGCTACACGGACTCTTAAGCCTGCCACGATCGAAACCGGGGCCACCGTGAATGTTCCCTTGTTTGTAAATGAAGGTGAATTAATCCGGATCAATACCAAGACTGGTGAATATGTAGAAAGAGTTAAATAGAATGGCGAGAAGGTTGCGCTGACAAATAAAGAGCGTGAATGGACAAGGAGCTTGTATCGTTGTCCATTTTCCTTTATAGTGTTTCCGCTACTTCACCCGGTTATTGATCCGACTTTGGATTTTTTAAATTTCACCACCGTTTTTGGGTATATTTAGCTTTAATACCTATTTTAGCCGCCCAAATAAAACTGTAAATTCATCCATATGGATTTTAAACAGATTCAGGAATTGATCAAAATGATCAACAAGTCAAATATCGGCGAAGTCAGCATCGAGGAAAAGGGATTTAAATTGACTATTAAACAAAAAGAAGAACCCGTTCAACAAATCATTGCTGCCCCCATGCAGCAGCAGCCTGTTACAGCATTCTCGTCAACGCCCCCGTCCGCTGCCCAGCAGCCGGCTATCGGTGCTCCCGAGAAGCCTGGTAAGGCGGTTGAAGCCCCTGCCGATAATACGGTTACCATAAAGAGTCCCATGATCGGAACTTTCTATCGCAGCTCGTCCCCTGATAAGCCTCCATTTATCAGTGTCGGTGATGAGATCGATCTGGGTAAGGTAGTATGCATCATTGAAGCCATGAAGCTTTTCAATGAAATAGAGAGTGAAGTAAAAGGCAGGATCGTAAAAGTGCTGGTAGAAGACGCTTCCCCTGTGGAGTATGACCAACCTTTGTTCCTTGTTGAACCTGCTTGATTGATCCCAAAATTGACAGAATGTTTAAAAAGATATTAATTGCCAACAGAGGAGAAATAGCCCTCCGGGTCATTCGTACCTGTCGCGAGATGGGTATTAAGACCGTTGCTGTTTACTCCACTGCAGACAAGGATAGCCTGCATGTCAAATTTGCTGACGAGGCTGTCTGCATAGGAAAGCCGGCCAGCTTTGACTCTTACCTGAATATTCCCCATATTATGGCTGCCGCCGAGATCACCAATGCGGACGCTATTCATCCCGGTTATGGTTTTTTAGCCGAGAATGCCCGCTTTGCCGAAATCTGTGGGGAGCATGGTATTAAATTTATCGGACCTACTCCCGCCATGATCAATTCGATGGGGGATAAGATCACCGCCAAAGAGACGATGATCAAAGCCGGTGTGCCGGTCGTACCCGGTGGAGAGGGATTGCTGGAGAGCCTGGAGGAAGCCCGGGGAATGGCCAGGGATATGGGGTATCCCATCATCCTGAAGGCAACGGCAGGCGGCGGTGGAAAAGGGATGCGTGTGGTATGGGAAGACGGAGAAATGGAAAAAGCGTATAACACGGCTAAGGCAGAAGCAGGAGCGAGCTTTAAGAACGACGGCATCTACATGGAGAAATTCGTGGAAGAGCCCCGTCATATTGAAATACAGGTGGCTGGTGACCAGTATGGAAAAGTTTGTCATCTCAGCGAAAGAGATTGTTCCATCCAGCGGCGCCATCAGAAGCTGGTAGAGGAATCTCCTTCTCCTTTTATGACAAAGGAATTACGCCAGCGCATGGGAGAGGCGGCTATCAAAGCGGCTTCCGCCATCAACTACGAAAGTGTGGGAACGATCGAGTTCCTGGTGGATAAGAATCGTAATTTCTACTTTATGGAGATGAATACCCGTATCCAGGTAGAACATTGCGTAACGGAAGAAGTGGTGAATTTCGACCTGATAAAAGAGCAGATCAAAATAGCGGCAGGGGATCCCATCAGCGGGCTTAATTATGAGCCTCAGGGGCATGCCATCGAATGCAGGATCAATGCGGAAGACCCCTACAATGATTTCAGGCCTTCTCCCGGCCGGATCACGGTCCTCCATCAACCCGGCGGTCACGGCATCCGTGTGGATTCACACGCTTATGCAGGATACACTATCCCGCCTTATTATGATAGTATGATCGCCAAGATCATTGCTGTTGCCCGTACGCGGGAAGAGGCGATCAATACCATGCATCGCGCCTTAAGCGAATACGTGATCGAAGGAATAAAGACCACGATCCCCTTTCATCTGCAGCTGATGAAAGACGAACGTTTTCGCAGCGGGGACTTCAATACAAAATTCCTGGAAGGATTTAAGATGGTGTAGCAGACGATATTTCCGATCTGAAGGATCGAAAAACATCGGGCTAAAAGGAGGAGGCCAATTCCTCTAGTTTGCCGGCGGCTCCGTAATAACCGGCCAGCTTGCGTATGACCGCTTCCACGAGGGCATCCGGGCAGGAAGCGCCGCTGCTGATCAGGACTCTGGCGGGTTTGGAGCCGGGAAGCCAGTTATGGGTCATTCCTTCTTCTTTCCGATGAAAATTATAGTGCAGGATGGCTGTTTCCGAGAGGATCTTTTCTTCAGAGCTGATAAAATAGGTCGGCAATTTTTCTTCGCATAATTCGACGAGATGGGAGGTATTGGAAGAGTTATATCCTCCGACGACGATGGCAAGATCGGCCGGGGTTTCCAGTAATCCTGCAATGGCGGACTGGTTGTCCAGGGTGGCATAACACAGCGTGTCGCGGGTATCGGCGAAGCGTTCCTCTACAGCGGATGCTGATTCCGTCAGCGCATAGGTATCGGTCATGGTCAGTTTCAGAAAATCGGCGATGGCCTGTGTGTCACTGGCCAGCATGGTGGTCTGGTTGACTACGCCGATACGCTGCAGGTCTTTCTGTACGTCGAAGCCTTCGCTGTACTGACCTTTGAACCGGGTGTAGAATTCCGCGATCTTTTTGTGAAACTCGTCCTTTGTGCGCTGGTCCGCACCGCCTGCTTCATTCGCCTTTTTTCCGAGAGTGATGTAGGCTGCCAGTTCCTGCGCCTCCTGCATGTCTTTTACCACTACCGTAGGGGTGTCCGCCGCTGCATGGGAAAAGGTGGCCCTTGTCTCTTCATGTCCGGGCTTGCCATGGACGATGATCGTATAGTTCTTTTTGGCGATCTGGGCAGACCGGTTCCATACCTTTTCTACAAAAGGGCAGGTCGTATTGTATTTTTCGGTGTGAATGCCGATGGAGCGTAATTTTTCTTCGATCTCCAGGGTGGTTCCGAAGGCCGGTATGATCACAATGTCTTCTGCGCTCAACTCTTCGAATGAAATGAGCTGCCGGCCGTGCGTATCCTGGAGGAAAGTGATCCCCCTGGATTGGAGGTCGGCGTTCACCTGGGGATTGTGGATCATTTCGCTTAACAGAAAGATCCTTCGGCCGGGATTCTCATCGATGGTGCGAAAAGAGATCTCGATAGCATTCTCCACGCCATAGCAAAAACCAAAATGACGGGCCAGGTAAATATGCAGGTCGCCGAGATCCAGGAGAGCAGGCGTAAAATCCTTCTTCATTTTATCCTGCTGCCGCCGCCTGTTCTTAATGGCGGTGATGAGCGGGCTGCGATAGATGATGGGGACGTTGAAGGTTTTCATACTGATTATAGAGGGCAAAGGTACGAATTTAGCCGCTGGTAAAAGCTACACGCTGGTAAAACCTATGCGCCGGTAAAACTTACACGCCGGCAAAACTTACTTGCTGGGGATACTTACCTGTTGAATAGATTTGCCCGCCCGGCAAACGGAATAAAGAGTAACTTTCGTCCTTCAATAAATGCGAATTATGCGTGATGTTTTTCAACCGGTAGACTGGATCTATTCGTCCAATATTTATGAAGTGAACCTGCGGCAGTATACGGTGGAGGGCACATTTGACGCTTTTGCCAGGCATATGCCCCGCCTGAAGGATATGGGAATAGAAATATTGTGGTTCATGCCGATCACACCGATCAGCAGGGACCGGCGTCTGGGGACCCTGGGGAGCTATTATGCCTGCTCCGATTATACGTCCACCAACCCGGAATTCGGCACGCTGGAAGATTTTAAGAAACTGGTCAATGCTGCTCATGAATTGGGGTTGAAGGTCGTGCTGGACTTTGTAGCCAATCATACCGGATGGGATCATCACTGGACCCGGGAGTTCCCCGATTTTTACCGTAAAAACCAGGAAGGGAATTTTTATGATGCCCATGGATGGGAGGATGTGATCGACCTGAATTACGATAATCCGGCCCTTCGTCAGGCTATGATCGCGGCGATGACTTTTTGGGTGGACGAGTGTAATATCGACGGGTATCGTTGTGATATGGCCATGCTGGTGCCGCTGGAATTCTGGCGCGAGGCGCGAACCACGCTGGACCGGGTGAAAAAATTATTCTGGCTGGCCGAATGTGAAGAGATCGCTTATCACGAGGTATTTGATGCGACCTATACCTGGAAATTCCTGCATAAGATGGAAGCTGTCTGGAAGAAAGAGACGGGATTGGGGGGGCTGGATGAGGTATTGCAGTACTATCATACGATGTTCCCCCCGGAGGCGCTCAGGGCCTTTTTCACCACCAATCACGACGAAAATTCCCATAGCGGCAGTGAGTATGAACGGATGGGAGATGCTGCCAGGGCCTTCGCTGTGCTGTGTTGTACCTGGAATGGCCTTCCGCTGATCTATAGCGGGCAGGAATTGCCGAATTACAAGCGGTTGAAATTCTTCGATAAGGACCAGATAGATTGGACGGAGCCTTGTGCGCTGCATGGGTTTTACAAGGCGCTGTTGGCATTACGCCAACGAAATCCGGCATTGCGGGCGGGTGATCCTGCGGTGACGACTTTCCGGCTGCAAGTTCAGGCGGCTGACCGGTGTTATGCTTTTATCCGGAAGGCAGGGGAGAATGCCGTGCTGGTGCTGCTGAATTTCTCTGCGGATACGCTGCATATTCCGGCGGGTGAACTATTCCTGCAGGGGACCTTCCAGGAGATCTTTACGGGAGAGCCGATCGATCGGGCTTCCACGAAAGCAATAGAGCTGGGGGCCTGGGATTATAAGGTATTTGAAAAAAAATAGGCTGACCCGGGGCCAGCCTATTTAAAACCATTCATTTATTATTTACTCTCCTATTTCCTATAATTTACTCTCCAATTTTACTCTCCGCTGGATATGCGCAGCGGATAGGTATATACCCCTTCATATCCGGAGAATACGCCTTCCAGCTTAATGGTGCCGGAAGCTTTTTCCAGGATCTTCTGTAATTCTTCTACTGTTTTTACTTCCTGTCCGTTGGCTTTCAGGATAATGAATCCTTCCTGGATCCTGGACTTATCCATGAGCCCGTTCTCGGTGACGGATTTCACCACTACTCCTCCCTTGACTTCCAGGGTGGCTGCGTCCTTTTTGTTGAGGGTTTGCAGGGTAGCTCCCAATTTATCCAGCACGGAAGTTTTTACCATAGTGGTTGTTCCGGAATTATTCCGCAGCGTTACCGGGACTGTAAATTCTTTTCCATCTCTCTTATAGGTGACCGTAATCTTGTCGCCAGGGCTGAAAGTGGCAATCAGTCCTACCATTTCAGCTCCGCTGATAACAGGGTTGCCATTCAGCTTAGTGATCAGGTCGCCTTTCTTGATGCCTGCCGGGAAGGCGGCGCCGTCCGGGGTAACATCCATTACATATACACCATCGCCGTCCTTGATACCTTGTTCTTTCTTCTGGTCATCGCTCATATTATCCCTTGGATATTGGATACCCAGGAATGCTCTTTGCGGAGTGCCGAATTTCATGATATCGCTGACGATCTTTTTGACGATGTTGACAGGGATCGTGAAGGAATAACCTGCATAGGAGCCTGTAGGGGAAGCTATTGCCGAGTTGATACCGATCAGCTGTCCGTCCGTGTTGATCAGGGGACCGCCGCTATTACCGGGGTTGACGGCGGCATCTGTCTGAATAAAGGATTCTACCGGGCTAATGCTCTGACGCCGGTTGATATCCAGGGTCCTTCCTTTGGCGCTGACGATCCCTGCGGTGACGGTAGTCTCCAGCGTTAGGGGATAACCTACGGCCAGCACCCATTGACCGACTTTTATATTATCGGAATTGCCATAGAGCAGGAAGGGTAATCCCTGGGCATCGATCTTTACCACAGCGATATCGCTGCTGGGATCGGCGCCGACTACTTTGGCTTTGAAAGATTTCCGGTTGCTCAGGGTAACGGTCACTTCATCTGCTCCGTCTACGACGTGGTTGTTGGTCACAATGTATCCGTCGTTGCTGATGATAACACCGGAGCCTGAAGCCATTTCCGGCATGGAGCGCATCCCGTTGCCATTCCCGAAGAAGTCATCGGGGTCTACTCCGAAGAGGTCGGAAAAGGGGTTGTGCTTGGGTAAATTATTGCTGACTGTCCGAACGGTCTTCGTCTTGATGTGCACTGTTGCCGGGATTGCCGCACTGGCTGCATCTGTGAAGTCTGCAGGGCCGGCGCCTGCCTTGTTCCCCTCAAAGAATTTGGCATAGTTGGCGGGCACTTTGCCGGAATCCTGCGAGTAGTAATACGTTCTGCCACTTGTCACGTGATTATAGCCCCACATGCTAGCAATAGCAGTCGAAGCACTGATCAGCATAATGGCCACTACTTGTTTTGCTTTCATTTTCTTGTTTATTTTTTCGTTAAAGGCTTTTTTGTTTGCGTACCTGTTTGTTTGTGTACCTGTTTGTTTGAATACCTGTTGGACACCAAAATAACGCCAACGTTTGAAATCTGTTTCTATCAATGGGTTAGTTTAACAAATAATTTACTAAGACCTTCGTAGATCAGTGAGTTAAATCTACAAAAGAAAACGCGGCCGGAAAAGGGTTTTCTTCTGACCGGAAAAATTAGCAGTCTGGGCTGTCATCTGTGCAGCATTCCCGCAAAAATAGCAGGTTGGGGTCTCCCCGGGTAAGGTGGGGGTGACAGGGGGGACTCCTTTTGCTAAAGATCCCGTAAAAACTGAAGGGTATCCACTCCATCTGCATAATCGTCCAGGGAAGGCTGCTGGGCCTTTCCAAAAGGGATACCCCCTTCTCCGACAATGCATTGGACATCGGTATTGCCGGCCAGCGAAAGGAGCAGGGCCTGTTGGGACAGGGGTTCGAATCCCCTCACCTCCCCGTTGGATGAGGGGGCAAATCCCGCCGGTTCCCCGTTGGACGAGGGTTCAACTTCCGTTGTTTCCGTGCCGGGCATATAATACTCATAATTCAACACGCTGATCGGGGTGAAAAAAGAGCTGTTTTCAACGAGGAGGATGCTATCGTTGCTCATATAATACTTCTTATTCAGGAGCAGGATGGTGAGCTGGTAGTCGTAGTTATGCTTGTATTTGGCATAATCGGAGAGGTAGCTGTACTTACGGAAGGCTTCGAGCAGGGGGACAAAGTCGTAGTTTTGCGGTACATAGAGCTTGGTGACATTGCGGCAACCCAGCCCGAAATACTGATAAACGTCGTCTGCCAGCGCTGCCAGCTCTGCTGCTGTTTCCCGGCCGTTCAGGACGGCTACAGAAGTGCGGTTGCGCCGGATGATATGGGGATATTTAGCGAAATAATAGTCAAAATACCGGGCTGAATTGTTGCTGCCGGTAGCAATATAGGCGTCGCATCCGTTCAGCCGCTCGGCAAAACTGATATAGGAGGATACTTTTGGATCAAAATGCTGCAATTGCTCTATGAGCCGTTTGATCAATACTTCGTCCCGGGAGGAGGGCTTGATCGTTTGGCGGTGGCCTGAGATAAAGATGCTCAAGAAATCATGAAATCCGACCAGGGGAATATTGCCGGCCATGATAAGGCCTACGTTCTTGGGCGTTGGCCGCTCTGAAGGAAGTTCGTATTGTTCAGCCCATTGGGTCAGCTTATCTTTTTGCAGGTATTCCGCTGCGATCCGGGTAATGGCGGCTTCCATGAATTCCGGGATGAACCAGCCATTATGAGCATGTGCCCGCCGTTGGGCCTCCTTCCAGCCGGGGTCTGCCGATAAACAATAATTCCCCAGTTCGATCAATAAATGAATCCGATGTTCCAAGTTCATATTTCCACTTTATATTTGTAGCTGAACTGCAAAAATAAGTTTAATCATCCCCTAATATTCAAAAAATATGGCTATAAAAATAACGGAAGAATGTATCAATTGCGGGGCCTGTGAACCGGAATGCCCCAATAACGCTATCTATGAGGGTGGTGTGGAATGGGCTATCACGGATGGCACCAGTGTGAAAGGACAATTTACGCTCCTGGACGGAGGGGTCGTAGATGCCAGCCAGCGCAATGCTCCTATCAGTGTCGATACTTATTATATTGTCCCGAACAAGTGTACCGAATGCCAGGGCTTTCATGAGGAGCCCCAGTGTGCGGCTGTCTGCCCGGTGGATTGCTGTGTGCCGGACGAGCTATACCAGGAGACGGTGGAAGAGCTGCTGGCGAAAAAGGAGAAGCTGCATTTGTAGGAGGGCAGGCCGGGCCCGCAAGGTTCGGGCAGGAAGAGGTTGGCGCTTTTGAAAATGTGCATAAAAAAGAGGGCTAATAGTTGCTTTCGCCTTTTGGATGTTGTAACTTAACATTGAACACTTACCAAATAGTTTACGAATGTAGCCCTGCGCTGCATGATAATAGGCGGGTGATATTTCCCGTCATAAAAGGGTGAAGGAGATTATGCCTTCACCTTTCTTATTTTTAGCCGTTGTGCATTTTGAGCCTTTTTATACCTTCTTACTTATACTTTTTTATACCTCCTTATGCCTTCTTATACTTGCTTTAACACCCGGATTCGGTAAAACCCTGGTTTGTAAACAAGAATTCGCCCGCCTTTTCGTTTATTTGCTGAAAATTACTTCCACTCATGAAGCCCATCATAGCCTTTGTCACCGGCGGGTATTCCGGCGAATCCGTCATCTCTTATAAAAGCGCCATCACCATCGAGAATAACCTGGACCTCACCCGGTATACCGTGTATAAGATCGATATCACGAAAGAAGGCTGGTTTCATGAACAAAAGAACGGTAAGAAAACAGCGGTTGATAAGAATGATTTTTCCCTGACCCTGGAAGGGCAAAAGGTGACCTTTGATGCCGTGCTGATCGGTATTCATGGCACACCGGGGGAAGATGGCAAATTGCAGGGCTATTTTGACCTGCTGGGCCTGCCTTATACCAGCTGCGATGCGGCTGTCTCGGCACTTACGTTCAACAAACGGTTTACGGTGGCTGTCGCCGCTTTTAACGGGATTAATGTGGCCCGTTCCGTATTGCTGGTCAAAGGGAGGTTTGAAAACCCTGATGAGATCACCCGGCACCTGCAGTTCCCTGTATTTGTCAAGCCCAATAACGGAGGTTCCAGCATCGGTATGTCAAGAGTCAACTCGGCTTCGGAAGAGCTGGGGGTGGCTATTGAAAAAGCTTTCCGCGAGGATGACCAGGTATTGATAGAAGAGTTCATAACCGGTCGGGAATTCACCATCGGTGTATTTCGGTCCGCGGGGGAGATCATCACCCTGCCATTTACAGAAGTAAAAAGCAAACGGGAATTTTTTGATTTTGAGGCTAAATATACGGCTGGTCTAAATGAAGAGACAACCCCCGCACAGGTGGACGAATCCATTGCCGTCAAAGTGAGGGCAACGGCTAAAAAGATCTACCAGGTGTTCAATTGCAGCGGGGTGATACGGATAGATTTTATTTACAATGAGGCAAAGGGGGAGCCCTTTATGCTGGAGATCAATACAGTGCCCGGGCAGAGCGAGGCGAGCATCGTACCGCAGCAATTGCGGGCTTTTGGCTGGACGCTGCAGGAGTTTTATTCGGCGCTGATAGAGGATGCCCTGGCACGCCGCTAGTGCCTGGTTTTCCGCTGAGGCCGGCAAGAAAATGATATATTATTCGTTATCTTCATTTTTAAATTTTTAGCGTGTTCAAATTTCTCACCACTAAGCCACTTTGGGTCAACGTCGTATCGGGTTTTGTCCTCTTGTTGCTGCTGTTATTGTTGTTTCTGGGCTCACTGGCTCTTTTGACCCAGCATGGTAAGACGATGAAGATCCCGGCTGTTACGGGGATGTCTTTTGCCGATGCCAAAAAGACCCTTCAGTCGCAGGGGTTTGAAGTGCAGATACAGGACTCGGTGTATTATGATACGATGCCTCCTCTGCGGGTGGTCAAGCAGTTTCCCGAAGCGGACAATCTTGTTAAGGTGAACCGTACTGTTTACCTTACCATCAACCGGGCTGAAGCGCCTTTTATACAGATGCCGAACCTGGTGAGCATGACTTTTCGCAATGCGAATATGATCCTGCGGCAATATGGGCTGAGGCTGGAGGACACCTTGTTCAAACCTAGTTTTGCCAGGAATTCCGTCCTGGATCAGCTTTATAAAGGGGAGACCCTTAAGCCCGGCACCAAGATCCAGCAGGGCAGCTCCATTACCCTGGTATTGGGAAGCGGCATATCCGGATCGGGCTTTATTGTTCCGGACCTGTTCGGGCTGACTTACCCGCAGGCAAAATCCCGGCTGGATTCTACCGGACTCGCTTTTGGGGCCGTAGTTCCGGACAACGACGTAAGGGATACCACGGGGGCCTATATTTACAAGCAAAGCCCCGGGCAGTTCACGGAGGATGGAAGGCCCAATACCATCCGTCCGGGACAGACCATCGATATCTGGCTGGGGTCTCAAAGGCCGGTAAGAAAGACGGACTCCACGCTGGCGGCGCCTGGCGGGGCGCCCGGAAACTGATTACACCATTTAATATATTATATTCGCGGTCTTAAATTAATTTTTTATGCAACCCATTTCAGTAGAGGAATTGAAAGCAAGGCTGGATGCAGGGGAAACGCTGAACCTGTTGGATGTCCGTGAGCCGCACGAACGTGAGGAGTTCAATATCGGGGGCAGGTTCCTGCCGCTGGGAAAGATCCAGCGCTCTGAAACAGACGATATTGAGGACTGGAGCAATGCGGAAGTGATCGTTTACTGCCGCAGCGGCAACCGGAGCGGTCAGGCCTGCCTGACGCTGGAAACCATGGGATTCTCCAATCTGAAGAATCTCAGCGGCGGTATGCTTGCCTGGCAGGAGCGGATCGGCAAATAAAACAAAACCTGCCAGACAGACGGGTGGCAGGTTATAATTTTATATTCACTGCCAGCATGAAATTCGTTCCCGCCATGGGGAATAAAAAGTTTTCTGTCACCGTCTGGCCTCCATATAGATAGCTATAGGTATATCCGTTAGGAGCGTATTTTTTATTGAATACGTTATTCAACTGAAAGATCAGGTTGGTCTCCCTGGCGACTTTTGACCGGATGGTATAGATGGCGCGGAGATTTTGTACATAATAGCCATCCAGCTTCCGGTCTTCTTTCTGTGCGTTGTCCAGGTATTCCTTGCTGACATATTTACCTAACAGGCTCAGTTCCGTATTTTTCACCGGGAAGAAATTCAGGGTGGCTGCTCCTACTGCAGCCGGGGAAAAGGCGATCGTCGTTCTATGATAGCTGTATTTCACCTGTCCGCCATTATCATAATCGTCATCATATTCGGTGTAGTTCAGCACTTTATTCTCACTCAGCGAGAGATTGGCGTCGATGGAGAGCCAATCTGCCGGTTTGGCTGTTCCCTGCAGCTCAATTCCCAGGCGATAGCTTTGCGGGATATTGACCCGGGTATAATTTCCTACGTCGTTGATCTGTCCTGTCAGGGTCAGCTGGTTGTGGTAAAGCATGTAATAAGCGGTGGCTCCCCAGGAATACCGGGTGTTTTTCCGCTGCAGGCTTAATTCGAAATCGTGCAGCATTTCTGCTTTGGGACGGTCATTGAGACCGGCTTCGAAGTCTTCCCGGTTGGGCTCATGGCTGGAAAGGGAGTAGGATAAATAGGCTTCCCAGTCATGATTGCTGTAGGTGATGCCTGCTTTGGGATTGACAAAATTATAGAGCTGATGCACGAAGATGGAAGGGTTGTCATCGAAGCCTTCTATACGGTAATCGATATGCCGGTATTGCAGGTCTGCAAAACTTGTCCAGTGTGTTCCCCATTGCTGCTGCCACTTTGCATAGACATTAACGTCCGTTTTATGGGCCGGTTCGTAGTAATACTGATAGTCGTCCGGGAAGCCTCCGTTCTGAGACCAGATGACATTTCCATAATGTTTGCCATTAAACCGGCTCCATCCTCCACCGAGGGTCAGCTGTGTATTGTTCTTTTTGTATAAGAGGGAGAAGATGCCTCCGAAAAAATAATTATCCAGCCATTTCTGGCGGATCAGGCTGGTGCTTTGTAAGGTGTCGTTGCCGACGATATAGGGGGACAATCCGTAATTGGCGTATTTGGCATTGGAGGAATCGCCCTGGTCATGATATTCCTGGTAGTATCCCAGGCCTCTTGTCAAAAAGGCGGCGGCGGTCAGGGAAAGGTATGGATTGAACTGGTGATTGAAAAATAGCTGGTAATGGTTCTGCAGATAGTTGTCGGTCTGGTCTTTATAGGTGAAATAATTATAGGTTCTGTTATTGGAATGGAAGAGGTTGGAGGAGTCCTGCGCTGTAAAATACAGGGACCCTACGTTATCCTGGTAATGCTGTTCCAGGGCGGAGGAGTTGCCTTCCAGTTTTGCCTGCGGGATCCCGTTCCAGGCCTGGTAGGTCTTTTCCCTGCCGGAGAGGATGTTGAAGCGCAGGGACGAATTTTTGGAATACCAGGCTGTTGAAAGATAAAAAGATTTCAGATCGCTGGAGGCCCGGTCGATGTAGCCATCGCTGCTGATGCGGGACAAACGGGCGTCGATGGTAAAGTGGCCGGCGATCAAGCCGGAACCTACTTTTACCGTATTCTTCCAGGTATTGAAAGAGCCGTAGCTGTTGTTGATCTCGCCGTAGGCTTTGTCATTGAATTCATTGGTGGAGAAATTGATCGTTGCTCCAAATGCTCCGGCTCCGTTGGAAGAAGTGCCGACACCGCGCTGGATCTGGATGCTGTTGACAGAGGAAGCGAAATCGGGGAGGTCGACAAAATACAGGGTTTGTTCTTCTGCGTCATTATAGGGGAGTCCATTCAGGGTCATATTGATGCGGGAGTCGTCTGTTCCCCGTATATAGATCCCTGTATATCCTACTCCGTTACCGGCATCGGAGTTGATGACCACTGATGGGGTTTGGTTGAGCAGGAAGGGGAGGTCCTGTCCCAGGTTAGTCTTTTCGATTTGTTGTTTGTTGATATCGGTCTTTGTAAAAGGGGCTTTATCGCCGGCGCGAAGCGCTTTTACTTCTACGGGCTGCATGAACAGCCGGAAGGGGGAAAGGCGTATCTGAAAAGGAGTGTCGTGCTCGCCGTGCGTGCTGCCTTCGTGTAGGGTAAGGGTATTTTCGTAGCTGGCATATCCTATGCTGGATACTTTTATCGTGTAAGACTCCGGCCTGTTCCACCGGAACCTGAAGTTACCGGTTTCACTGGTCTGTAAGGGGATCCCGTTTATTTCGACTGTGGCCCCGGCAATAGGGCTGCCGGTGAGAGAATCGGTGACTTTCCCGATGAAATGGGGGGCGCTTAGCTGCATAGAGGGAACAATGCCGGTCTGTGCAATGGCGGAAGCTGGGGTGACAAAGAGGGCTATACCCCATAAGCAGAAGGCTGAAAAGGTTAGTTTCATGTACAACTGGTTGATAATAAACTAAAATGGGGGATGTGCGCGCGGGAGGAGATAACTATCCTAAAGGACTGAACCTTTCCCTGCGCAGGCATTACCCTGATCAGGTTCTACGGGTATTTTCTCAGCCATCCTGCCACCGGCAGAACAGCACCCCGAGGAATCCGGTGCAAAGATACGAAAGAAGGGGCCGAATGGCGATTGCTATTTTTCAACTTTGCTGTAACATGTATGGTATAGGCTTCGTCCTACTCTCAGGACGGTGGCGGATTTCTTTTTATTCAATAAAACTTTATTCCATGCAAAAATTGGTTTTCACTTTGGCGGTCTGTTTTCTGGTGTCTGCCCTTACTGCTCATCAAAAGATCATCAAGGACCCGAATGCACAGGTGCGTTCCGTGGCGCAGAAGACGGTGATCAACGATCCGAATGTGGAGCTGAGGCCGGTCAGGGGCTATCATGGCATTGCGGTGTCGAGCGCCATCGATCTTTATTTAAGCCAGGGTGATCAGGAGACGGTGGCTGTCAGCGCTGCGGAGATTAAATGGCGGGACCGTATCCGCACGGTTGTAGAGGGGGGGATCCTGAAGATCTGGCTGGATAATAAGGGCTGGGCCTGGAGCAGCGGCAGTAAAAAAATGAAAGCTTATATATCCTTTACTATTCTCGACAGGCTGGTGGCGTCCGGCGCCAGCAATGTGTATGTAGACGGGATTATTTCTGGGGACTACCTGGATATAAATCTTTCGGGCGCCAGCGATTTTAAAGGCGCTATTAAGGTGAAAGAGCTGAAGCTGGACCAGAGCGGCGCTTCCGACGCGCATATTACCGGTACGGTGGCGGGGCTGACTACTATCCAATCCAGCGGGGCCAGCGATGTAAAAGGATATGATCTGAGCACCGGGAGCTGCACGGCGCATGTTTCCGGCGCTTCCGATGTCCGGATCACGGTCAATAAGGAATTAACTATTCATGCTTCGGGCGCCAGCAGCGTTTATTATAAAGGCGATGGGGTGATCCGGGAAATGCATTCCAGCGGCGCCAGCAGTGTGTCTAAAAAGAGTTAGGTTCACCTTTCGGTGAACCTAAACTAGTAGCGGGAAGGGGAAAAAATTATAGAGCGTTCAATTAAAATTATAGAGAGTTCAGGAATTGCAGTAAAGCGGTCCTGTCGGCCTGGCTTAATTGCATGAACTGTTGTTTGGATCTGGCTGCTTCTCCGTCGTGCCATAAGATGGCTTCTTCGATCGTTCTGGCCCGGCCATCGTGTAAGAAATAGGGGGTGCCGCCATTGGTCCTGGCCAGTAATCCGAGGCCCCATAAAGGGGTTGTCCTCCATTCCTTTCCGGTAGCTAAATAATCAGGTCTGTTGTCGGCAAGGCCGTCTCCCATGTCGTGCACTAAAAGGTCCGTGTAAGGATGGATGCGCTGGCTGCTTAGGTTAATGGCTTCATTAACGCCTGTCTGCATCGTGGGCCGGTGGCAGCCCGAGCAATTGACCTGGTTGAACAGGACGGCCCCTCTTTTATTGATACTGTCCAGTACATCTCTGCGGGCCGGTACGGCGAGTGTCTGTACATAAAAGGTGACATAGTTCAACAGGCTGTCCACCAATTCGTCGCCTGTATCACCCTTTATGATGGAGTTCATCTGGGACTGGCCATAGGCGCTTTCTTCCGGCTGGGCATAACTGGTAACCCCCATATCCTGCTGGTAGGCGGTGGCCACCTGCATGAGTAAGGTAGGTGTATTGGCTTTTAAGCCGAATCTTCCGATCTCCATCTTTTTTGTGTAGCTGTCGTATACATAGTTGGCCTTGCCGGTAATCCCATCGCCGTTCTGATCTCCGGCATCCACATAAGAGAGAATGGTGCTTTCCGGGATATTTTCCAGCAGCCCCATTCCTACCAGCCGGGGAGCCAGCCGGGGGGATAACAGGTAACCGCCGGGTAAGGCGATATAAGGGTTCTGTAAGCTGTAAGCAGGTTGCCGCAAGGTGACTCTTGCGCCATCCGGATAGGAGACCGGAAGATCCGAGTAGCTGATGGCGGGGCTTGCCTCCGGTGAGGTGCCCAGCAACGCCTGGTCCTGGACCTGCAATCCAAAACCGGGTGCTGCCAGCGGGCCTCCGTGTTCGTCCATGCCCGGGATGCTGATCCGGAATAACAATCCTGAATTGGAGCTGCCGGTGCTGGGAAAACCTCCGCCGTCATTGCGGTGGCAATTGATACAGGCCAGATTGTTGAAGATGGGGCCCAGCCCCCCGAAGTGGGGCGCCGGGGCTGCTACGAATACCTGGTCGAAAGTTCCGTCTCCGATTGTGTGGACTTTTTGCTGCCTGTCCGTCATTCCGTCGATGGCTTGCTTCATCGCCTGTGTGGAGGCGTCGAGCGTGGTAAAGGAGCCCCCGCTAAGACGGTCGTCGTATCCTTCTTCCGGGAAGGCGCCGGATTTATTGCACATGCTGAATGCGCCGACAAACCCGCACAATGCCACAATTACATAGATCTTTTTCACGTCTGGTATATTGTCTTTACCCTTTTTCCTGTAGGAGCGGGGGCTAATCTTTCACGTACTGCTTGATAAAATTGATCAGGTCTGTCTCCAATAAAGTTTGCAGTGCGTTCAGCTGGGTCATGGTTGCTACGACCTGGGTCGGACGATCGAAGATCGCCAGTTCGAACCGCATGTTGTCGCTGCCGCTGATATTGTCGAAGGAGTTGATAGCGGAGGTAAAGGCAGCCTGAATCCTGTTATCCAGGTCTTTATTCTTTGCTGCTACCAGGTCTTTGATACCGGCGCCGCCATTCAGCCCCAGGTATACCTGCTGGGCTCCTACGATGTTGTTCTTAAAATCGATGAGGCTGTTGCCGGAGTAAGGGGACTCAGCCAGGGAAGAGTCTTTGCTGATGTACGGATTGTACATTTTGCCGTCTTCATTCGGCTGGCCCACTTCATTACAGATCCCTGCCATGCCATTGTCGCCGGCCACATCCAGGAAGAACGCCTGCCGGGTGGAGTATTGGGTATTGGAGGGGCCTGCTGTGAGGATAGCCTGTGAGTAGCTGGGAGAACCTGTAGTCCAGGATGCCTGTAATGGTTTCACGTCATTGTTCAAAAGATCGGCGGAGAGGCTGGCGAGGTATAGTTTTTTCCTTGCATCCAGCTCGCTGGCTTTACGGCTGCCACCTTCTCCGAAGATCAGGTATTCGATGGGGTGATAACCTCTCAGGGTCTGGGGCAGTACCTGGACATCTGCTAAAGTGAGTGCGTTGTTGCTGCTCAGCAGGGAGTCCATTTGTTTGTAGTCGGTGGGCCAGGTGTCGGAATTGGGGTCATAATCGTTCGATTCGACGGGTCCGATGAGAAATCCTTCGCACCGTTCCCATGCCGTACGCATTGTCTTCCAGGAAGTCTGGGCGGCGAGCAGATTGGCATCGGTGGGGGTGGATACAAGGATGGTGATATTGCTGTTCAGGTCTGTTCCGGCAGATACGAGGCTGGCGTACTGAGGAAGGGCTGTCTTATTTACGAAGTCGCTGATGACAGATGTCTCTACGTCGGTGAAGTTCTGTCCGGACCCTCCTGAATTGGAGGATTTGCTGCAGGCGGAGAACATCAGGCTGCCAAGCAAGGCAGAAGAGACGAGTATGGAAGATCCGTGTAGTTTCATGTTTATTTATTTTTTATTGCTTACTATTTATTTTTTTAAATATTTATTTATTACCAGATTGTATTTATGTTGTTACGACGCTTTTAAGTGTATGGTCAGGTTCGTTTGATCTGCAGAGACCGTGTATTGTTTAAGGTGTTTTTCTGCCGGTCCTTTTGTTACGGCGCCTTCTGTATTGAAGGCGCTCCCGTGCAGGCTGCAGTTGAAGCTGTTTGCGGATGCCGTCAGCTGATTGTCCTGGTGGGTACATTTCAGCAGGAGGGCGGAATAGGTGCTGTCTTCCTTTTTGCGAACCGCTATTGCATAGAGCCATCCGTTTGGCCTTACTAGTTGCAAGGGTGATTGCTGTGTAAAGCTGCTCAGCGGGATCTCGATCAGGTCATTGCGGACTTCTGTATGGATCACCTGGTAGGCTGCCGGTCCGCAGCCGGGAAGCATGGGCAGGATCAATCCCGCTGTCAGCATCAGGCATACGTTACAGGATGACTTTAAAAATTCTCTGCGTTCCATAGTTCATTTTTTGAGGCTATGATGGCCTGATCCGGGGTGTTCTAAAATGAGTAGCCGACGCCCAGGTTCAGGAATTGGTTGTTTTGTTTATAGGGCAATGCATTTGGCGGAGGATTAATGACCAGGGCCGGGTTTTGCTCCCCGGTATGCAGGAGACGTACATCCAGCTTGATAACCACATTGGGAATCGGCAGGTAGCCAAAACCCGCTATGATATGTGTTTGTTTCAGGGTGCCGTCATACTGGTCCTGATTTTTCTGTACGGTGGATAGCTGGGAATTAAGATCCATGGCTTCAACGCGGGCGAAAGAGATGAGCTGTTGGGTCTTTTTCCGCGGGTACAGCCAGTCGTAGGCTAATTCCGCATAAGCTCCGTACATGCCGCTGGCGACATTTTTCGCGTAGGCGCTGTATATTTTATCGGCATCGGGGTAGGCGATGTAGGTGGCCAGCGCTTTGGCGGAAAATCCATTTTTAGCATACTGGACATCGAACTCTCCCAGGTAAAGGGGGGTGCCGAATGCGCCGGTCTCCAGGCCTACGTTGAGGCTGTCTGCGCTGCGTTTGCTCAGGCCTACGGTGCCGCCCATATAACCGGATAGCTGGAATTTGAAGTCTTTCCATAAATATTGTACCGAGGCGGTGAGGGCCAGGTTATTAGCGAGGGCGCTGCTGCCTTCCGCCCGGCCTCCCATGATGCCGGTCCCATGTTCAAAACCTGCGCTGTTCAACCCATTTACCAGGGCTACGGAGTAGTTGATGGGCAGCTTGTCGGAAGATCCATAAAAACCTACGCCCAGCTCCCGCCAGGTGGCGGGGATAATGAAGGTCTCTACCAGGGGGCGTTCCACTCCATTGAAATTGGAGGGCAGGTGATTTTCGTTCAGGATGCCGATCCTGGGTACGAACAGGCCGGCTACCAGGTACTGGCGGGCATTTAAGTTAAATTTCAGATAGGCCTGTTCCATGGAGATCTCTCCTGTACCGCTCTCTCCGGCGGTGACCTTGGCGTTCTCCAGCTCTAATTCTGAGAAAAAAGCTATTTTATCATTGAACTGGTGACCGACAAAAAGGACGGCCCTTTCCAGGGTGATGGTGGATTGTTTCTGATCGAAATTCCGCTGGTAGAAGGCGCTGCCGTAGCCTGAAATGACTGTTTTGTTCTTTGCTGCGTTGTTGTTCAGGGAATCCTCGCTGGTGATCATCAATTTTTGAGCAGGAGTGAGATACTTCTGCGCCTGTACCTTGGTTAGGACAATCAGAAGCATTGTCATAACCGCTAAATATCTTTTCATTTTGCAAAAGAAAAGTTAAGTGGGGAGAATCGTTTACGCAATCCGAAAAATTTGCTGCCGGATATGAAAATTTTGACTCGATGCTCCCCGGGTTGGGAAAGGGAGGAGATGCATCCGGTGTGCGGGCGGGGGAGAATCGGGTGGGGGGGTGTTGGGAAGGGTTAGTGTGAAAGTTTTGCAACTGTTTGGTAATGAATGCGATAAAAAAAGTTCATAAAAATGGGCCTTTTTGAGGGGAGGTTTTGGGACTGACATCAGGTGAAATAGTTGTGGAGGGGGGCTATTATTTTTATTAATAATTGAAAGAGAATCATTTTATTTGGTGGGGAAGATAAATCATCCTAATTTCGCCGTCCACATCGCGAAGTAGAGCAGCGGTAGCTCGTCGGGCTCATAACCCGAAGGTCGGTGGTTCGATCCCACCCTTCGCAACTAGAGGCCTCTTTAAGGGGCCTTTTTTCGTTATAAAGAGGCAGGGATGTTCGCCAGGAAGGACGCATGTTCGTCAGGAAAGACGGTCTCATCAGTTGGCAGGAACGGCTCATATGGGTTCGTTTTTTTATTTTATACCTTTGCCGGGTATTTTATAGAATAGCCAGGAAAAAGGCACATATACATACATGAAGGTTGGATTTGTAAGCATATTTGGTAAACCGAATGCCGGGAAGAGCACGCTGCTCAACGCCCTTATGGGAGAGAAGCTGGCTATTGTATCTCCTAAGGTGCAGACTACCCGGCATCGTATCAAGGGTATTCTGACGGAAAAGGACTACCAGATCATTTTCTCCGATACGCCGGGTATAATTGAGCCCCGGTATAAGCTGCATGAAAAAATGATGCAGGTCGTGAAAAGCTCCCTGGAGGATGCTGATCTGGCCTTGTTATTGGTCGATATTAAAGATAATTGGGAAGAGAATGACCAGTTATTCCAGGCTCTGCACCTGAAATCCCCGGCGCTGGTGGTTCTGAATAAAACGGACCAGGTTCCTGCGACGAAAACGGAGGAGGCCCGGGAATTTTTCTCGACCAGGAGCTATTGCAAGGAAGTGATCACGATCTCCGCTCTGCAAAAGAGCAATATTGCTGTCTTGCTGGACACCGTGCTGGGCTTGTTACCGGAAGGGCATCCTTTTTTTGAAGGGGATGATCTCACTGACCTGCCTACTAAATTCTTTGTGGGGGAAATGATCCGGGAGAAGATATTTTTTCTCTATGGGGATGAGATCCCTTACCATGCCACTGTTGTAGTGCAGGAATTCAAGGAAAAAACAACGTTGACGAAGATAAGGGCTGAAATAATCGTTCAGCGGGAGACCCAGAAAGGGATCATTTTAGGAGAGGGAGGGAAGATGATCCGGCAATTAGGGACGGACGCCCGAAAGGATATAGAAAAATTCCTCGACCGGAAGGTGTTCCTGGAATTGTTTGTCAAAGTGCGGCCGAAGTGGAGGGACAATGATATCTATCTGAAAGAATACGGATATTAACCCCCGGCTCCTAAAGGGGAGGGAAGGCCTGGACCTAATGTAAGAGGGAAGGCCCTGGACCTAATGTAAGAGGGAAGGCCCTGGACCTAATGTAAGAGGGAAGAAACAAGATTTATTAATCATCTTAAACATTAACTATGTGTTTAAGAAAAAAAATGCCCCCTATAGGGGGACAGGGGTATGAGCGGATTTACCGTGGCCATCGTAGGCCGACCAAATGTGGGGAAGAGTACTTTTTTCAATCGTTTGCTGGAACAGCGCAAGGCTATTGTGGATAATGTGAGCGGGGTGACCCGCGACCGGCAATATGGTGTTACGGAATGGGGTGGGAAATCCTTCAACCTGATCGATACGGGGGGATTTGTTCCGGAGAGCGAAGATGTGTTTGAAACGGAGATCCGCAAGCAGGTAATGATCGCTCTCGAAGAGTCGAATGCGCTTATCTTCATGGTAGATGCGTCCACCGGCATTACTACGCTCGATGAGGCGATGGCAGATGTATTACGCCGCAGCACCAAGCCTGTCCTGCTGGCTGTCAATAAAGTGGATAACAGTGATCGTCTGCTGGAAGCAGCGGAATTCTATAGTTTGGGATTTGACAATATCTTTTTCCTTTCTTCCATGTCCGGCAGCGGAACAGGAGAGCTGCTGGATGATCTTATCGGCCGGATCAAAGAGGATGATGTAGACCCGGAAGATGCCAATTTGCCGAAGTTTGCCATTATCGGACAGCCGAATGTGGGGAAGTCCTCTTTATTAAATGCGCTGATAGGGCAGGAGCGGACCATCGTAAGCGAAATTGCGGGTACTACCCGTGATACGATCCACACCCGTTATAATTTATTTCAGAAAGATTTTGTGCTCATCGATACGGCAGGGATCCGCCGTAAGACCAAGGTGCATGAGGACCTGGAGTTCTATTCGGTGATCCGGGCTATCCGGGCTATGGACGAGGCGGATGTTTGCCTTCTTCTGCTCGATGCCTCTAAAGGGATCACCGCGCAGGACCTCAGTATTTTCGCCCTTGCCGTCAAGAAAGGAAAGGGCATTGTTGTCCTCGTCAATAAATGGGACCTGGTGGAAAAGGAAACCAACACCGCCAGGGAGTATGAAAAGGAATTGAAGAACCGGCTGGCGCCGTTCACGGACCTCCCTATCCTTTTTATTTCCGTTATCGATAAGACCCGTATTTTTAAAGCCATTGAATCGGCATTGGAAGTATACGAGAACAAACAACGAAAAATTGCCACTTCCGAGCTGAATGAAGTGATGTTAAAAGCGATAGAAGCCTATCATCCTCCTGTTGTCAGGGGGCATCCGCTGAAAATAAAATACATTACCCAACTGCCTACGCACGTGCCTTCTTTTGCCTTTTTCTGTAATTATCCGGATGACGTCAAACAGGCGTATAAGAATTACCTGGAAAATCAATTGAGGGAGAATTTTAACTTTAAAGGGGTGCCGTTGCGGCTGTTCTTCCGCAAGAAATAGAGATGCTTGTAATAGAGATGTTATGAAAAAATCGTTCCTTCTTTTATGGGTTGTGACGGTCACCGCCCTTGCCTGTAATAATAGCAACAATGAAAATCACCGGTCTGCCGCTGCCGTTGGTGCTGCTGTCACTGCTGTTGATTCTGCCACTAATGCCGCCTCCGATACGATCCGGCCTTCTTCGGATACGACGTCCTTTAAATCGCCTGCCCCAAAAAAAGATAGCCTGTAAAAAGCCGCTTGAATTTACAGTTTGAATTTTTGAATGATCGTTTCCGTTTCCTTGCGGTATTTTGAAAAAGCCGCTTTTTCCTGGCGGATAAAGCTGTTGTCGGACAAGGCGCCGATAACGGCATTCATTTCTTCCGGGGAATCATAGACCATTTTGCGGAATGGATTGCTGTAATCTTTGGCCCTGGAAGTGTAAATGCCTTTTGTCATCCATTCTTTGGTGCGGATGGCTTGCAGGAACAGGTTTTTCAAGCCTTCTTTTCCTGTTTTCCGAAGGTTGGTGCGGCTGGTCGCTTTGAGTGCGGCCAGTGAGTGGGCTAATTTATCCTGCGCATAATTCTCTCCCTGCCGGGTATAGAATTCATGTACCTGCTGCCATTCTCTGATCTTACCCGTCCGGATCTGCTGCAATAATTTCTGCAGCTCGCTGTCCCGGATCAGCTGGCCGCCGGCGTTGACCCATTTTGTGAGCGGGAGACTGCCGCCAGGAAGGGCTTCCAGCAAGGTTTCGTAGGACGTGATCTTTTGGATGTTGATAAGGGCCAATAGCTGATTGGCGGCATGAAAGGCGATCAGCTCTTTAAAGAGAGAATATGCCTGATGTACTTTGATCAGTCTCACTTTCCGTTCTCCGTTCTCCATTCCATCTGCAAGGATCTCCAGTTCATCTACTTTGTCCCGGGGGCCTTCCAGCAGGGCGGCGCCGAGCTGAAGGATCTCTTCATCCCTGTTACGGAGGTCCTTTTCCGTGAGCGGCTTTTTATTTTTTCCGGGGGGAAGAAGGTTCTCCGGGGTGAGGTCTTTCCCTGAAAACAGGGCTGCCCGGCCGGTAAAACGTTGCAGCAGGGTCAGGGCTCCTGCCATTTCGCCTATGGTGTCGGGCGCCAGGAAGTCGAATTCCAGGGTTTGGATCTTTTCTATACGTTTGTCCCGGTCCGGATATTTCCAGGAATTGCGGGCCAGCGCATACATATTATGGAGAAACCAATAGGCCGGCATGATGACCAGCTCATCCTTACTTTCATCATTGCTGATCAGGGAAAAAGGAATGGGAATGTCCAGCTCTGCCGGGTAAGCGCCTTTGGCCAGGATCGTGAAGGAGGCAAAACGGGAATTATGTTTCAGGCTGACGGAGAGCCCCGGCCAGAATCCCCGTCCGGCGATGATCTCGCCGTCCGGGCTTCTTGAATTATGATTAGAGCCGATGGTGGCTCCGGCAGCCATATTGCTTTGTCCCATTACGAGGGCAGCGCATAAAAAGGAATTATTATGGTGCTGTTCATGCGCAGGGAAAATAAGTGAGTTCAGTACTTCACAACAGGAGATCGTGGCATTATTGCCGAGGTAGGAGTTGATCAGCCTCGCCCCGTATTTCAACTGCGAATGGGAGGCCATGATAAAACGGACGGCTTTTACTCCATAGAAGACGCGGCAGCCATACCCTACGATCCCGTTGACCAGCTCGCATCCTTCCCCGATCTGGGATTTGGCTGTCGGGGAGGAGTTGATAGTGAGGTTCTTCAGCTTATTGGCTCCTTTGAGATAAGCGTCACTCCCGATCCATACATCTTTGATGATCTTACAGTTCTTAATGACGGTGCGGTCTCCTATCTTACCATAATATCCTCTTTTGTTGTCGAATTTTTTTTCGGTGAATTCTTTGAATTTATCCTGTAAGGTCTCGTCGTCGCGGAAGCGGCTCCAGATCCAGGCGTCGCCGGGCAGCATTCCGTTGAAGGGGATGATGCTGCGGCCTCCGTTCTCATTGCATACTTCCATCCGGATGCGTATGGATTCTTCTTCTCCTTCCTTCAGGATCCCGTTTCCGAATTTAGCGTATTCGGTGGTGGCGAGCTCATTGGTGTTGACGATCATTACGTCATCACCGATGATATAGTGGGACAGGTAATTGGTATTGTCGACGCATACATTGTCTCCCAGGTCGCAGCTGATGATCGTGCTGTTATACAAACCAACCGGCCGGCGGAGATTATGGAATTCCAGGTAGTAGGGATCCAATCTGCCGATGCGTACGAGGCCGAAGAATTTACAATTCTGTACCAGCTCCGGGGTGAAGGCATCCGATACGAGGATATGATTCCAGTTGGCGGATGTATTGCGGTTACGTACCAGCACTTCTATTTCATAAGCGGTCAGCTGACGATAGCTGACGCTATTTCTGTTCTGAAGATCCCGTAGATAATATTCGTCTTTTCCTTTGGGGAGATAGCGGTCATCGATAAAATTATAACCTAAGGAGTTGATCGGACTTTTTTTGATCTGGTTCATGGCAAACTTGTTGGTGCTGCTCGTTGTATGCTTGTTGAGGGGACTGCTCCCTGATAAAATTTGTTAGGGGGGCCGGTTTGGCTGCTGACGGTGCTATTACCTGATCATGCTGCCGATGGTCATATTCGGTTCGGTTGGCCCTGTTTTTGGTCCTGTCTGGCTGTTAAATCCTATTCCACGGTGACGCTTTTGGCGAGATTCCTTGGCTTGTCCACATCGCAGCCTTTTGCAACGCCTATATAGTACGCCAGCAGCTGCAGGGGTATGACGCTTAACATCGGGGCCAGCAGCTCATCCGCCTCGGGAATGATGATACAATCGTCCGCCATTTTGCTGATGATATCGTCACCCTGGCTGATCACCGCAATTACTTTTCCTTTTCTCGCCTTGATCTCCTGTATATTGCTGACGATCTTTTCGTAGTAGGTATCTTTGGTGGCGACGAATACGACGGGCAGGTGTTCATCAACGAGGGCGATAGGACCATGTTTCATTTCGGCGGCCGGATAACCTTCCGCATGGATATAAGAGATCTCTTTTAATTTCAGCGCGCCTTCCAGGGCTACGGGGAAGTTATATCCCCGGCCCAGGTAGAGGGCGTCTCCTGCATCTTTATATTTCAGGGCCAGCTGCTGAATGGCGCCGCTGCCTTTCAATACTTCCTTTACTTTTTCCGGAATGTTGTGCAACCCGCCCAGCAAATGCATGTAACGGGTCTGATCGATGGTGCCTTTTTCCCGGGCGATCTTGAGGGCGATCATGGTGAGCACGGCGAGCTGTGCTGTGAAGGCCTTGGTGCTGGCTACGCCGATCTCATGACCTGCGTGGGTGTATGCGCCTGCGTGGGAGATCCGGGCGATGGAGGAGCCTACTACGTTCACGACTCCCAGGATGAAGGCGCCCATTTCTTTTGCTTTTTCGATGGCGACGATGGTATCTGCTGTTTCCCCGCTCTGGGAGATGGCGATGATGACATCTCCTTTATGGATGACCGGATTGCGGTAACGGAATTCGGAGGCATATTCCACTTCGACGGGTATGCGGCAGATCTCTTCGAAGATATATTCGGCTACGAGGCCGGCATGCCAGCTGGTACCGCAAGCGATCATAATGATGCGGCTGGCATTTTTCAGGTGCTCTATATTATTCTGGATGCCGGCCATGGTGATCACTCCTTTTTCTGCATCCAGGCGGCCGCGTAAACAGTCGAAGATCGTCTCGGGCTGTTCGAATATTTCTTTGAGCATGAAATGGTCGTAACCGCCTTTTTCGATGGCGGTCATCTCCATGTCGAGTTTCTGAACGAAGGGGGTCAGCTTTTCATTCCCGAGGTTTTTGAGGATCAGCTCATCGGCTTTGAGGATGGCCAGCTCGTAATCGTTCACATAGACCACTTCTTTGGTGTATTCGATCATGGGCGAGGCGTCCGAGGCCAGGAAATGTTCGCCTTTGCCAATCCCGATCACCAGGGGGCTTCCTTTACGGGCGGCGATAATGGTATCGGGCTGGTCTTTATCCAGCAAGACGATCACGTAGGCGCCAACCACTCTCTTGAGTGCGATGCGGACGGCCTCTTCCAGGCCGCAGTTATTGTTCTTTTGAATGTCTTCGATGAAGTTGAGCAGTACTTCTGTATCTGTATCGCTTTTGAAGGTGTAGCCTTTTTTAATCAGTTCGGTTTTGAGCTGGGTATAATTTTCAATGATGCCGTTGTGGATCATCGCCAGCTTGCCGCTGGCAGAGCTGTGGGGGTGTGCGTTCCGGTCGCTGGGCTCGCCATGGGTGGCCCAACGGGTATGACCAATGCCAGCATGGGCGTGGAGGTCTTTACCAACGAGGCTTTCTTCCAGTTCGGCTACTTTCCCCTTTTTCTTGTAAACCTGCAGCTTATTATTAAGAAGTGCGACGCCGGAGCTGTCATAACCCCGGTATTCAAGGCGTTTAAGGCCTTTTAAGATGATGGGGTAAGCTTCACGGGGACCGATGTAAGCGACAATTCCGCACATAGAATATTTTTTGCTATGATTAACGGACAATATTATAGAAATATTTTCATGTAACGAAAAAGAGGCCGTGGAGTAGTGATAAAATACGGCCCTGCCCGACAATTGTATAAATGGAAATCTTCTCCATCAGGGATCCGAATAAAAAAAGGCTGTATCTACCTTTTGATACAGCCTCTTCTTCAGATATGCGTAAAAATATACGTAAACTAATTATAATTGCTCTTCCAATATCCTTCGATCCAGATCCAGCCATCGGTGCCATGCTTCCAGTGTGCTTTTACCCACACTTTATCGGAGGAAGCGGAAGATGGCGCGTTGGAAGGAGAAAGATTCGTTCCTGGTCTGTTGGATAAGGTTGTATCGGGGGCGTTGTTGTTATTGTTATTATAGTCGTTGTTATTCTGACGGGGCGGAGGAGGAGGGGCATCATTATAAGGGGCGGCCTGATTATTTCTCGCAGGCGGCGGCGCCTGTTGTTGCCCGTTTTGCTGATCGCCGTAGGGATCCTGCGGGTCATCGTAGGAGTCCTGGTAAGGATCCTGCACTACTACCGGAGGATTGCCATAATAGGGATCTCCATATGCCCCGTAAGGATAACCATAACCGTAAGGGTATCCGTATCCATAAGGATAACCGTATCCGTAGGGGTATCCAAAGCCAAAGCCTATTCCAAGGCCCAGGCCCCATCCGCCATAACCCCAACCTCCGTAATATCTTCCACCATAATAGCCGCCGCGTCCGCCATAATAGCCATGTCCGCCGGCGTATCCGCCTCTATAGGCGCCGGCGCTGCCTGTGTAACCAGGGGTGCGGTATCCGTTTGCGGTCCGGGCAGGACTACCGTTGACTCCGCGATAACCTGTCGCTCCGCGGCTGCCTACACCGGCGCTCCTTACGCCGTTGCTGTATCCGCTGCTTCTGACTCCGCCGCCATACCCGCTGCTTCTGACCCCGCCACCGCTGTAACCGCTGCTCCTTACGCCGCCGCCGCTAAAGCCGGAACTTCTGACTCCCCCGCCGCCGCCGCTGAAACCGCCGCGGCTACCACCGCCACTGAAGCCTCCGCTACGTCCACCGCCGCCTCCGCCCCGTCCGCCTCCGCCCCGTTGGGCAAAGCTGTCTGCACCTATTAATGAGAGGGTGATCAGGGCGATGAATAATTTGCTTTTCGTGTTCATATAATTTCTTTTAATATGCTTAGATACGGTTCCGGCCAAATACCGGACTATGAAAGTTACGAATATAATCCTGTAAAAGACCGTGTCTCCTCCCGGATCACAAACCTTTAACAAAGGTTCCGACGGGCTGATCCTAACGATAATTAGAATGAAAATATGGTCTAAGGTTTAAGGTAGGTTTCGAATAAGCGGAAAATTCTTTTGTATTCATCCGTCCAGCTGCTGGACTCTATAAAGCCATGATCTTCCATCGGGTAGACGGCCAGCTCCCAATTGTTCTTTCCCAATTCGATCAGCCTTTGTGTCAGGCGCACAATATCCTGAAAGTGAACATTTTCATCCACCATGCCATGACACATTAGCAGATGTCCTTTGAGGCCTTCTGCAAAATAGATGGGGGAGCTTCTGCGGTAGGCCAGGCTATCATTGTAAGGTTCATTTAATATATCCGAGGTATAACCGTGGTTGTAATGCGCCCAATCGGTTACGCAGCGCAGACCGGCTCCGGCTGCAAATACATCGGGTTCCGTGAACAGGGCCATCAGCGTGATAAAACCTCCGTAGGAGCCGCCATAGATCCCGATGCGTTTGGGGTCTACTCCTTCGTGCTCCACCAGGTATTTGACGCCATCCACCTGGTCGCTGAGGTCTTTTCCTCCCATATGGCGATAGATACCTGTTCGCCAATCCCTTCCATATCCCGCACTGCCGCGGTAATCTATATCCAGTACGGTATAACCGTTATCGGCGAGGAGGTTGTTGAACATGTATTCACGGAAGTAGCTGCTCCACCATTTATGGGCATTCTGTAAATAGCCTGCACCGTGGACGAAGATGACGGCGGGATGGTTGGTTGTGCTGGTGGCAGACTTTCCGTTTGCGGCAGCGTTGCTGGCGGGGCGGTAGAGCCTGGCGTGGACGAGGGCTCCGTCCCTTGCCGTGAACGTAATAAGGGCAGGGTCCCGCCAGGGGTAAGACCGGAAGGAGTCACTCATAGCCTGGAAAGTGACCTGCCGGGGCTGGCTTCCCGGCTTGTTGTCCTGCAGGTATAATTCCCAGGGCTTGTTGGTATAGGAATAGAGGATCGCCAGCTGTTTTTCATCCGGCGACAGCACTACCTGGTTAGCTCCCGTCAGGGTGGTGATCCTTTCCTCTTTGCCGCCGGAAAGGGGCAATTGATAGAATTGCTGTTCTCCCGGATCGACCTCATTGGTGGTGATATAAAAATATTTTTTGTCCCTTGAGAGAACTGCCTGTAAGATCTCATAATGCCCGCTGGTCAGGGGCGTTTTTTGGCCGGTGAGGACGTCTGCTTTGTAGAGATGGGAATAACCGCTCACCTCGCTCTGGTACCAGAAGGTATTCTCATTGATCCAGCCGGAATTGTCGCCTCCGAAGTTATAACCGATGCCGGGTCCGCCGATCCAGGCTTCGTCCCGTTGCCTGTCGAGGAGATGCAGCTTGCCTGTAGCGGCATCCAGCAGCATGAGCCAGCGATCCTTGTTGTCCTGTGAACGGATATCTACTATGGCATGTGTGCCCTTTTCAGACCACCGGGGACCGTTGATAATGACGGCCCGGGGCTTGCCGGCAGCGGTGTCGGCGGGATAGTCTTTTACATAATCCGGAAGGTCGGTAATGCCGGGGATCTTTTCCGTAGCTACGGAGATGATCGTGTCTTTTTCCGTGTCAAAAACAAAAAAGCTATAACTGCCCTGGGGAGCGCCCACTTTGGTCCTGCCTGGTATATCCTGGGTAAAGCCCGACTCTGTTACATAATTTGGGACGATCGTGTTGCGGGGGCCTGCCGCTCTCCGGATGAGCCGGTAGGTGATGAACCGCCCATCGGGACTAATATACAGGTCGTTCAACATCTTGTCGTCGATGTAGATGTTCCTTAATTGTTTGGGCTGACGGGCTTTGAGGATGGAATCGGCCAGCTCTTTTTTGGTCTTACGGGCCTTGAGAACATCAAATTGGCGTAACTGGTCGTCGTGCAGCCATTTTTCCTGTGGATTGAGCGATTCTTTTTTCTCCTCTTTCGGGGGCTCGGCTGTTCGCTGGAAATTGGTCAATTGTTCGGTCAGGCCGGTTGTGATGTCCCAGGCGAATAAATTGGAATTCCGGGTGTAAACGATCTTGTTGTCGTGAAAAGAGAAAAGGGGGTTGCTCTCTTTGTCTACGGTATTGGTGATCCTTTTTTCTTTGCCGGTCTTGCTATCTGCCCAGAAAATATCCCCGTCCCTGCTGTAGGTACAGGCTGTGTGTGCGCTGTTGTATTGGGCAGCTTCTGCGGCAATATTGTTCTGTTGTAACTGGAAAGCTGCTTTTTGGGGATGACGGTCTTCTTTGGTGATATAATAAATCGAGTCACCGGGCGCTTTTTCGGGGTTCCAGCTGAAAAAAAGGTATTTCCCATCCCGGCTCCAGTATGGGGCTGAAGGGGAGGCGCCGATCCATTTTGGATCCTGCATGATCTTTTCAACGCTTAGTTTTTCGGGCGGGTTTTGGGGGTGGGCGTAGCCAGCCGGGGGATTCTGGGGGTACGGGTTGGGGTTGTGCGGACCGCGGGCATCCTGGCTATGACTTATCCGGGCCAGGAATAACAGGTTGAGGAGCAGGCAAAACCTGGCTGCCCTCTTTGTAAAGGTGGATAATGGCATAAGGGTATATGTAGGTTTTATAATAAAATTCCACGCATAAACAAGAAGGCGACGGAGAAGTAGATCACCAG
>JAATFV010000007.1 GCA_015655015.1 Chitinophagales bacterium | reverse complement strand
GTTCCGGCTGACGCCAGGGCTGCGGGCAGACTATACGGATTTGCCGGCGAAACCGGAATTGAGTGACAAGACACGAAATGCTTTTGAGGATCCGTATTTTAATACGACGTATTCGTATACTCCATTGGACAAGATCAATGGAAAGATATTTGGGAGGCCGCAGCTATCGCCCAGGTTGGGTTTTCGGTATGATGTGTTGGGAAATGGGCGGTTGATAGTGAGAGGCGGGACTGGTTTGTTCACAGGCCGGATACCATTCGCGTGGTTAGGGTATGCATTTTATAACAATGGGAATACTTATGGCAGCTTCGATCAGAAGGCGGACAGTAAGGCGTTCATTCCGGGGACAGACCCGATGAAGGTCGGGAGGAATGGGATCTCGGATTTTATCGGGCAGAACAGCGGGGTGTTGAATAATCCTCACGTAGGGCAGACCCAGGTAGACCTGGTGAACAATCACTTTGTGATGCCAAAAGTGATGCGGACGAGTGTAGCTTTGGATTACAACGTCGACAGCTGGAAGCTGGGCATCGAAGGCATGTACACCAAGACCATCAGGGACCTGTTGTTCCAGCAGGTGAATACGATCGACAACCCTACCTATTATGGATATGATGCAGGCCATCAGCAGCCTATCTTTCCGTCGGGAGGAGTAGACCCTCGCTTCTCCAATGCGTATGAGCTCAGCAATACCGGGAAAGGATACCGGTATAGTCTGACGGCGACAGCGGGAAAGACATTCCCTGTCGGGCTTGGCTTTACAGCGGCCTACACCTATGGGGAGAGTAAAGATATTTCGAATGGCATCCGCAACTCGATGGAATCGAACTGGCAGCTGAACCAGGCACTGAATCCGAACAATCCGGGGCTGGCCTACTCCAACTTCGACATCAGGCATCGGATAGTGGCGACGGTGAATTATCGGAAGGCGTGGAATGCCGCATGGGTGAGCAGCTTTAGTCTATTCCTGAATGCGCAGTCCGGTAGTCCCTTCACGTATGGATTTGTGAACAACAGCATCCAGGGGACGGGGCAGCAGGTGAGTCTGGCGTATATCCCGAAGACAGAGGAGGCGGTGCGATTCTTCCAGGATGGGACGGGGCCGTCGGGCGCTCCGGTCACCGCAGCAGCACAGGCGGCCGGCTTGAATGCCTTTATCGACGGGAATGATTATCTGCGGAGCCGTCGCGGGCAGTTTACAGAGCGGAATGCGGCGCATACCCCGTGGAATACACAAGCCGATTTCCATTTCAGCCAGGAATTTCATTATTCAAAACAACATCCGGCGCAATTCATAACGCTGACCCTCGACATCATGAATGTGACCAACCTGGTCGATAAGAATTGGGGGAGGGCCTATTTTGTGCCGAACACATACAATGGGACGGCGAGTGTAGGGTTGACGCCGTCGCTGTTCCCGGGCCGGCAGACAGAGGGAAGTTATCCGGTATATACCTTTCAGAACCCGGGGAAACCGTATTCGATAGATTATATGAACAGCCGGTATCAGCTGCAGCTGGGATTGAGATATTCTTTTTAATGGAAAGCGAAGGAAGCCCGCGATTCCCAAATAAACCTTTTAGCTCAGGCCTCGCCCATTGGCGGGGCCTGAGGCTTTTAGGGACCTGCCTTTATTTATAATTAAAAGCTAATTCCCCCCCCTTAAAATATTTCCAAAAAAAGAGAATCTGGTAGTCGATGCTGTTCCTCCAGTAAGCGCCGTTATGGCCGCCGGGACGTTCGGTATAGTCGTGGTCGATCTTTTTATCCACCAGCTTTTGATGAAGATTCCGGTTGACTTTGAGGAAAAAGTCGTCGACTCCGCAATCGAAGATGATCTTCAGGTCGCCGTTCTGAAGGTCATCGACGGCATGAATCACGGTATTGTTATCCCAGTTCTGTTTGTTCGTCGCGGTATCTCCCAGGTCTTTTTTAAGCCCCCAGTTGTTGGGGAAGGGGCGGAAGTCCACTCCGCCACTGGTGGCGCCGGCAGCACCGAACAGGTCCCTGTGCCGGATGGCCAGGTAGAGGGCGCCGTGGCCGCCCATGCTGAGGCCGGTGATGGCGCGATGAGCTCTATCCGCGACCGTATTATAATGTGCGTCGATGTAGGGGATCAATTCTTTGCTCATGAAGGTTTCGTACCGGACCGACGGATCGACAGGGCTGTCGAAATACCAACTGTCAAATCCCCCGTCCGGGGATACGAAGATGATCCCCATTTTGTCTGCGTCATGCTGTAGTTGCGGAGCGGTCGAAGGCCATTGGGCGTAGCTGCCGCTATAGCCGTGTAGGAGGTAGATGACGGGCCTGCGGTCTCCGGATGATGTACCGGATTTTGCAGGTTGGATGATGACACATTTGATGTCTTTGTTCATAACGGCGCTATGTACAAGGATGGTATCAGTCTGAGAAGCCTGTGCAACGTAAGTTGTAAAAGATAGGATTATAAACAAAATCGGCAAAAGTTGTTTCATGCGGTTGATTTGTGGACAAATATAGGTGGATATCTTTTTTTAGGAGCAATTCCGGTAAATTCTACATTTGTTTTGCTGCCCTGATCGTCATAGCTTCCGATGTATGGGGGTAAGTAAATAAATTGACTACCTTATGAAATTTGAAATATTAGCAAATAGAATACAGGAAACACATCGTGCCCTCCAGGAAAATGCGGTAAGTTCCATTAACCGGCATCTTACCATTCGCAATTGACTAATTGGGTTCTATATTTTTGAGTTCGAGCAAAAAGGTGAAGACAGAGCTACATATGGAGAAAAATTACTACCTGAGCTCGTAAAGGTTATTTCCATTAAGGGGTTATCAAAAACAAACCTGAAAATTTGCAGACAATTCTATTTGTTGTATCCCCAGATCGGCCATGTAATAACTGATCAATTGGCTTCCCTGGGATTTACATTTTCTCCAATTGGTCAGTCACTGACTGACCAATTTCAAAGTGATGAAAATCAAATGGTTGAAGTGTTTGGGTTCCCCTTTTTTAGCTCTACGTCCAATCGGGATAACACAATAATAGTTCCACCGGATAAAATTATAACAAGGCTGTTTTATACCCATTTAGTGCAGCTTTTTCCGATAGACGATCCGATCAAAAGAGCATTCTATGAAATGGAGTGTATAAAAGGAAATTGGAGCGTACGGGAATTGAAACGGCAAATCAATACATTATACTATGAGCGCAGCGGAATGAGCCGGAGGCCCGATCAATTAAGTCGGTTAGTGCAGGAAAAGGGCGAAGAAACAAACGTAACAGATATTATAAAATCACCGTTCACTTTTGAATTTCTGGGACTGCAGGCGAAAGACGTTGTATATGAAAGTGATCTGGAGCAGGCGTTAGTGAATCAGTTGGAAGGTTTCCTCCTGGGAATGGGACACGGTTTTTGTTTTGAAGCAAAACAAAAGAGGATATTGATTGGCGATGAATATTATTTTATCGACCTGGTTTTTTACCACCGTGTATTAAAATGTCACATATTGGTTGAGTTAAAAATCGATGAAGTAAAACATGAGCATATCGGGCAATTGAAGACATATATCAATTATTATAAGAAGGAAATAATGCTGGAAACGGATAATCCGCCAATTGGGATTTTATTGGTGACAAAAAACAAAAAAGCATTAGTGGAATATGCTGTGGCTGAAATCGACCTTCGGCTTTTTGTAAGTAAATATGTGGTTGAATTGCCAAGTAAAGAGCAATTGGAAGCGTTCATCAGAAAGGAGCTGAGTAATTTTTAAGAATAAATAGAGGTGGATATCTTTTTTTAGAAGCAATTCCGGTAAATTCTACATTTGTTCCAGTGCCTATAGCGCTCACATATAAGGCAAGAACCATTTTTTTAACTTAAAACCAAATTTTTATGGGAATGGTCTATGCTGATATAGAATTGATCAACGGACAAGATGTATTAGATGCCCAGCGGTACCTTATTGGCGAAGATGAGATCAGGCGGATGCCTGTAAGGATGCTGGTGGATAGCGGATCTTTCATGATGGCTATTAATGAGGATATCCAGGCTTGCCTGGGTTTCCCTGTTGTTGAAGAAAAAAGGCCTATAGAGCTGGCTAACGGTAAGTTAGTGAGGTTAGATGTAGTAGGCCCTATCAAGGTAAGGTTCGCTAACAGAATGGCTATCTGCAGCGCCTTTGTGCTGCCGGGAGATAGTGAACCGTTATTGGGTGCGATTCCGATGGAAGAAATGGATGTGCTGATACATCCTAAGAGACTGGAACTGGTGGTGAATCCCATGCATCCGGATGCGGCAATATTGAGATTATGATGCAACCTGCAAACTGAGTAAAAAGCGAGGAAGGCCCCTAAGTCATTTAGGGGCCTTCGTTTTATAATGGGATTTATTCTGACTGACTTTAGGTCTGCCCTGTCCGCTAAAAAGCTTTCTTTTCCTGGGCCTGCTGCATCGGATTATTCGTTTGCGGGATGCTGCGCAGTAGTTGTTGTTTGGCCTTGAAGACCTGGAATTTACTCTCCGTCGTCACCGTGGGCCAGCTGTTATTGCTTTCATCGATATCGGCTGTCTCCCGTTTGGGATCCAGCTTGATACTTTCCACCTCTTTATCCTTGACGAACAGCTTGGTCAGATGGCTTTCATTTTTTCGCCAGACCTGGGCAGGGATGCGTTCTATCTCCTTGCTGCCGTCCTTGTAAGTCCATTCGATGATGATCGGCATGACCAGCCCTCCCTTATTGCTGAATTGCAGCTCATAGAATTGTTTGGATTTGACTTTTTCGCGGGCGGCATCATCCATGGGCTCGTCATACTGGGTAATATGCTGCGCATATTTAGTCGTATCATAAGGAATGATACCCCGGGAATATTTCCAGTAGAAATCATGCAGGGCGGTATCCTTGTCCGTGGCGAAAGAGATATTCTTATCGTTGCGGTTGCGTTCCTTGGATACATCCTGCGGGAATTTACCGTCGGGCATAGGTTTGTCGATGTTCTTCATGATCGTCGTGTCCACTTTGACCGGGGGATGGTCCAGGTCGGCGGTAAGATGTTTGACGCTGTCGAGGGAAAGATCTACCGGGTCGATTCCGTAGAACCAGCCGCGCCAGAACCAGTCGAGATTTTCGGCGCTGGCATCGTTCATCGTGCGGAACAGGTCGGCAGGAGTGGGGTGTTTGAAAGCCCAGCGGCGGGCATATTCCTTGAACGCATAATCGAACAACTCGCGGCCCATGATCGTCTCCCGCAGCATATTGAGCCCGGTGGCGGGTTTGGTGTAAGCGTTGGGGCCGAAGTTGATGATATTTTCAGAATTCGTCATGATCGGTTCCAGCTGATCTTTCGGCAGTTTCATATAATCCACGATGGCCCAGGCCGGTCCTTTGCCGCGAACGGGAAATTTATTATCCCATAATTCCTCGGTGAGGTATTCGATGAAAGAGTTGAGCCCTTCGTCCATCCAGGACCATTGCCTTTCATCGCTGTTGATGATCATCGGGAAGAAGTTGTGGCCTACTTCATGGATCACCACGCCTAACATACCATATTTTGTGGCTTCACTATAACTGCCATCTTTCTCTGTACGGCCATAATTGAAGCAGATCATGGGATATTCCATCCCGTTGGAGGCTTCCACGCTCTGGGCTACTGGATAAGGGAAGGGTATGGTGAAGTGGGAATAAGTCTTGATGGTATGGGCGACAGCCTTGGTAGAGAATTTCCGGTAGAGCGGATAGGCTTCTTTACCATAATAGCTCATACACATTACTTTTTTCCCTTCTACATAAGCGGGCATGGCATCCATGACGAACCGGCGGCTGGAGCCCCAGGCGAAGTCGCGGACGTTGTCGGCTTTGAAGATCCAGGTCTTTTTGGCTTTGTTCTTTTTGATCTCGGAAGCTTTTGCTTCGGCGAGGGTAACGATCTCGATGGGCTCTTTCGCGGTCTGCGCCTGTTGCCAGCGGCTGAACTGCGTCGGGGTCAGCACCTGCTGATAGTTCTGGCATTCGCCGGTAGCGCCGATGACATGGTCGGCGGGGACGGTCATTTGTACTTTGAAATTGCCGAAGGTCAGGGCAAATTCACCACGGCCGGTGAACTGATTGTTCTGCCAGCCCTGGAAATCGCTGTATACGCAAAGGCGGGGATACCATTGGGACATTGTAAAGAGGTAATTGCCGTCTTCCGCGAAATATTCATACCCGCCCCGGCCGCCATACTTCATACGATCTGAAATATGATAGTTCCAGTCGATCCTGAAAATGAATTTCTGGCCTGGTTTCAATACCGTCGGCAGCTCTACCCGCATCATGGTCTTGTTGATCATGTGCTGAAGAGGTTTGCCCAGGGCATCCGTGATCTTCACGATGTTGACGCCATAATCGTTGCCCTCCTTTGAAACAGCCATATGATCGATCGCCTGGTCGCTCACCACGTTGGGTAAGGCGCTGCCGTCCTGGTAGTTGGCATTATTCTTACTGCTGTGCTCGTTCTCGTCCAGCTGCAGCCAGAGATAGGTAAGCTCATTAGGAGAATTGTTGGAATAGGTGATGGTTTCCGATCCGGTGAGGCGCTGCTGGTCCTCGTCCAGGCTGCACTGGATGTCATAATCGGCTTTTTGCTGCCAGTATTTGGGACCGGGTGCGCCGCTGGCGGTACGATATTCATTCGGGGACGGCAAAATGGTGCCCAGGGCTTCGAATTTATTTCCGTGGTTGGAATTAGGATTGTTTTTGATATCCTGCGCCAGCAGCCACTCTGCTGAACAGAAACCCAGGAACAAAAGCAGTAGTTTTTTCATCATGCATATATTTAAGAGTTCTAAATTCAGTTTTCGGGCTGGTAGCTTGTCGCCTGAAGCTCGTAGCTTTTTGTGGCAGCGGCCATCGTTCAAAAGCCATTTTCAGGGATAGGATCAGGATCAGCGCCGAAGCCCACCGGATCCACCAAAGGCGCCGGAGCTTTATCAGCTGTACGAAAATAAAGGAAATTGCCAGTATGATCGCTACCACCAGCAGCTGGGCCGCTTCAATACCGAGATTGAATGCCAGTACATGCGGGAGCAGGCCCTCTTTTCCTTCCAGGCTGAGGAAGCTGCTGGCATAGGCCAGCCCATGGATCAAGCCAAAGAAAAGGGCGAAAAAATAGATTAGAGGCAATTTGGCCGGGTGATCCACCTGGCCGGTCTTTTGTAACAGGTTGTTCACGGCAGTAGCGAGGATGGTCAGGGGGATCAGGAATTCGATCCAGCGGGTAGGGAATTGGAGGAGCCCGGCTGCGCTCAAAGCCAGGGTAATGGAATGGCCGATGGTAAAGGCTGTCACCAGCACGACTACTTTTTTCCAGTCCTTTGCCAGGTAGCGGAGGCATAACGCTGCTATGAACAGGATATGGTCCATGGCTTCGATGGTGAGGATATGCTCCGTTCCCAGCTTGAAATAAAGGTTGAAATCTTGCATATTGTCAGAGTTGTCAAAATTATCCAGACTTTTGTACCATAAAAATTTACTTTTTAAATGGCAGCATCCCTATTTAAATGGTTATTTCTGTTCCTGCATCCGCTCTATATCAGCGTGACGGAAATCAGCCATAATGCGAAAGACAAGACACTGGAGATCAGCTGTAAGATGTTCACCAATGATCTGGAAGCGACCCTGGAAAAGACGGCGCATGCCAAAGTGGATCTTTCGGAACCGAAGGATAAGAAGGTGACGGATAAGCTGATCACGGAGTATGTGGGGCAACACTTACAGCTGAAGATAGATGGAAAGACGGTTTCATTGCATTTTATAGGGAGCGAGAAAGAAGCGGATGGCACCTGGAGCTATTTTGTGGTGAACGATGTGGTGACTGTGAAGAGGATGGAGATCGTGAATAGCCTGCTGTATGATAATTTTGACCAGGAGATCAATATTATTCATGCGAGTGTGGGCGGGGGGAAGAAGAGTACGCGATTGAATTATCCGGATACTGCTACGACATTAGAGTTTTGATGCTGTATGTGCGAATGGGTTGAGGCGAGCGAAGGGGTGACGAATGAATCGTCCCTCTCTTCGGGTCTAATGATGGCCCTTCGGGCAAAACGCCCGTGGCGTTTTAGGTGTCTTCAATAATATCCTGCTTCAGCTCATCCGACATCATCACCAGCACCTTATCGATCCGCTGGGCGTCCATGTCGACGATCTCGAATTTAAATCCCCTCCATTCCAGCTTGTCCCCGCTCTGGGGTATGCGCTCCAGCTGATTCAGGATAAATCCGGCCAGGGTATCGAATTCGTGGTCGCCTTCGTTCATCCATTCTGTTTTATGGAACCGGGAGAGGAAGTCATAGAAGGGGATCTGGGCGTCCACCAGGAAGGTGCCGTCCTCTCTCTCTTTGATCTCATAATCGGGTATATCCGGCTGGGCGATGTCTCCGACGATGGCTTCCAGGATGTCATTGAGCGTTATCAGGCCCAGCAGGCTGCCATATTCATCCACGATAAAACAGCAGTGGATCTTGGACTGTTTGAATTTTTCGAGCACGACATACGCCGAGTTGTTTTCCGGAACGAACAGCGGCGTGGTCATAATGTCTTTGAATAAAACATTATCATCCGTGACATACAGATCCTTGATGGAGACGACGCCTTTGATATTATCGATCTGGCCGTCGCAGATGGGGTATACGGAATGCGGCTCTTTTATTATTTTTTCCTTGATCGCGTCTTCATTTTCGTGGAGGTCAAACCAGATGATATCGCTCCGGTGCGTCATCAGGGAGGTGATATTACGGTCACCCAGGTGGAATACCCGCTCGATGATCTCCTGCTCCGCCTCTTCGATGGTGCCTTGTTCCGTTCCCTCGTTGATGATCGCCTTGATCTCATCTTCCGTAACGGCTCCATCCTGGGAAGCGGTGATAGGAAAGATTTTAAAGAAGAGATTGCTGGTGGTGTTCAGCACCCAGACCAGCGGATGGGTGATCGTCGATAAGATCTTCACGGGCCTGGCTACCAGGCGGGCGATATATTCGGCGCGGAGCAGGCCGATCCTTTTGGGGATCAGCTCTCCGAATATAATGGAGATCAGGGTGACAAAGACCAGGATCAGGCCGGTAGAGATGTTGGCGGCATAAGGTCGCAGCGTTATGATCTTTTCCAGATAGGGCTGGAGATCGGCGCTGAATTTTTCTCCGGAATAGAACCCTGTCAGAATGGCGATCAGGGTAATGCCTATCTGGGCTGTGGGAAGGAAGAGCTCAGGTTTTTCGGCCAGTTTCAGGGCTGCCCTGGCTTTTTCATCTCCGTTGTCGGCAAGGTTCTCCAGGCGGCTTTTTCGGGCAGACACGAGCGCGATCTCGGTCATTACGAACAACCCGTTCAAAAAAATCAGGAAGAATAATATAATGATCTCAAGCATGTGCGTGATTGTGGTTTTGGAGATGGAGGGAGCCGAATTGCAGGCGGAACAGCCGGCTGGTGCCGAAGCCGATCAAAATGCCTAATATGGCGCCCCCGGTAACATCTAAAGGGTAATGGACCCCGACGTATACCTGTGCGTAAGATATAATAAAAGCCCATGCAAAGATCAATCCCCACCAGCGGTTGATATGCCGTAAGGTGAGAAAGATAAAGGTAGACATGGCGAAATGGTTGCAGGCATGGGAAGAGGTGAAACTGGAGCTGACCGGGCAATAGTTCACGAGCACCCGCATGGTATCGGCGATGGCCGGATCCTGGCAGGGCCGGAGCCTGAAAATGAAACTTTTCATCCAGTGACTGCTGACCAGGTCGCCGACGATGGCGGTCATGATCAGGGATACAGCCCACCAGCAACCTTTTAGCCTGAAGTTGAGGGTGATAAAAACAAGGAGGAATAAGTAAAAAGGCACCCAGAATTCCGCTTCTCTCAGGAAGGGGAAAATATTGTCCAACAAGGGGTTGGTCCATTCCTGGTTGATCCTGGTAAACAGCCAATAGTCCCCTTCTAAAATCTTTTGTAAAAAGCCGGTATGGCCGCTACTATCGAGTAAAATCATGGTTTCCAAATAATTGCTCTAATTTTATGCCCATTTAATAAAAAAGGCTATGCTAACCAGATCAGGGATAAAGATACCAAAATTGGTTCGTTTCATTTTTTCGGTTGAGATTATTTTTTTATTGATCATGAGCTTGTTGCGCGTCCTGCTTTTTCTTTTTTTCAGCCGGCAGGGAAATCATTTCACTGGAGTGCTGCCCGCCTTCATTTTGGGGCTGCGATATGATCTGCGCTATGTTGGTATTTTAGGGGCTCTTTTACTGATAACAGGGAGTTTTCCCTGGCTGGATCCTTTTCAGACAGTCCGGGGAAGAAAACTGGCTTTTTTCTTCACAGGACTGGGAGCTTTCCTGGTAGTATTCTTTTATTCGGTGGATTTTGCACATTATAGCTATCTGTCCCAACGGCTGAGCGCCAGCGTATTGAATTACCTGGTGGATGCCCGGATCTCGATGGGGATGGCCTGGCAGACTTACCCGATCTTCCGCATACTTCTCTTACTGATAGCGGGCACCTGGGTGATCCATCGCCTGGTGAAAATGACTTATGAGCGGGTCAGGACATTGCACGGGAAGGCTGAAGCTGCCGGGCTGCCGGGAAAGAGGGATCGCATCGTGGTTGACAAGAGGGATCGGATCGCCTGGTGGATCGTTGCTTTTTTGTTGATCGGGCTTTCGATCTTTGGAAGGATCGGTCAGTATCCTCTTCGCTGGAGCGATGCTTTTACATTGGGCAGCGATTACAAGGCCAATCTTTCTTTAAATCCTTTCCAATCCTTTTTTAGCAGCTTGAAGTTCCGGAAGAGCGTATATGATGCAGAGAAGGTGAAGGCGGCATTGCCGTTGCTGGCGCCGTATTTTGGATTTGGGACAGAGACTGCGGGAGGGGCTGGCATTCCGGCTGCGGCGGGTAGGGGCGATTCGGCGAGTGGGGAAGGGGCCGGCGTGCAGGGGGAGCTGGGGAATGCTTTTGTACGGAATGTATTACCCCGGGCGGGAGCGCTAGCCTCACGGCCGAATGTGGTCGTCGTGATCTGTGAATCTTTCAGCGGCTATAAAAGCTCTATGTGGGGTAATCCATTGAATACCACGCCGTTTTTTAACGGCATGTGCCAGAAGGGAATATTCTTCGACCATTGTTTTACCCCCAGCTATGGGACGGCCAGGGGAGTCTGGGCCCTTATTACGGGGATCCCTGATGTGGAAGTGTCTACTACCACTTCCAGCCGCAACCCGTCTGCCGTTGATCAGCATACGATCATCAACAGTTTCGACGGGTACGACAAATTTTATTTCCTGGGCGGCAGTACGAGCTGGGCGAATATAAGAGGGCTGCTCACCAATAATATAAAGGGCCTGCATTTGTATGAGCAGCAGAACTACTCGGCCCCGAAAATAGATGTCTGGGGTATCAGTGACAAGAACCTGTTCCTGGAAGCCAATAAAGTGCTGAAACAGCAGACTGCTCCTTTTTTTGCCGTCATCCAGACCGCGGACAACCATCGTCCTTATACCATTCCGGAAGAGGACAGGCAGGCTTTTCATTCGATCAACGTGTCAAAGGATTCGTTGCGGCAGTGCGGGTTTGAGAGTAATGAGGAGATGAATGCCTTCCGTTATACGGATTTCGGATACCAGACCTTTATCGAAACAGCTTCCAAAGAAAAATATTTCGCTAATACCATATTCCTGTTCATCGGCGACCATGGTATCCCGGGAGATGCGGGAGCTATGTTTCCCAGGGCCTGGACGGATCAACGCCTCACGGCTGAGCATGTGCCTTTATTGATCTATTCGCCGGGGCTGATTGCTCCGCAACGTATCTCTAATTACTGTTCGCAGGTGGATGTATTGCCTACCCTGGCCGGTCTCAGTAATATTCCTTACCGCAATAGTACGCTGGGGAGGGATCTGCTGGATACCGCCCGTTATAACGGGAAAGCGCTTTCCTTTATTTATGATCCGGACCAGGGTGTGATCGGGGTGGTGCGGGATGGCTATTTCTACCGCCGGCAATTGAAGACAGGAAAGGAAGAAATTGTATCGGTGACGGGGAATGAGCCTGTTCCGGATGCCGTGGCGAAGGGACCGTTGAAGAAGGCGCTGCAGCAGCTCTCGGATGGGATTTATGAGACGGCGAAGTATATGTTGCTTAAGAATAAGAAGAAATAGAGGAGACACTAAGGGGTATTGCGTATACCTGTTCATGATAGGATGTTAAATCCTGCAGTTTGTATCGCAATACCACGGGGGATAAGAATTTGGCGCGAGGGGAGATCTACTATTGTTTGCGGATGATACGCGGCCTACCTTTGTGATAGGAAAACAAAATAGATATAGATGCGATCAAATATAATTTGATTAAACCTTATCCTACGAAAAACCAAAGGCTCTTTTATCAACTTATCTGCCGTAGGATCTGCACAAGAGCAGATCCTACGGTATAAGTGCAGCAACATTCATTCCCTCTCCCCAGCATAATACTTTTCCAGTCGCTTTGAATTGGACGGTCAATGAAAAACTCCATCCGGCCAGCCACCTTTTGAAATAAAAAATTAAATTTTGAAGGAATTTTTGGCATTACATCCAGCAGACATTGCACGAAATATAGACACGATGGAAAAAATAAAGGGGGCACCACTGATGCCCCCTTGAAAAACTTACACCTGGAAGCATAATCATTACTGAACAGCGGCAGCCAGGAATTCGGTGTAAAGTTAACTAACTATTTAATTGGAAAAATAATTATTTTTAAAGTCAGTTGAAAATTTTGTCCCTATGCAATTTGCTGATTTTGAAAAGCGTATATCCATTCCTAGAATGTTTAAATATCTTGTGGCATGTAAACATGACACTCGTAAGGCTATGGCTTTATATAGGGCAAATATTCGACTTTCTCAGGATTTGTTTGCTGTGATGTGCCTTTTTGAAGTTGTTTTAAGAAATGCCATCGATATGAATTACAGGGCAACTCTAGGTAATAGCTGGTTACTTAATGCCGTTCAACCGGGCGGATTTCTACATGCCAGAGGCTGTGAAAAATCATTGGAAAGCGTTGAAGATGTAGTATTTAAATTAGGTGGGACTTATAGCCCTGACAAAGCTGTAGCAGAACTTACTTTTGGTTTCTGGACCTATCAATTCAATTCAAAGCAGTTTGCCGCTGGTGGGAGCTCTCTATTGAATATTTTTTCTGCGAGACCATTTGGATTAAACCATACAGGTGTATTTAAAAAACTGTCCAGCATCAATAGAATAAGAAATCGAATAGCTCACCATGAGCCTATTTGTTTTGGAATGCCTCTTTCTATTTCTACTGCCTACGCGATCCGAAAATATAGTCAAATTTTAGAAGTATTGCAGTGGTTAGGCGTAGATTCCTATTCACTTTTATATGGAGTTGACCATGTTCATAAGGAAATCGATTATATAAACAGTATTTGAAAACATTTCTACATGCTGATGGATCTACATAGTGGGTCTGCGGTCTGCCGAGGAATAGACAACTATTTCACTTTGACGGCTACCAGCAGCAGCCGCGGGGAATTCTCAGCATCATAGGGAGCCAGCTCATAATCCCCGAAGATCTGCTGTATCTCCAGGCCATGGCGGGCGAACAGGTCCCTGAAATCACTGACCGGGAATTTAGCTACTTCTTCCGTATATTCCAAAGGGGCATTCAATTTCTCCTCTTCTATATGGATCTTTTTAAAAAAGGTCCTTTTGTCAGACCATTTGGTCAGGTCATAACGGACTCCGCCGATCTTTTTTTGTGAATGATGGACAAGGTGTCGCTCTGCGTAAGGCGTATTGAGGTAGTCGAGGACGAAGGTACCCCCATCTTTCAAGGCAAGGCTTACGGTGCGTATGGTATTACTATGTTCTCTTTCCGTCCGGAAATAACCAAAGCTGGTAAAGAAATTAAAAACGTAATCGTAATACTGGGTGATCAGCATCTGGCGCATGTCGTGCTGATAAAAATGGAGGTGGTCGTTCTCAAATTGACGGGCGTATTCAATACTGCGGCCGGAAAGGTCAATTCCTGTTACGTCGAAGCCTTTGTCCGCCAATATGATGGAATGGCGGCCTCTTCCACAGGCCAGGTCCAGTATCCGGGAGCCCAGGGGAGGGTGGAGGGTCGATAACAGGCGGTCGATGAAGGCGATAGCTTCTTTTTCATCCCGTTCAAAATATAGTTGCGGATAATAAGGGGAGTCAAACCATTCCCGGAACCAATCGGATGAACTGTCCATAATAGCCAATCTTTAGACAAAATTAAACGTGAAGGGTGAATTATATAGACAATATGCTATAAAATGTTGATATTTAATAAATAATTATTAGTGTTCTGGCATTTTATTGGTGGAATTGTTAGCGAATCTTCCATTTTTTATTTAAAATTGGGGGCTCTTCTTTCGAAAAAATTCAATTCTTTAAGAATACACGCAAAGTGGTAGGCCGTTCCGCGTCGCAATCCCTTATTTTTGTAGCAATTTAACTAAATCAAGTTATAGTGGCATTGATCAAGAGCATCTCCGGCATCAGGGGCACGATTGGAGGGAGACCGGGGGATAACCTGTCTCCATTGGATATTGTCAAATTTACTGCTGCTTATGGCAGCCGTATCCTCGAAATTAATAAGGGCAGAAAGATCGTGATCGGCAGGGACGGCCGCATCAGCGGGGAAATGGTGAGCCACCTGGTGGTGAGCACCCTGCGGGGATTGGGCCTGGATGTCGTCGATCTTGGTTTGTCCACGACCCCTACGGTGGAGCTGGCAGTAACGGGAGAAAAAGCCGCAGGAGGCATCATTATTACGGCCAGCCATAATCCCCAGGAATGGAATGCCCTGAAGTTATTGAACAATGCCGGGGAGTTCATCAGTGCGGAAGAGGGCGCTGTCATTTTGCAGAAAGCGGCAAAAGAGGATTTTGTTTTTGCCCCCGTAGACAAGCTGGGGAGCTATACGGTCAATGAATCCTGGCTTCAGAAACATATCGACCTGGTGGTGCAGCATCCATTGGTGGATGTGCCCTCCATACAGAAAAAGAACTATAAGATCGTCGTAGATACGATCAATTCAACGGGGAGCCTGTTCATCCCCCCTTTGCTGAAGGCGCTGGGAGTAGAGGAAGTGATCCTTTTGAACGAAGAGATCACGGGTAAGTTTGCCCACAATCCGGAACCTTTACCGGAAAACCTGGTAGGGCTGAGCGCGACGGTGGTGAAATCAAAGGCCGATTTAGGAATTGCGGTGGATCCCGACGTGGACCGTCTGTGTTTTGTATGCGAGGACGGCAGCATGTTCGGAGAAGAATATACCCTTGTTGCGGTAGCGGATTATGTATTGGGGAAAAAACCCGGCAATACGGTGAGCAATATGAGCAGCACGAAGGCCCTGAAGGAGATCACGCTCCAACACGGGGGGGCATACTACCCTTCAGCTGTCGGGGAGGTGAATGTCGTCAATGCGATGAAGGCGGTGGACGCTGTGATCGGGGGGGAAGGCAATGGTGGAATTATTGTGCCGGACCTGCACTATGGACGGGATGCCCTGATCGGCATCGGTCTTTTCCTCAGCGCCTTGTCGCACCATAAAAATGGCATCCGGTCATTCCGGTCCAGGTATCCCGATTATTTTATCTCTAAAAATAAGATCGAGCTGCAAAGAGGCGTCGATGTGCCTGCCATTTTCGACAGGATCAAAAAGAAATATAAAAATCATCCCGTCAATACCGAAGATGGACTGAAGATCGAATTTGATAATGATTGGGTGCATCTCCGCACTTCCAACACAGAACCCATTATCCGCATCTATGCAGAGAGCAATTTCGAGACTACGGCTAATAATATAGCCCTGCGGCTCATGCAGGATATTAAGGAATTTATTGCTCCATAACTGCCTGTTGGCAAGGGAAGACCTGATCTGCCAATCGTAATACGGGCACCTGTTTTTGCCTGCAGGGGTGTTATTGAAGAGTGCATAGGTCAGGGGGACGACATTTCAATGTAAGCGGGAATTCGTATCTTGCGGCCTTCATTTCCAGCTATGAACAGAATTTACTTTGACAACGCGGCTACGACTACTTTAGACCCACAGGTATTGGAAACTATGTTGCCTTATCTGACCGAAAAATTCGGAAATCCTTCCTCTATTTATTCTTATGGACGGGAGTCCCGGCTGGCGATCGAAAGCGCCCGTAAGACGGTTGCCAGGATCTTAAATGCGCATCCGGCAGAAATATTCTTTACTTCCGGCGGTACGGAAAGCTCCAATACGGCTATTACAGCTGCGGTAAGAGACCTGGGCTGCATGCATATCATCAGCTCCCCCCTGGAGCACCATGCTACTTTACATACGGTGGAACACCTGCACCATAAGGGAGAAGCGGCCCTCAGTTACGTTAATTTATTGCCCAACGGGCATATTGACCTGGAAGACCTGGAGCAGAAGCTGGCCGGCAGCGCGGAAAAAACGCTGGTTACCCTCCTGCATGCCAACAACGAGATCGGCAATATGCTGGATATTCATGCGGTTGGCGAACTCTGCAAATTATACGGCGCCATTTTCCATGCGGATACGGTGCAGACGGTCGGACATTTCCCTTTTGACCTGCGGAATACGCCGGTGCATTTCATTACGGGCGCCGGGCATAAATTCCATGGCCCCAAAGGGGTCGGCTTATTATATATCAACGAAAATGTCAGGATACATCCCTATATTCATGGAGGTTCCCAGGAGCGTAATATGCGGGCGGGTACGGAGAACCTGTATGGCATTGTAGGTTTTGCCAAAGCGCTGGAGCTGGCCACTGTGAACCATGAGGCCGACAGCTCCTATATCAAGGGAGTGAAGGTGTATATGATGGAGCAGCTGAAGAAAAACGTAAAAGGTATTTCCTTTAACGGGGATCCCCTGGGAAGAAGCCTTTATACGGTGTTAAGCGTATCCTTCCCTAAGACGGAGAAATCGGAAATGCTCCTGTTCAACCTGGATATCAACAATATTTGCGCCTCCGGAGGCAGTGCCTGTACCAGTGGCGCAGAACAGGGCTCGCATGTGATACGGGCGATCAATAATAATCCTAACCAGGTCACCGTACGGTTCTCTTTCAGTAAGCACAATACTAAGGAAGAAGTGGATTTCGTTGTCTCCAAATTGAAAGAACTGATCTGATTTATTTTAAATTTTGGATTTTGAATTCAGGAACTAATTTCGTTTATCTTGAGTTTTGTATTTTAAATGCAAGAGACAAGTCCGCGAAAAGGGAATTCAATATTTAAAATTTAAGATAACTAATGGCTTTTATGATCGGTATCGATATCGGTACCACCAACACCAAGGCTGTTGCTTTTACGGATGCGGGAGTCGTGTTGGCTACTGCGGGAGCATCCTATGCAGCCCTTTCCGGTCCGGATGGCCGTTATGAGCTGGATCCGGCCCGGCTCCTGGAAGCTTTTATTGCTGTCCTCAAAGAAGTAAGGGCGAAGACGGCCCATCTGGAGGGGTTCGCGGGGATCAGCTTTAGCTGCGCCATGCACAGCCTGATCGTCGTAGACAAGGGGGGACAGCCCCTGACGAACGCTATGACCTGGGCCGACCTGCGGAGCAAGCCTTATGCAGAAGCCCTTAAGGGCAGCGAGACCGGGAAAAGGATTTACCGGCAGACGGGTACTCCCATCCATCCCATGTCCCCTTTATTCAAGCTATTATGGTTGAAAGATAAGGAGCCGGAGATCTTCCGGCAGGCGGGGAAATTTATTTCTATCAAAGAATGGCTCTGGTGGGTATTATTCGGGAAATACCAGGTCGATCATTCCATCGCCAGCGCCACCGGCCTGTTTGATATTTATACTTTTACCTGGTATGGGGAATCGCTGGAATTAGCGGGTATTACCCCGGATCATTTGTCTGTTCCTGTTCCCTGTACGCATACTGAATCTGTTCTGACCCCTTCTTATCGCTCATCTCTGGGGCTGCCGGAGGGGTTTCCTTTTATCATCGGTAGCAGTGATGGATGTCTGGCCAACCTGGGAAGCCGGGCCATGCGGCCGGGCGAGACGACGCTGACTATCGGCACCAGCGGGGCGGTAAGAATGACGGCTGCGGCTCCTGAATATGATCCCCGGGAGCGGATCTTCAATTATATCCTCACCGATAACCTCTATATCTCGGGTGGCGCTACCAACAACGGGGGAGGGGTAGTGCAATGGTATATCGGGCAGCTCCTGGGTAAGAAAGGAGCCGATCCGGCCGTGCTGAACGATCTGGTAGCAGCGGCGGATAATGTGGCCCCGGGATCTGACGGGCTGGTCTTTCTGCCTTATCTGCAGGGGGAGCGTGCGCCTATCTGGGATGCGGATGCAAAGGGTCTTTTCTTTGGGATACGTTCGCTGCATGGGCAGTCCCACTTTATGCGGGCTGTGCTGGAAGGCATTACTTATTCTTTATTCCAGATAGGGGCGTCGCTGGAGGAAACGATCGGTCCTATCGAACATATATATGCCAGTGGCGGGTTTACGCATTCAAAAACCTGGCTGCAGCTGGTAGCGGATGTTTTTCTCAAAAAGGTGTTTGTCACCAATGTGGCAGATGCTTCTGCTATCGGGGCTGCGATCATGGGATTTTATGCGCTGGGTTTTACCGGGGATCTGGCGGATTCGGCCGGGATGATCCGGGTGCAGGAGACCTATGAGCCTGATGAGGGAAGGCATCGGATCTATCAGGAACGTTTTGCCGTATTTGAGGAGCTGTATGACCGGCTGAAGGATTTGATGGACCGGTAAGAACAGCGCGCCACGGGCGTCCCACCCGAAGGGTCTTTAGCAGCTGTTTGCCGGAGACGGGTATATTTTCTCTGACCCGTCTCCCGGCAAAAAAGCGACCTTTTTTCTAGTATTCTATCCTGTTAAGTTGTAGAGGTTAAGCAAGGATGTTGGACCAAAAACGGGCATTGTTGACAATTTGCAAAGTTATACGATATAGCTTTTAGCAGATACCTCTGCAGGTCAGGATTATGCCTCTTCAGGGGAAACCCTGATGGTAACTATCTGGTTTTAACGAGGTCTCTTGGCAGGATGCCAAACTCTTTTTTAAAGGCTTTGGCGAAGTGGCTGAGATTGGAGAAGCCGATCTCGCTGCCGGCTTGTTTGATGCTGCATTGTCCTGTTATCAGCATTTCTTTTGCGCGGAGCAGGCGGTTCTT
>JAATFV010000185.1 GCA_015655015.1 Chitinophagales bacterium | reverse complement strand
CTAAGAAGGGCCTGGTAAATAGTCTGTACCACCTGGTGCGTAAGCAGACTTTATCGGATAAACATCGCCTGATCCTTTCCACTACCCGTATTAAGCAGGGAAAATTACTGGATATCGGCGCCGGTACGGGTGCTTTTGCTGCTTACATGAAGCAGCATGGCTGGGAGGTGACGGGCCTGGAGCCGGATGAGTCGGCCCGTAAGCTGGCCCATGATCTGCATCGGGCGGAATTGCTGCCGGTGGAGGACCTCTATTCCCTGCCTGCGGAAAGTTATGATGCCATTACTTTATGGCATGTACTGGAGCATGTGCATGATCTGCATCCTTATTTGCAGCAGCTGGCCAAGCTGATCAAACGCGGCGGACGCATCTTCATTGCCGTACCGAATTATACCTCTTATGACGCGACGGTCTATCAGGGCGCCTGGGCTGCTTATGATGTTCCCCGTCATCTCTATCATTTTTCCCCGGCTGCTATGGGGACCCTGCTGACGCAACATGATCTTCAACTGCAGGTCAGCCAGCCAATGTGGTATGACAGTGTCTATATCAGCATGCTGAGCGAGAAGTATAAGAATGGAAAGGGGAATGCCCTGAAAGCTGTTTTCACCGGGCTGGTTTCCAACTTTAAGGCTTTTGTCGATAAGTCGAAATGCAGCTCGCTGATCTATGTGATCGGGAAATAAGCAACGGCTTCTGTCATTCTGCATGATCGCTTAAATTCTACACGATCACTGTCATTCTGCACGATCTCTTTATTTACCTGCATGATCGTTTTCCAGGAAGTATCAAAAAGTACAAAAGAAAGTTAATTTTCTACATTTTATTCTCTTCGCAACCGCATTACCTTCCGGTATGGCGCCTGTTTACGAAATAGGTTCCGGATCGTATGAGCTTTCCGCTTCATTCGACCGGCACATCCATTAATGAAATACCGACATTCCAATAAATTATGATGATAGCACAACAAAAAGGGCGGGCCGTTATTAGTTTGTTTGTTTTAATCGCAGCGTTGACTTTTTATGGCTGTGATCAACCGCCGGCGTCTTCCTCCGATATGAATATCTTGAAGGAGGCTTTTTTAAATCCTCCTGATTCCGTCCGACCTGGCGTATATTGGTATTTCATGGATGGCAATATGTCTAAAACGGGCATGACCAAAGACCTGGAATCAATGAAACAGGCCGGTATCGGGAATGTCCTGTTCCTGGAAGTCAATGTAGGGGTGCCCCGGGGCCCTGTGGATTTTTTAACCGGGGAGTGGGGGGAGCTGTTCAAACACGCCGTAAAAGAATGTGTGAGACTGGGGATCCGGATGACGCTGGGGATAGGGCCGGGCTGGACAGGAAGCGGGGGACCCTGGGTGGCTCCCGATCAGTCGATGCAGCATTTGGTTTCCAGCAGCATAGAGGTAACCGGCGGTGAAAAAGGAACGATCAGGCTGCCTTTACCTCAGCCAAAGCAGCCTTACTTCGGAGAAGGAACCCTGACTCCCGAACTAAAGAAGTTATGGAATGATTTCTATAAAGATGTCGCTGTGCTGGCCTTTCCGAGACCTGCCGGCCAGGGAAAAATAAATAGTATCGATGAGAAGGCGCTGTACTACCGGGAGCCTTTTAGTTCCAAGGCGGGTGTCCCGCCCTATATACCGTCTTTAAGCGATTATACCGACTCACCTGCTGCTGCTATTCAAAAGGACCGGATCATCGACCTTACCGATAAGCTTCAGCCTGACGGCACCTTGAACTGGGTTGTACCCGAAGGCAACTGGACGATCATGCGGTTCGGAAGCCGTAATAATGGCGCCGTTACCCGCCCGGCGCCTATTCAGGGGTTGGGATTCGAATCGGATAAATTCGATACTGCGGCATTGGATCGTCATCTCGACGCCTATGTTGGAAAGATCCTTCAGTTTACGGGAAAACCCCAAACGGAATCTCCCGGAGGATTGAAGATGCTGCATATGGATAGCTGGGAGATGGGAGCGCAGAACTGGACGGTCTTATTCAGGCAGGAATTTATCAAACGCAGGGGATATGATCCGTTGCCTTTCTATCCCGTGTATGCGGGTAATATAGTCGGGAGCCGGGAGTTAAGCGAGCGGTTCCTGTGGGATCTGCGGCAGACAAGCCAGGAACTGGTCATAGAGAACCATGCTGAACAGGTGAAAAAATATGCGCACGGACTTGGGCTCGGTTTATCCATCGAGCCGTATGATCTCAACCCGACGGCCGATCTGGAGCTTGGACGGGTGGCGGACATCACGATGGGGGAGTTTTGGAGCAAGGGATATGGTTTCCACACTGCCTTCAGCATCATCGAAGCGACGTCTCTGGCGCATACCATGGGGGTGCCGGTGGTGCAGGCGGAATCTTTTACGTCCGATGGAAATGAAGCCTGGAAACAATATCCGGGATCTATGAAGGACCAGGGCGACTGGGCGCTTGCTGCCGGCGTCAATCGCTTTTTTTATCACACTTTCGAACACAAACCTTTTGATGATTCCCTGCGGCCCGGTATGAATATGGGACCTTATGGCGTGCATTGGGACCGGATGCAAACCTGGTGGCCGATGGCTGATGGGTATCACCGTTATATTTCCAGATGCCAGCTCCTGCTGCAGCAGGGCAAGGCTGTGGCCGATATTCTGTACCTGACGCCCGAGGGGGCGCCCCAGGTATTCCTTCCGCCTTCATCGGCCATGGATGGAGATGCTGTTATGCCTGACAGGAAAGGGTATAATTTCGATGGCTGTTCACCGGGGCAATTGTACCAGGCCAGCGTAAAAGATAATGAGATCGTATTTCCGGGCGGGGCCACTTACCATGTATTGGTTTTACCGGCTGTCGCAACGATGACACCCGGCTTACTGGAAAAGATCCGGTCACTGGTGGAAGCAGGCGCTGTGGTCATTGGCTCTCCGCCTAAGAAATCACCCGGCTTATCCGGATACCCCCTATGTGATCAAAAGGTGCTGGACATAGACAGGCAGCTCTGGGGGGGAATGGAAGTTCCTGCAAGGGAATCTGAGTCTGTGTATGGCAAAGGTAAAATCATATGGGGCGGCCAATTTGTCCTTCAAAATAAAGATTCGCTTTACCCGGACTATGAGCTGACGGCCGGGGTGCTGCAAAAAATGGGCGTGAAAAAAGATTTTGAGTCTTCCGCATCGCTGCGTTATACACACCGGGTGACGAAAGAGGGAGATATTTATTTCGTCAGCAACCGCACGGGGCAGCCTGTAAAAGCCAATTGTATTTTTAATACCGGCAAAGGAAGACCGGAGCTGTGGGATCCTTTAACGGGAAAGACAAGGGCGCTGCCTGAATTTTCCGCAAGCGAGGGACGTACGACCCTGCCTTTGTCCTTCGATGCATATCAAAGCTGGTTTATCGTATTTGCAAAAAATACGAATGTCTCATCGGATGAAAAGAAGAATTTTCCGGAGACGGAAAAAGTGGCAAACCTGGACGGGGGCTGGATGGTGTCTTTTGATCCAAAGTGGGGAGGACCGGCGGACGTTCAATTCGATTCCCTGACGGACTGGGCATCCAATGCAAATAAGGGCATCCGGTATTATTCGGGTATTGCTGTTTACCGTCAGCGTTTTGATCTGCCAACGGCGTCGGATACCGGTAAGAACAACCGGCTTTACATCGATCTGGGGAAAGTTAATAACATGGCCCGGGTACGGTTGAACGGGCATGATCTGGGGGTGGTATGGACGGCGCCCTGGAAAGTCGACATCACGGGGATCGTACAGCAGAAGGACAACCAGCTGGAGATATCGGTGGCCAATCTCTGGCCCAACCGCCTGATCGGTGATGATCAGTTACCGCAGGATGGTATAAAGGATGATAAATTTCCCGAATGGCTTTTAAAAGGGGAGAAACGAACCAGCGGCCGATATGCTTTTACAACATACGATCCCTATAACAAGGATACCCCTTTATTGGAGTCCGGTCTTATGGGGCCTGTGATCATTCAAAAAGAAGTGTACTAAAAGTTCAGCGAATAGTTCCCTTTCTCCATGCCTGGCTGAAATTACCGTTGCGGTCGCCCGATCAGGGAT
>JAATFV010000068.1 GCA_015655015.1 Chitinophagales bacterium | reverse complement strand
CCTGGCCGTTACCAATTCGTCCAGTTATGCCAACTTCATTCCTTACCGGAATACAGTGTTGAAGCAAATGCTGCAGTTCCTGCCGGTCTCACCTGTCAAAAATCCGGACGGAAGCTATTTTGATGATTTTACACATACTACCTATTACAACCCCGTCTCCCTGATCCATCATGGACAGGAGAACATGAAATACACCAACCTGCTTGGGATTTTTACCGCCCGGCTCAAGCTGCCCTTCGGACTGAAATATGGTGTGGCGCTCTCTTACCAGAATTATTCGACACTGTATGGAGCTTATTATGACAGCTATTATACACAATACTATAATAATATCCGCAGCACCCCCGACCCGCCTGCACTCTCCGAATTGATCACCCTGACGGGCAGTAACGGAGAAGCCATCCGCAATACCTATCAGAACACCAATAAGATATTGGAAACCTTTTTTACCTGGGACATAAGAGCCGGAGGTCATTCGATCAATGCCGTATTAGGTTACTCTTTCCAGGAGACGGTGAATGGCGAGGGCTTCCAGGCCAGCACCACTAATTTCCCGGTAGACAATGTAGGGTATAACAACCTCGCGTTGAGCAACCCATATGCTATTCCCGGCTTCAACGTGGATTTCGGACCGGATAACTACCAGCACAACCGCCTGATAGCTGACTTCGTCCGAGTGAATTACAGTTACAAAGATAAATACCTGCTGCAGGCCTCTATACGCCGGGACGGCTCTTCGGTATTTGGCGCCCGCCATCGCTGGGGATATTTTCCCGCTGTAGGGATTGCATGGAGAATAGACCAGGAATCTTTTATGCAAGACCAATCCCTGTTCAACAGCCTGAAGCTGCGGGCAAGTTATGGCGTCACCGGCAACTCGCTGGGGTTCAGCCCTACAGCAGCACAGGCCCTGTCCGGAAATATCGGTAACTATTATTACCAGGGCTTGCCCCTCATTGGCATCGGCCCTACACAAAGCGCCAATCCGGACTTACGCTGGGAGAAGACGGCCACGGCAGATATCGGCCTGGATTTCTCGATAGGAAAGGGAAGGCTCAGCGGAACATTGGAAGTATACAACAAAAGAACGACGGACCTGATCTGGAGTTATCCCGTTGATCCGAACTTAGTCCCTTCGGGCAGCATCACGGCCAATGTAGGCACGATGAACAATAAAGGCATCGAGCTGAGTATAAATGCTACGCCGGTGCGCAACACTTCTTTCAGCTGGACTACCAGCATGAACCTGGCACACAATCAAAATGAGATCGTCAGCTTATCCAATAGCCGTTTTCGGGCGGATTCCATACAAGACGTAGCGCCGGATGGTACCGGGCAGTCAGGGGTCGACCTGCAGATCCTTTTGTCAGGGAAACCTATCGGACAGTTCTATACATTGAAATATGCCGGCGATTCCAGCGGCATCTCACAATACATCGATGCAAAAGGCAAACAAACCACCGTCCCGGCCCCGGGCACCACGGATTATCATTTAGCCGGCAACGCACAACCTAAATTGCTGATAGGATGGGAGAATAAATTCCGGTATAAAAATTTCGATGGCAGTATGCTCCTGCGATCCGTGCTGGGGAACAAGATCTTCAATGTCACCCTGGCCAACCTCGACCAGCCCAATTCCGCCCAAAATGTCAACATCCCTTTATCGATTGCCGGGGAATCCCCAAAGAATTATAATGCGGGCAGATACTCCACACGCTATATTGAAAACGGAACATATGTGAGACTGGACTATGCCAGCCTGGGTTATAGCTTCACCAGGATCAGCAGGTATATCCGGACGCTCCGGGTATACATCGCGGCCAATAATCTTTTTGTTCTTACCGGGTACAAAGGGATCGACCCCGAGGTCAATCAGGGCGGATTGGCGCCCGGTGTGGACGCCAACAATTTTTATCCAAAGACCCGTACCTTTTTATTGGGTGTTAACCTGTCTCTCTAGTTAAACAAAATGCGCATGCGATCCCAAATCCTTTTTCTTCTACCGGTGCTGCTGACAGGCTGTTTGTATTCCTGCCATAAGCTGGACCTGCCCGTCACCACGGAAGTGACTCCCGACATATTCCCCAATGACAGCATACAGTTTATAGAAGCGGCGCAACCGGCCTATATCGCATTCAGGGGAAATTATGCGGTGGATTATTGGTTTATGCAGTCCCTGAGCACAGACGAAGTCATCCTGCCCGCAAGAGGAGGCAACTGGTATGATAATCAAAACTACCGGTCCCTTCACTATCATTCCTGGACAAGAGACCATGGATGGACCAACACCTGCTGGTCCTGGCTGGCCACCGTTGCCGGCACCGTCAACCAGGCGCTGTTCATCCTGAATAAAAATGAACCGGCCGGGGGGGCCAAACAAACTCACCTGGCAGAGCTGCGGATGCTGCAGGCTATGAATTATTTCATGTGGATGGACCTCTACGGTAATATTCCCCTTGATACGACTTATGATAATCTTACCCCGTATCCGAATTTACCCCGGCCGCAGGTGTTCAGCTTTATCGAGAGCGAAGTGCTGGCCAGCCTGCCGTACCTGAATCCCGCCTCGGGTATCACCACCTATGGGAGAGCCAATAAATACACAGCGTTTGCCCTGCTGGCAAAAATGTACCTGAACGCGGAATACTATACGGGAGTGGCACGATATAGTGATTGTATCATAGCCTGCGACAGCATTATCAATTCAGGAAAATATGCCCTGGAGACCAATTATCTCAACATGTTCAACATTAATAACGGGCCGCAGATCAGGGAATTTATTTTTGCCGTACCCTATGACGCGGGGGCACAGATCAATACTACTGCATTGCCGGTCACCGGGTATATGTACCACTCCCGTTATGATCTTCCCCGTTCGTTAAAGAAAAAATACAGCTTATCCTTTACTCCCAGCGCTCCCGAAAGTACCTTACCTTCTTTTTACGCGTACTACAATGATCCGAACGATATCCGCAATAGTCAATGGCTCACGGGCCTTCAATATTATTATGACGGCACACCGGTCACCGTGCAGACAACGCAGGTAGGATATGATTTTACCTATGCGGACCCGGCTACCAAGACGGACACGATCGTCTACCAGGTAAAGCTAACGCCGGATATCCTCCTGCGGCTGGACCCAACGCTGTTTGACTGCGGCAACGATGAGATCGCCTGGAATATGGGATACAGGAACGTGAAATTCCATCCGGACAGCACGTCCACCACCCGCAACCAGGATAACGATGTGCCCGTCTTTCGCTATTCCGATGTGCTGCTGATGAAAGCCGAAGCTATTCTACGGGGGGGGACGGCTACCGGGGGACAGACAGCGCTCAGCCTGGTTAACCAGCTGCGGTCGGTCCGAACGACTTCCCCTGCCTGGTCGGCTGTTAACCTGGATTCTATTTACAATGAAAGAAACCGTGAATTCGCCTGGGAAGGATGGCATAGAAATGATATGATCCGGTTTGGTAAATTTGAAGGAGCCTGGGGATTTAAGACCGATACCGATCCCGATCATCGCATTTTCCCCATTCCTACGACTGCCCTTCAGCTGAATCCGAAACTTACGCAGAACAAAGGGTATTGAGTGCGCCATCTTCCGGGAAGGAACACCATCTTTCAGAAAGGGACCTCATCATCCTGTTGTACGATATATTTCTTCAGCTGTAAATAAGATAGGGACGGATCATATCCTGCCATTCACCGGGCGTCGTGTATTTTTCTATTTCTGCGGGTTTCGCGGTCTGATTGGATTCAAAAAGTTCTTCCGCATTGGGCAGCCCTGTCAGAAGATCCAGATGTTTTTTGCCGGAAGGATTCACCTGCGTGGGATAATGTGCCCATTCAAAAAGGTCGGGATGCAGGTCTTTAATAAGCCGGAGCAGCAGCCAACCTGCTCTTACCGGGTAAAAGGTTTGTAAATTCAGGACATGCAGCATAACGCCTTTGCATTTTTGAGCGGCATATTTCCCTTCGGCAGGCGTGAAATCAATGACCCTGGCAACTACAGCTGTTTCGTTCCCGCTACTTCCTGCTCCGCCACCTCCTATCTCGCTACCCCCTGCTCCACCACCTCCTATCGCGCAACTTTCTATCCCGCCACCTCCTGTCCCAATACTTTCTGTCCCACCACTTCTTGTCCCGCTACCTTCTGCCCCATAGTCAGGGCCCCCCTTACCTGCATGGGCAGCTACCATAATATTGAACAGTTCCGCGGTTTTTTCCGCCTGCATCCAGGGAGCACCGGCTACCCGGAAAGGGATGGAGGTGCTCCTCCCTTCGCTTAAATTGGTGGCCTCTAAAAAACAAAGGCCCGGATATAAAAGGGCAGACTCAAAAGCCGGGATGGCCGGTGAAGTGGGAACGAACGAAACAGACCAGTCCGGGTAGAACATAGACCTGCTCCAATTCACGCAGGGTACGACTTCCAGAGAACAATCGATCTTCCGGGTATCGCAGAAATAGATCGCCAGCTCCCCCAGCGTGCAGCTATGCCTTACGGGGAGTCTCCATCTGCCGATAAAGCTGCTGCAGGACATTTCGTCCAGCATGGGGCCTTCTGATAACCCAGGGATGCCGGAAAGAGGATTGGGCCTGTCTGCCAGTATGAATAGCTTATTATACGAAGCACAAGCTTCCATAACATAGGTCATGGTCCATAAATAAGTATAACAGCGACTGCCTACATCCGGGATATCGAATAATACCAGGTCGAGGTTCTCCAGGTCTTCCCGGGCAGGAGCCAGCTTAGGACCATATAAGCTGACGACAGGAAGGCCGGTAAGGGGATCGTACCCATCGTGAATAAGCTGCCCGTCGGCGCCACTGACGTCGAGCCCGTGTTCGGGAGAAAACAATTTCACCAGGTTGAAGCCCGCCTCCATTAAAGCGATTCTTGCCGGTCGAAAGGTATGGGTAACAGCGGCATGATTGGTAACCAGACCTATCTTTTTAGATTTCCAGGCCGGCGGGGATGCCAATAAAATATCGATGCCGGATAGTACAGGGGCCATATGGACAGTTAAAAAAGTTATTTAAATACAGCGGATGTCCGTCTAAAAATAATTTATTCTCGTCTTTTTGCGCTTATTTTTTTTATTTGATGCAGCTTTGTGCATATATTTAATGTCGTAGATTAGATTGTTGCAGGTTTGTGCGTCTTTTAGGGCGATATCCGATAGCAGCTTACTAATTGCATTAATCCTCCCTTGCATTTCAATTCAAAACTCAAAATTCAGCATTCAAAATAGTATTAGAGTATGCTTACAACAGAAATGCCTTCGCATTTTGATGACCTGGAAAAAATGACTGTCAAAGAGATATTGGAGGGGATCAACAGTGAGGACCTGACAGTGCCCCGGGCTGTCGCCGCAGTCATTCCGAAAGTAGAGCAGCTGGTGGTTGCTATTGTTAAAAGGATGAAAAAGGGAGGCCGGCTTTTTTACATCGGTGCAGGTACCAGCGGCCGGTTAGGGATCCTGGACGCTTCGGAATGCCCCCCTACTTTCGGGGTGCCGGATGACTGGGTGATCGGCATTATGGCAGGGGGAGACGGCGCTATCCGGAAGGCCGTTGAATTTGCAGAAGACAATACACAACAGGCGATTAAAGACCTGGAAGAATATGTCCTTCATAAATGGGATAACGTGATCGGGATTGCCGCTTCCGGCACCACTCCCTACGTAATTGGCGGCGTAACAGCTGCCAGGGAAAGAGGGGTGTTGACCGGCTGCATTACCTGTAATGCCGGTACGCCCCTGGCGGCTGCCGTGGAATACCCGGTGGAAGTCGTCGTAGGCGCCGAGTTCGTAACAGGCAGCACCCGGATGAAGGCGGGAACTGCGCAGAAGCTCCTGCTGAACATGATATCCACTACCGTAATGATACAGCTGGGCAGGGTGAGAGGCAATAAAATGGTCGATATGAAATTGAGCAATAATAAGCTGATAGCCCGCGGTGTGAGCATCGTGATGAAAGAGCTGAATGTCGACCGCCCGACAGCGCGAAGGCTTATCGCAGAAAAAAAGAGCGTGCGGCAGGCCATTGAAAGCGGGCGATCATCGGGATAACAGATAGGTCATGCGAACAACAGATCGGTCATGCGAACAGCGTATCAGTCAGGCAAATAACGTATCAGGTCATGCGGATAAAGGAGCGGTCATTTGAATAACAGGTCGGATCCCCCGGGATAACGGAGTAGGTCAGACGGACGTATTTTATAAGTATATTAGGGCTCATTAATTATATATGTATATGTTAAAAGAAGAACGTCAGGCCTATATTCTTCACCAGGTAAATTTGCATAATAAAGTTCTTTCCTCCCATCTGAGCGAGCAAATGGAGGTATCGGAAGATACGATCCGGAGGGACCTGCAGGAAATGGCGCAGGAAGGAAAGATCACCAAAGTGCATGGGGGCGCCTTATCCAACTCCTTTCATGTAGGGATCACTTCCAGGGATGTTTATTCCGTGGAGGAAAAAAGAAGGATCGCTTTAAAAGCGGTGCAGCTGATCCAGGATGGCATGTTTGTGCTCACCTCCGGGGGCACTACCATTATCGAGCTGGCCAGGCTGCTGCCGAAAGACCTGCAGGCTACATTCATCACCCCCAGCCTGGCTGCCGCTTTCGAATATACCAATCATCCCAATATTGAAGTGGTGATGATCGGTGATAAGCTGTCCAAGAATGCCAAATTAGCCGTCGGCGGAGATGCTATCCGGAGGATCCGGGAGATCAAAGCCGATATCTGTTTCTTGGGGATCAACGCCATTGATATCAACGACGGATTAACAGACAATGACTGGGACGTGGTCGGGATCAAAAAAGCAATGATCGATACCTCCAAAAAAGTAGTAGCCTTATCCATTTCAGAAAAAGTAAATACCTCCGAACAGCTGACTATCTGCCCGGTGGATGAGATCGACATCCTGATCACCGAACTCCCGCCTGACGCAGCTCCATTACAACCTTATCGTGAAAAAGGCATCCGGATTTTGTAATTTTTTTTTGCAACCAAAAACACGCTTTATGAGGAAAAACCATTTTGCCCGCACTTCCTGCCGGCCGTTTATTTTCTGCCTGCTGCTGCTGTCGAATTTGACAGCCATCAGCCTTAATGCCCAGGTAAAGATTTCAGGCACTGTTACTGACGCAGCCGGTAAGCCCGTAGCCTCCTTAACGGTACAGTTAAGGAGTGCGAAGGTCGGTACCTCCACCGGTAATGACGGCGGGTATACCCTGAACGCCAATGTCAAACCAGGCAATTATACGCTGGTCATTTCAGGCGTAGGATATAAGTCACAGGAAAGATCCCTTACAATAGGCGCGTCATCTTCTTATACAGTGGATGTGCAGGTGGAAGAATCCGCCTCCAAACTGGATGAAGTGGTAGTAACGGGCGTATCGCAGGGAACTACCCGAAGGCAATTGGGAAGTTATATCAGCAGCGTAAATGCCGACGAACTGTCCAAAGGGTCCACCGGCAACGTCCTGGCTGCCCTGCAGGGAAAGACAGCCGGCGCACAGGTGTCGCAGAACTCGGGGGATCCGGCCGGCGGCATTTCCGTTAAATTAAGAGGGATCAGCACCATTTCCGGTTCAACGGACCCGCTCTATATCATCGACGGGGTGATCGTAGATAATTCCACCACCCGCGTCACCAATGCCGATGCCACTTATGCCGGCGCTAACTTCATCGGTTCGGTGGGGCAGAACAGGCTGGTAGATATCAATCCCAACGACATTGAAAGAATAGAAGTATTGAATGGCGCAGCGGCCGCAGCCATTTACGGTTCCAGGGCCAATGCCGGGGTCGTGCAGATCTTTACCAAGAAAGGCAGCAATGGAGCGCCCGTGGTCAATTTTTCCACCAGCCTCAATATCAACCACCTCCGGAAGAAGCTCAAGGTGAACGAAGCCCCGACAAAATTCGGCGGCGATCCGGCCGTGCAGACCCAAACGATCCTTACTCCCACGCTGACCAATACCACCCCTGTCAGCCGGTATGATTACCAGGACTATGTTTTCCGGACTGGCATCGGAACAGATAATACCATCTCCGTCAGCGGCGGAAAGGATAAGACAAAATATTATACCTCCGCCTCCTATCTCTACAACCAGGGCATCGTAAAAAATACGGATTTCGGCCGCTACAGCTTCCGGTTGAATTTAGACCAGACACTTACCTCCTGGGCGACTTTTAACGTGACGATGAACTACATCTATGACAAGACCAATGAGAAGCCCGATGGCAACAGCTTCTATTCTCCTACCAATGCGGTGACCATTATCGGTAATTATTACGATATACAAAAAAGAGATGCCTTTGGCAACCTGCTGGCAGTGGGAGAACGGGGACGCGTCAATCCCGTTTCTATCATCGAAGATATCAAACAGCAGCAGCAGACCAGCCGGATCATCAGCGGAGCCGGTCTCAAACTGACCCCCATCAAGAACCTGACCATCGATTACCATATGGGGATTGACAATTACAGCACGGATGGCACCACTTTTATTCCGCCCTATGCCTATAATGTCAGCCTGGCATTTTTTGGCGGAGGTGCTACGCTGGACCCTACCCAGAATGGTTATGCCAGCGCAGGAACGAATACTTCCTTTCTCATCAATCACGATGTAAATGCTACCTATAACTGGAATATCACCAAAGACCTCAGCTCCGTTACCCAGGTAGGCTACTCCCAGCAATACCAGCGCTCCCATTATTCCCTGCAGCAGGGTAGGGGGCTGCCCCCCTTTGTGCAGACCGTCAGCGGCGCCAGCACGGCCATAACCGGCAGTGATCAACGGACCGAATTATCCATCTCCGGACAGTTCATACAGCAGAACTTTAAATACCGTAATCAGCTTTTCATCACCGGCGCCCTGCGCGAGGACGGTTCCTCTGTCTTCGGCCCAGATCAGCGCAACCAGGTCTATTCCAAATTAAGCGGCAGTTATGTCATATCAGGTACAGATTACTGGGATAAGCTGGGGGTGTCAAAATGGTGGAACCTGTTCAAGCTCCGGGCCGCTTATGGTCAGTCGGGCAACCTGACCGGCATTCCGGCCTACGGAAGATTTAATACCTATAACGCTGCCGCGTTCGTGGGCAGCTCCTCCTTTGAAGGCCAAACAACCTATACCAACCCAAATGTAAAACCGGAAAGACAGAAAGAGCTGGAAATAGGAACGGACCTCTCCTTCCTGGACAACCGGGTCGGCGTAAATTTCAACTATTATCATAAAAGAGTTGACGACCTGCTGATCAGCCGCCTGATCGCACCTACCAACGGTTATTCCGCCCTGTTGGATAATATCGGCTCGCTGCAGAACAATGGCTATGAAGTAGTATTGAACCTCACGCCCGTACGGACAAAGGATTTTACCTGGGACCTGACCGGGATCTACAATCATAACCAGAATAAGGCGCTGAATATCGGTCAGTCCCTGCTCCTTTATAACACGAATGGCGGCGCTCCGGTAGCCATCCTCGGAGGACAGCCGATCGGCGTGTTCTATGGAACTTTTTTTGCTACCAACGCTCAGGGGGGACAATTGAAGAACACGGCGGGCATTCCTCAGACAGAATCAGGCATTCAAAATGGCCCGCTTAGCTATACCACGCAAAGGGATGCTACTACCGGCCTGCCCATAGGAACCGCCCTGCAAAAAATAATCGGTAATCCCAATCCCAAATATACTGCGACGGTCACCAGTGATTTCGCATACAGGAAATGGGGCCTGCATGTCCAGTTCGATGCCGTACACGGCACGAATGTATTCAATGCCGACTTCAGGACCCGTCAGGGAGTGGACAATGGGGTAGTGGCCCAGCAGGAAGATGAAGGCCTTTTACCGAGAGGATATATTGCCGGCGTGTATAATGTTCAGGAATGGAGAATCGATGACGGATCGTTCGTGAAGTTCCGGGAACTCGCGATCAGCTACGATATGGGCAAGCTCAAAGGTTTCGGCGATCTCAGCTTCAGCCTGGGCGGAAGGAACCTGGTCTCCTGGGATCACTACAAGGGATATGATCCGGAAGTAAATGCAGGAGGACAAAGTACGATCCTCCGGGGCATCGACTTTGGCAGCGTTCCCATTCCCAGGACCTTCAGCGCCACCATCCGTGCAAAATTCTAAACTCATTAAAAACGAAGCTATGAACTCCATTAAAATATATACTCCCTCCGCCACGACAAGGATCACCACGCGGATCAAGTCGTACACTACCAAACGTGCGGCTTTGAATATATTGCTCCTGGCCGCCTTTTCATTCACCGCCTGTAAGAAAAACTATACTGATCCTTCCGGACCTTCTTCCGGCCAGGCCTTTAGTTCCCCCAATGCACTGACAGATGTGGCCGTAGGTCTGCAAAACTGGTACTCGGCAGGCAGGGGCGGACTGGTCTACAATACCATTACCGCCGACGGACTGCTGACCAACCAGCTCTATTGTGTGAATGCCGGGAATACCGATGAGGCGCAGCTGGGTAGCGGCGGCGGCGCCGTT
>JAATFV010000078.1 GCA_015655015.1 Chitinophagales bacterium | reverse complement strand
GGGGCCATCTTTCACCCGGCGGCCTTCCGCTAAGGGGCTGCAAATATAAAATAAAAATTCAGAACACAAAAAAATCAAGAGCATCTATCTCACAGATTGTGAAGAAATTCTGCTGTACATCATACGGCTCCCCTAAAAAAAATCCTCACTCATAGATCTTCATCGCTGTCTTCTCCACCATTCCCTTCGGCAGCAACCACGCCATTGCAGCCCCTAGCTTATTCACAAATCCCGTAATCACCTCCGTCTTTCCCGCCAGCATGGCCCTGACCGCCAGTGAAGCGACCCTTTGCGGGTTCATATTGAACTTTGCTGCCGCCTTCATCCCTTTTTCGCCTAACTGCGCCCGGTTCGGAAAATCCGTATCTGTAGCGCCCGGGCTGACACAGGTTACCGAGACGGGGCTCCCGTGTAATTCCTGGTGTAGTCCCCGGCTGAAAGCGAGCACAAAGGATTTGGTCGCGGCATAAAGGCTCAGCTTAGGCACAGCCTGGTAGGCCGCGGAGCTGGCGATATTCAGGATATAAGCCCGGGAGGAGCTGCGTAAGTCCGGAAGGAACAGCCGGGTCAGTCCTACCAGGGCATTCATGTTCAGCTGCATCATATTCAGGTGCTCGGCCCAGGGATACTTCTCAAAAGGTCCGCTAAGCCCGTAGCCGGCATTATTTACCAGTGCCCGGACGGTGTAGTCTTTTTGCTTGCACCAGTCATATACCTTCTGAGGGGCATCGTGACCTGACAAGTCCATCGCCAGCCAGTCCACCTTTACGGTATATCGGCTGGAGAGCTCTGCCGCCGCCTGTTTCAGCAGGTCCGCGGAACGGGCTACCAGCAGGACATTCCATCCTTTGCGCGCCAGTTCGTCAGCAATATGTTTGCCGATGCCTTTGCTGGCCCCTGTAATTAATGCATATTCCATAAAAACGATGTAATAATTGAAGTAAAATTAGGGGAAAAAAAAAGTCAACAAACGTTGACTTTTTTTTTCATATATATGAGAGTGTCTTTGTCAGTTCTGCACTTTCGAGGCAAAGCGGTGGTAAAAAGGAGTTTTACTATTCTCGTCCTTCGGCATATACTTGCCGGTAATGATCGGTACATACATCACCCGGCGACGGCTGGCTTCCCCTAAATGAGGGGATTGTTGGGCACGGTGCCAGATCCGTCCGTCATGTACGGTCAGGTCACCTGCATTTACGTCAAATCCGATCTCCCGACGGTCGGGATTATTGTCGATAAAATATTTCTTTCCGAATAACAGTCTGAGGATGCCTTGCTTATGCGTTCCCGGTAATACCCGGAGGCCTCCGTTCTCAAAAGGGGTGCTGTCCAGGTGGATCCCTACATTCAGCATCGGCATGATCTTCTGGCCGAGGAAGAGGTCCCGGGGACTGTCCGTATGCCAGCCCATCTGGGTGAAGGCGCTTTCGGGCGTCCGGACATAATGGTTCAGGATCAGCCCGTCCTTCTCATTTTCCGCGATCCTTCCTTCATAAGGGTATAACAGCCCGATGATGGCCTTAACGCGGGGATCCTGCAGCAGCTCATGGAAGATATGGCTGTACAGCGACAGGAAGCACATCCGCTGGATCATCTTATTGCCATCCTGGTCCTTTCCGAACTTCAGGGGAATTCCATTGATCTTCTCGCGGCCTTCGTCCAGCCACTGCTTTTCGATCCTTGCCAATTCATCTTTGAATAACTGAACAGTCTCCGATTTAAGGAAATCCTTAAATATGATCACGCCATATTTATCGAAAAAACTAAATTGTTCGTCTGTTATCTTATCTCCTAAAACAAAATCGGGGCATTCAAATTTTTTCATAATTGCTAGCTTTATTTAAGAAAGGGAAGGGTCATCCTTTCCGCTTCAGCGCCTTTAAAATTATAAGATGATTTTAATTTTAACAAATTGTGAAATCTTCATTAATATTCAAATGTAAGAAAATTAGATTTTTCCTTGTTAATTTGCTTGTTTTAAATCGGGTAAACCCAAATAATTAATAATACAACATTGCCGCTACCTAAGTTCAGGAAAACGCTATTTAACCCAATTTTAGGGTTTGTTTTTCTATTTTTTCACTCCTTTTCCCTGTTAGCTCAAAAAGACAGCTCGGGAGTCGTACCTGTTCAAAAGCTCCCCCTTCCCATAAAAAGCCCGGCAAAGATAAGGCATACGCTCGTTCTTCCAATCATTGCCCGTTCTATTGAAACAGGTTGGTCATTTGGCGTAGCCAGCGCATCCACTTTTCACCTGAACGCCAACGATACCACCATCCGCACCTCTAACGCTCAAGCCCTCGCACTCTATACGACCCGGTCCCAATTAGTCCTGGCGCTAAATGGTTCCATTTACTTCCCCGGCGAGCGGTATATACTTAACCAGCAATTCTCCTACAGCTCATTTCCCGACAAATTCTGGGGACTGGGCAAAACAGCTCCCGACAGCAGCAAGGAAAATTATAAATTTAAGCAGTATTATGTTTACTTACATCCGCAGCGTAGGGTAGGACCCAATCTTTTTTTAGGCGTTATTTATGAATTTCAACGTGTTTTTGGGGTAGAATACATCCCGGGAAGCCTTTTTGACAAGGAAAACATCCTCGGAAGGGATGGATACCATGTTTCCGGTCTTGGTCTCAGCTTCACTTATGACACCCGTAACAACGCCTTTTCCCCGGACCGGGGCACTATGCTGCAATTCTACTTTGATCATTTTATGCCCTTATTAGGATCAAACTACCGCTACACGAATTATGTGCTGGACTTCCGGCGTTTCATACGGGTCCATGACCAGCAGATCCTGGCCCTCCAGGCTTATGGGTTTTTCAACGCCGGAGAAGTACCCCTGCGCAGCCTGGCCTACCTGGGAGGAGCCAATAGCATGCGGGGTTACTATGCCGGTCGCTTCCGGGATAAAAATCAGGCTGCCATCCAGGCGGAATACCGCGTTCCCCTGTTCTGGCGCCTGGGCGCTGTCGGCTTTGGAGGAATAGGCAATGTAGGGTCCGAGCTCAAGGACCTGGATTTCCAGGATTGCAAATTCTCCTATGGGGGAGGGCTGCGTGTTGCGCTCAACCGGACGGAAAAGCTCAATCTACGCCTGGATTATGGCCTCGGCCAGCACTCCCAGGGGTTTTACCTGCAACTGGGAGAAGCATTTTAGCGCGCATTTTTACCTACCAGTAGGTAAAATATTTCACCCCAAAATAACACCCCCTCTCTCTGACTCAGCAACGAAGTACCCGTTGGACGTTCTGGCATTGGATAGCTGCTGCTGCTGGAATCCTCCATTTTCCATTTTGCCCCGAACATTGAACCATCGGCGGGAGGCTGAAGTCATCCGTTAACCCATCCGGTACGCTGGCCGGTATTATCAATGGACAGTAGATTCTTCCCGCACGATCGTCTTCCTCGTAACCCAATAGGCGATCCGGGCAAAAACCAGGGCTCCCAGCACATCCAGGGTATAATGTACATGCTGCACCAGCAGCAGGAATCCCACCACCATCGTAACAGCCAGCGCCAGCTTCTTATCCCTGCTGCCGGGCAGACAGAGGTAGAGAAGAAAAACAGTGGAAGTATGCCCCGAAAAGAAGAGGTCCCGGGTGATGAAATTCTTTCCATAGAAGAAATTACCGATCGGGTCTATCAAGCCGATAAGGCCTGCCGGAGGATCCAGCGGCACCAGGGTGATCGCCAGCATCCGCATAAGGGACAGCAGGATATAAGCCCATAAAAAGGTAAGGAAGATATAAGGATGCCGGGCGGCCCGGTACATGGCAAGCAGACACAGCGCCCAGATAATGACGAACAACGCTAAAGAAACATTATGGGCAGGCAGCCATCTCAGGATAGGATCATTCAGGGCAAACCCATTCCTTTTCTCAATGGTCTGAAAAAAAAACGGGAAAGCCGAAAGGATAGCGGTAACAAACAACATCCCCGTGATCGTTTTCCGGCGGAAGCCTGCCGATTGCCAGGCTTCCTGCCATTCTTCCCTTAATTCTACCAGTATCGTTAGCGGCATATTATATTATAGAAAAAGAGTAAAATTAAGGAAACGCTTTATAACATGGACAATTAACGCCGGAGGCATTTGTTTGGAGGATTGACAGCAGCTAAAATTATAAACGCCGGCCAATGTCTGCCAGCGTTTATAGTTTATCCAAAAAAATCATAGTCGTTGATACCATTAACCAGCTTACTGCCTAATGCATGTCGCTCGGAGCGGAGAGCGGAGAGCGTTGCGTTAACATACTCACTGCCGGTTCAAGTCGCTCAGAGCGGACCTGCGGTCCTTCAGACCTTAGGCCCGTGTCTAATGATGGCCCTTCGGGCAAGGCTCCCGTGGCGCCTTAGTAGTGCCACCTCACAAAAGCCTCGATCCCCGCATACTTCGTCAACCCCAGCTGCGCATACAATCCCGCCGTATTCGCATTGCGGTCTTCCGCCCGCTGCCAGAACTCACGGCTATCGCTGCCCTGGAAAGGCACCATATCTTTCTGAGACTGATGTATGAAAATACCAAATCGCTTCTTCATCACCTGGTCCGGGCTCATCGGGATCGCCATCTCGATCTCACTGATATCCCATTCCTGCCAGGCGCCCTTGTACAGCCACAACCAGCAGTCCTTCAGCCAGCTATCCCCGGCAGCCTTCAGCCGGCGCATAGATTCGAAGATAATGTCCAGACAAACTTTGTGCGTACCATGCGGATCGGCAAGATCCCCCGCCGCAAAGATCTGCTGGGGTTTCAGCTCCCGAAGCAACTCCATCGTCTGCAGGACATCGGCTTCTCCCATCGGCTTCTTCTCGATCGTCCCCGTTTCATAGAACGGAAGATTCATAAAATGTATATTGTTATCCTCGAGACCTACGTACCGGCAGGTAGCCTTTGCCTCACACCGGCGGATCAGCCCTTTTATCTGCCGGATCTCTGCCGTATCGATCTCGCTGGCTTTCTTCTTCTTCAGGAACTGGGTAGCCTCCTGTAATATCTGGGAAGATTTCTGGCTGTCGATCCCCGCCAGCACCTCGAACCCTACCGCAAAATCAAGGAAACGGGTGACAAACTCATCCGTAACGGCAATATTGCCGGAAGTCTGATAGGCTACATGCACATCATGCCCCTGGTCATGCAGCCGCATGAACGTCCCGCCCATGGAAATAATATCGTCATCCGGATGAGGAGAGAAGATCAGGCTGCGTTTGGGAAAAGGCGTTGAACGCTCGGGACGGGCAGGATTGGTATCCGCAGGTTTCCCTCCCGGCCAGCCCGAAATACTGTCCCTGAGTACATAGAACACCTGTAAATTGATCTCATACGCATCCCCTTTTTCTACCAGCAGGTCACTGAGGCCGTTATCATTGTAGTCGCTATTGGTCAGGCTCAGGATCGGCTTGCCCAGCTTCAGCGCCATATTCACCACCGCCTTGCGGATAATGGCCGGCGTCCACTCGGTCTCCCCGGTAAGCCAGGGCGATTTGAAACGGGTAAGATCCGAAGCCGCCATCTCATCCGTTACGAACATACAGTCATTATGCTGCTGCAGCAGGGAAGCAGGGATCTGCTCGGTGACATTGCCTTCCACGGCCTTCTGAATGACAGGAGCTTTGAGCTGTCCCCAGGCCATCAGGACGATCCGCTTAGCCTTCAGGATCGTGCTAATGCCCATCGTAATGGCCAGGCGGGGCACTTTCGAAATATTCTGGAAATCCCCGGAATTGGCAATACGGGTGGAATTATCAAGGGGGATCAGGCGGGTCTTGGAGAAGAGGCTGGAGCCGGGCTCGTTGAACCCGATATGCCCATTGTTCCCGATGCCCAGGATCTGCAGGTCGATCCCGCCCGCATCTTCGATCATCTTTTCATATTCGAGGCAATGTTTCTTAATATCTTCCTTTTTCCACTCCCCATTCGGGATATGACAGTTTTTGGGATCGATGTCCACCTTGTTGAACAATTGCTCCTTCATAAAGCGGTTGTAGCTCTGCAAGGCGTCATTGTCGAGGGGATAATATTCATCGAGATTGAAAGTCACCACATTCTTAAAGCTCAGGCCCTCTTCCCGGTGCAGCCGCACCAATTCTGCATACAGGGACTTTGGCGACGATCCGGTGGCCAGGCCCAGCACCGCTTTTTCGCCTTTGGCGGACTTTTCTTTAATGAGGGTGGCAATTTCCTTGCCGATAAAACGGCTGCCTTCACCCAGGGTGCTAAAAATTTTAACGGGAATTTTTTCGAAAGAATCTACCATGCTCATAGATCAGAGTGTTTAAAAACGCCACGGGCGTTTTGCCCGAAGGGCCATCATTAGACCCGCTGGAAAAAAACTTGTATTTTTTCCAGCGCTCACATTAAAAAATAAAAATCTCGGCGAATTTAGCCCCTATTTCGATAGGATGCAAAAATCAGTCAATCGTTTGCATCGCCAAAACGCCACAGGCGTTTGCCCGAAGGGCCATCATTAGACAAGCTGTAAAAAATGCCCGTATTTTTTGCAGCGCTCACAGCAAAGTGTCTGGGAAAGGCAAAAATGTAATGAAAATTCAAGCCGCCATCATCTCAAAAAAATAACAGTATCAGCATCGCCAACATATTCTTCAGGGATTTAATCGCCTGATAAAGCAGATTCCGCGCTACCTGGTAGTTGATATTCATAATCTCGCTCACCTCTTCATAACTGAGATTTTGATAATATTTCAAATAAATAATCTCCTTCTGCCGGTTGGAAAGACGCCCAAGGGCATCCAGCACCTTTTGTTTCTTTTCCGCATTCTCCTGCTGCAGGATCAGCAGGGTCTCATGGCTCCACTCGAAAGCAACATCTCCATTGTCTACCAGCGGAACCGTTTTCCCTTTTTGCTTAAAGGTCTTTAATAACTTATATTTCAGTGATTTAAGAAGATATGCCTTCACGGACAGCACAGGCGCCCGGGACTTGGCCTGCCATAATTCAATAAATAGTTCCTGGATACAATCCTCCAGCAGCTCAGTATCCGCTGTAAATTTGGACCCAAACCGGAATAGGATCTCATAATGTTCCCTGAAAAGGGCGGCGAAAGCCTCCTTATCCCCTTTGCGAAAAGACTCCCAAAGCGTTATGTCCTGATTGGCAGTAGTCAATAGCGGTGGTTGAAACCTGAATGTAGCAAAATAACGCCAATCCAAAAATGGGTAGATAAATATTTTTATCTTTACATTCACCAATCTATCATATATACACGTCCTTTCATTATGTTAGACAATTATCGCGAACCGGAAGAGCTATTGTCAGATGAATCCTTTCTCGCCTGGTATTTTAATACAGAAGAGGATAAAGGAAGGGTAGAACAATGGATGGCTGCCAATCCCGGCGGCAGAGAGCTGGTGCAGCAGGCCGTGGACCTGTTAAATACCATGCGCCTCCCGGAAAAAGAGATACCCGCCCAACAGGTAGACAGAGCCGAAACCGCCCTGATGAGGAAGATCGGCGCACTGTCCGATACAGACCGGATAGCAGACGCCTCAATAACAGCACCTGTTGACTTTTCACCCGAATTCAGCCCTTCCGTTGAAAAGACTGCCATCCCCCTATACAAAGACCGCCGCTGGATAGCCGCCGCCAGCATCCTGATCCTGCTCGCCGCCGGCCTGGTCCTCACACGCAGCTGTTATATACGCCCCGGCCAGCCGGAAGTAAAAACAGCCTACGGACAGATCAGCCGTCAGCAATTGCCCGACGGCACCGAAGTCACCATGAATGCCAACAGCAGGCTTAATTATACATCCGGATGGAAAGAGGGCGCAGACCGGGAAGTATGGGTCAATGGAGAAGCTTTCTTCCATGTATCGAAGACACCGCTAAAAAGCCGTTTCATCGTTCATACGGATCATTTCGACATCATCGTTACCGGCACACAGTTCAATGTGGTCAACCGCCATGGAAAGGATAATGTTCTTTTACAGGAAGGCAGCATCATCCTGCATACCCGGGACGGCAAAGACCTCCACCTGACACCCGGCGACTTCGTGGAATTCACCAGCGACCAGCTGGCGAAAAGACCGGCAAAAAATGACAGCGTGCTGGCCTGGAAAGAACAGCGGCTGGTTTTCGACAAGACGCCGCTGCGGGAGCTGATCACCATCATCAATGAACAATACGGCATTCCTGTCCGGCTGGCCGAAGATTCCATCGGCGACAGAACGATCTCCGCGATCCTGCCGAATAACAACCTGAATGTATTGCTGCAGTCGCTGGAAGCCACTTCCGAATTCGATGTCGTCAGGCAGGAAGGCGGAATTATCATAAAGGCCCATACACAAAAGAATTAAGACACAGTGTAAAAGAATTAAGGCCCATTATAAAAGAATTAAGGACTATTCGCATAAGAACCGATTCATACCAAACGCTGCAAGTATCATGAGAAAATCAAGCCTTTACCATCCTATGCTTGCATTTTTTCTCAGTGCAGAACTATTATGCCTCACCCCGGTCTCCGGGCAGCCCCCCCTTCAAAAAAACACCAGCTACCCGCCGGATACCCTGCCAGCCCGGCGACCCCTCCTCGATGTCCTGGTAGAATTGAACAGGACAAAAGGCGTATACTTCCTCTTCTCCCAACAGCCGCTGGGAAAAGTCCTTGTCAATAATCCGCTCACCGTTTCCAATATCAGCATAGAGAAAATCCTCAGCCAGGTACTAAAGAACACCGGCCTCTATTTCAAAAAGATCGATGAACGCACCTTCGTCATCCTGAGCAAAAAAGCCCCCGATAAGAATTCCGGGTTCGATCCCTTTGCCGGCGTCCAGGACCCTTCCGACCTGGCCGACTCCTCCAATAGGACAGGGGATGAAGCGATTGCCCCGGACAGGATCAGGGGCAGGGTAATAGCGGATGACGGAAAACCCCTGCAGGGGGTGAGCGTAACGGTGAGGGATACTCACAAAGGAGTCTCCACCGATCTGGGAGGAGCTTTCGATCTCCAGGCAGCCAGGAACGACACCCTGCTCTTTACTTTCGTAGGATATCAGCGTAAAGTGGTCCCTGCCGTACAGGCAGGTAAGAACGTCGTTGTCATGCGGCCTTCCGACCAACCCCTGACCGAAGTGCTGGTGACAGCCCTGGGCATCCAGCGGCAGGAACGCTCCCTGGGGTATTCCGCCACTGAGCTCGACGGCTCCCTCTTCACCCAGTCCCGCGACCCCAACCTGGGCAATGCCCTCGTCGGACAGGTAGCCGGCCTTAGCGTGTCGGAGAACGCTACCGGGCCTTATGGCAGCAGCCGGGTGCTCATCCGCGGCAACGCTTCCCTCAGCGGTAACAACCAGCCCCTCTATGTGATCGACGGCATACCCTATGACAATACGACCCAGAGCTACGCCGGCCAATACGGCGGGACGGACCTGGGAGACGGACTCTCCAATATCAGCCCCGACAATATCGAAAACATCCTCGTATTGAAAGGAGTAGCAGCCTCAGCCCTCTACGGCTACCGGGGCGGCAACGGGGCCATCCTCATAACCACCAAATCAGGCTCCCGGACCCGCGGGATCGGCGTACAGGTAAATAACAACCTTACTTTCAATTCCGTAATCGATGAAAGAGACTACCAGTATCAATACGGACAGGGAGTAGCAGGCGTAAAACCCACCAGCGCCCAGACAGCGCTGGCCGCCCCTTATTACAGCTGGGGCGCCAGGCTCGACGGTTCCCCCGCCGTCAATTACCTCGGCGACTCCTATGCGTACAGCCCCGCCAAAGATAATTTCCGTCATTTCTTTCAGACAGGCCTCACTAACCAGAGCTCCGTCGGCCTCACCGGCGCCAATGCCAAAGGTCATTTTCGCCTGGGACTTTCCGACCTCCATCTCAACACGGTGATACCCAATTCATCCATGCGGCAGCAGGGACTGAACTTCAATTCCACCTACTCCGTCACCAACCGCCTGCAGATGGACCTGACGGCAGACTATGTCTTCGAGCACGTCAACTACAGGGCCTCCATCTCGGACGATCCCGGCAACGTGATCGCTCCGCCGATGTATCTCGCCAACTCCTTCGACATCCGGTGGATGAAGACCCATACCATTCATCCCGACGGAACGGAATGGCTGCCTGGCGCCACCGACCTCTATTTTGAAAACCCTTATTATATCGCCTACGATTATATAAATACGACGGACCGCAACCGGATCACCGGCGGCCTCGCCCTCAAATACAACCTGCTGGACTGGCTGTATATAAAGGGACAGGTCACCCGGGACGGATACATCTTCAACGTGACCAGCATCGTTCCTTCCGGGGTCCAATACACACGCAGCGACGGGATCCATGGCGGCAACTTTACCCAATACGAAGTGAACTATCACGAGCTCAACGGGAGCTTCATGATCGGCATGTCTAAAAAAATAGGCGCCGACTTCAGCTTCGACGCCAATATAGGAGGCAACCGCCAGGATAATACCAATGCCATCAACGGCGTGGGAGCCGTGCCCAACTCGCCCAATCGCGCCGCAGGACCCTTCCTCGTCGCCGGTAACTACAATGCCGGCAATATCGTCAACAAGCCCTATAGTTCCTACAACCGCCGCTACCGGGTGAACTCCCTCTACGGCAGCGCCGACATCGGCTTTAAAAACTACCTTTTTCTGAACCTTACCGCCCGCAACGACTGGTTCTCCACCCTCAATATCAATACCGATCATTATCTCTATCCTTCCATATCCGGCAGCTTCCTCTTCTCCGAAGCCTGGAAGCTGCCCCGCTGGATCAGCCTGGGCAAATTAAGGGCCTCCTATGCAGGCTCTTCCAACGGAACCGAACCCTACCAGAACGTCCTGAATTATGGCATCCAGTCCTATGCCATCAATGGCCAGCCCCTGGGATATATCTCCACCAGCGACCTGCTTCCCCTGATCCCCAACGCCTCGCTGCGACCCATCAGCATCGCGGAAAAAGAAGGGGGGCTTACCATGCAATTCCTGCAGGGCCGGCTGGGATTCGATCTTACGGGTTACGATAAGATCACGACCAACGATATCGTCAAAATAACGGTGAGCGCCACCTCCGGATATGCCCAGTACATAGAGAACGTCGGGAAGATCAGCAATAAAGGTGTTGAAGCGCTGCTAACCGGCATCCCCCTGAAGACCCCTTCCTTCTCCTGGAACCTCTCTTTCAACATTGCCGTCAACAACAATAAGATCCTGTACATCGGCGGATCGCCCAGCATCGTCATCAGCGGCGCCTATCCCAGGTGGGGCAGCGAAGTGAGCATCAGCAATACCGTGGGATTGCCCTATGGACAGATCATGGGTTATGCCTACCGGCGGGACGCCAAAGGCAATAAGATCTTCAGCGACGGGATCACCAATCCCGCCCCCGCCGGAGAGCCGGAGCAGACCGGCATCCAGCCCCTGGGCTCCACCGTCTACAAACAGACAGGCGGCCTGACCAACGAATTTCATTACAAAGACCTTTCCCTTTCCATCCTGGTGGACTTTAAATACGGCGCCAGGATCTATTCAGGCTCCAACCTTCTGCTGTACTATTATGGCTTGCAAAAAGAGACCCTGCAGGGTAGGGAAGGGGGGTATACAGGTAAAGGAGTGCTGGAGAACGGACTCCCCAATAAAATATCCGTCCCCGCCCAGCAATATTTTCAGGACATCTCCGCCGGAGGAAGCGATCATATCGCCGAAGAATTCGTCTACGATGCCAGCTTCATCAAATTACGATCCGCCTCCCTCAATTACACCGTCCCTGCCTCCTTCTTCAAAAAGAAATTTATCAAAGGAATAAATTGCTCCCTGGTAGGACGCAACCTCGCCATCCTGCTAAAACATGTCCCTAACATAGACCCGGAATCCAGCATCAACAACACCAATGGACAGGGACTTGAGCTTACAGGATACCCGGCCGCCCGAAGCTGGGGCTTTAATATAAATCTAAAATTCTAACCATGCAGGCCCAACTCTATACATCATCTTTATTGCTGGTTAGCCTCCTCGTCAACAGCAGCTGCAAAAAAGACTTTATAAAGATCAATACAGACCCCAACCAGATCACCGAAGGACAGATCAACTTCAATTACCTCTTCACCAACGCCGAGCTGCAAACCTCCGGCAATACCGATGGCAATGGGTATGAAGACTGGCGGAACAACCTCATCTATTCCGGCTGTATGATCCAGCACCTGTCTTCCACTTTCGCCTATTGGGACGGGGACAAATACCTGTACAGCGCTACCTATAACTCGGCCTATTGGGATGAGAACTACCCGAACAGCATCGCCAATATCGTTGATATCATACAACATGTAAAGCAGGATACGGCCCAGGCGAACTTTTACCAGATCTGCCGCATCTTCAAAGCCTTCATGTTCCAGCGTATGACGGACATGTACGGGGATTGTCCTTATTCACAGGCAGGATTAGGTTACATCTCCGGCATTACATCTCCCCGTTATGACAAACAGCAGGATATCTACATGGACCTCCTGCATGAGCTGCAGGATGCCGCTGCAAAGCTGGACCCCGACAGGTCCAATACCGTCGGTCCCGCAGACCTCCTTTATGGCGGAGATCCTCTTGCCTGGAAAAAATTCGCCGGATCGGAAATGGTAAGAATAGCCATGCGGCTTAGTAAGGTAGATCCTGCTACCGCACAGGTATGGGTGCAGACCGCCATTCAGGTCGGGTTAATTGGTGACAACGCCGGTAATGCCGTACTCCGGCATCAGAACGTGACAGGCACCCCTGTCACCAACGGCAACGGCCTGATCCTCCTGGGCAACGACCCCAACGGCTACAGGCTCCACGAGACTTTTGTAAGCTTCCTGCGCAGTACGAACGACCCGAGGTTACCCTATCTGGGAACAGTATGCGCCAACCCCAGCCTGCCCGCAGATAAAGGAGACACCAGCTCCGCCCGGCAGCTGGGACAGCCGGGCGGTTACGACCCCCCAGAAAGCCGCACCGCCCATGACCTGGTATTGGCGCCCAACTGGCCCGGCAACCAGAACAACTATTCCATCGTCAACCGATATACCTTCGCCCGCCTGGACGCCCCTACTTTTTTCCTCACCGCCGCAGCAACCCAATTATTACTCGCTGAAGCCGCCCAAAGAGGCTGGATCAGCGGCGACCCCGCTTTATATTATAAGACCGGGTTAAAAGCCGCTATGTCGCAGCTCTCCGCACAGGCGGGAGCGGGACCTTCCGATGCCGGCATCGACACCTGGCTGGCCGCCCATCCTTATGACCCCGCAAACGGCCTGGAACAGATCAACGATCAATATTGGATAGCAGGTTTCATGGATGAGAACGAATGTTTCGCCAACTGGAGACGGAGCGGTTACCCCTCTCTCACCCCCGTCAACTATCCCGGCAATGTTACCGGCGGCACGATCCCCCGCCGGTTCACCTATCCCCCCGGTGAAGCAGCCAGCAATACCGCCAGCTACAACGAAGCCGTCTCCCGGCTGAGCAACGGAGACAAAATGACCTCCCGCGTATGGTGGGACCAGCCATGAGACACATGCGCCCCCCAAAAAAATAATTTCAGCAAAAGGACATTACAGACTTTCCATCCCCGGCACATATAGGATATAGGAAATTATTTTGTATGTCGAAAAACTATGCCGGAGTAGAAGATCTTTTGTGTGATGAATCCTTTCTTTTATGGTACTTTAAAACGGACCCCGGGGCTATCCGGCAATGGGAACAATGGATCACTATCAGCCCCGACAACCTTGCCCGGGCAGAACAGGCGGTTGAATTCCTGCAATCCCTGCAATTGGAGGAGCAACCTATTGCTGCCGGGCAAATTACACAGGCAGAAAGCCTCTTATTAGAGAAAATACGCCAGGTTGAAAACCGCCTTACTCAAACCGATAATGCGGAGCCTGTTGCGGACATCAATGCGTACATCAGCGGGAAAGCATCCGGAAAAAAGATCGCCCTGTTCCCGCGGCGCTGGTACATGACAGCCGCTTCCGTCATCCTCCTGGCAGCAGGCCTGTACGGCGGCTATCGATGGCTGGCACATAGCCCGGAGCTAAGTACAGCGTATGGAGAAGTACGGGAGAACAAATTGCCCGACGGTACAGAAGTAGTGGTCAACGCCGATAGCAAGCTCATTTATTCCACCGGCTGGAAAGATGGCAAAGACAGGGAAGTATGGCTCAAAGGAGAAGCTTTCTTCCATGTCAGCAAGACCCCGCTGAAAAGCCGCTTCATCGTTCATACCGATCATTTTGACATCATCGTCACCGGCACCCAGTTCAATGTGGTCAACAGGTCAGGCAAGACCAATATCATGCTCAAGGAAGGCAGTGTCATCCTCCATACCGATGAAGGAAAAGAGCTGAAGATGATCCCTGGCGATTTCGTGGAATATGAACGCACCCGGCTGGAAAAGAAACACGTGAAAAATGACAGCCTCCTGGCCTGGAAAGAACACAAGCTGATCTTCGATAACACCCCCGTACGGGAACTGGTAAAGATGATCCGGGAACATTACGGCATCACCGTACAGGTGGCCGATGACAGCATCAGCGACAGAACGATCTCCGGCATCTTACCCAACGACAACCTGGAAGTGCTGCTGCAGGCGCTGGAAGCCACCCTGGATGTGGAGATCGTGCGGGAAGGAGGCAGCATCGTCATCAGAGACCATTCATAACGTTTTCATACACCATTCAAAACTAGTAACACCTTTTATCACCCAAACGCTGCAAACAATGAGAAATTCAAGCTTTAGCCGTCGCATGTTCGGCTGCTTTCTGGGAGTGTTTTGCTTCGTTTCTGTCCGTTCGCAAAGCACCTATGCGTATACAGGCAGGAACAAGTCCATCGTACAGCCAGTCAGCCTGGAGAACAGGGATAAGGCGGAAGAGAACCCGCAGAAACTCACCTTATTCAATGCCCTCAAAGAACTCAACAAGACAAGAGGGGTCTACTTTCTTTTTTCAGAACAATCCCTGGGCGACAAACTGGTCAACCCCGTGGAAAATAATACAGGCGACATCGAAAAGACCCTCGACCGGGTACTGAAAAATACAGGGCTGAAATTCAAAAAGATCAACGACAAGACATTCGTCATCCTCTCCGGAAAGACCGCTGCCGGCAATGCGATCAGTCCCGTCAACCTCGTCTCCGTATTCCCCGCTGACGACGCAAAAGACGCCGGCGTAAAGATAGCGGAGAACATCATTGCCGGAAAAGTTACTTCCAGTGACGGGAAACCGATCTCTGGGGTCAGCGTCACCGTAAAAGGGACCAAAAAAGGCGTTTCCTCAGATATCAGCGGGGTTTTTGCGATCGATGCGAACAAAGGCGATGTCCTCGTTTTCTCTTCTATCGGCTTCCAGAAAAAAGAAGTGACGGTAGGAGACGAGACGACTCTTATGATCGTATTGACAGCCGGCAACCAACAGCTGACAGAAGTGGTGGTAACGGCTTTGGGGATCCGGAAGGATAGAAAATCCCTGGGATATTCCGTCACAGAAATAAAAGGGGAAGAGCTGACAAAGAACCGGGAAGTCAATGTCCTGAACTCCCTGGAAGGTAAGGTCGCCGGCTTAAATGTAAGCGGTATTCCCGGCGGGCCCGGCGCCTCTTCCAATGTCACGATCCGCGGCGTATCCAGCCTCGGACAGACCAACCAGCCTTTATATGTCATCAATGGCGTGCCCGTCGAGAACAACCCCAGCGGCACCACCAATAACGGCGCCGGCAACCCGGGTACGCAGTACGACAACGCCCCCGACATGGGAGACGCCATGGGAAATATCAACCCCGACGATATTGAAACGATCTCCGTATTGAAAGGCGCCGCCGCCTCCGCCCTCTACGGCTACCGCGCCAAAGGCGGTGTGATCCTGATAACGACCAAAAGCGCCAGGAGCAACAGCATCGAAGTCAACTCCAATGCCGTCGCAGAGACCATCATCGACCCAACCGATTGGCAATACGTCTATGGACAGGGAGCAAATAATATAAAATCTGTAGACGGACCTACCGCCTTTCAGGCCGGCTCATCCAGTTACGGCGCCAAACTTGACGGTACCCCTGTCTTCCAGTTCGATGGGGTCAAACGTCCCTATGTGGCACACAAGAACAACATGGAGAACTTCTATCGCACCGGTACCACCTTTACCAATAACCTCGCTTTTAATAAGATTTTCGAAGGCGGCGCCATCCGCTTCTCCGCCAACGATGTGACCAACCAGTCCGTTGTTCCCAATTCAGGGCTCAACCGCGAATCCTTCAACCTGACCGGTAATTATAATTTTACCAAACACCTGGCCATAGACGTCCGGATGAACTACATCCTGGAACAGGCGAAGAACAGGCCCTTCCTGTCTGACGGTCCCGGCAACGCCAACTATAACATCACCTTGCTGCCTACCAGCGATGACGTCAATGTCCTGAAAAAGGCCAGCAACCCCGATGGCACCGAATATGCCTACACGGCCAATACCTATTCCACCAATCCATGGTTTTCCGCAGAGAAGTATATCAATAACACCAGCAGGGACCGCCTCATCTCTTCGGCCAACCTGCGCTACACCTTCGATAACGGCCTTTTCCTGCAGGGACGGGTTGGACGGGATGCCTATAATGACCATTACTTGGGAGTGGTTCCCAACGGCACCGCGTATCGCGCCTACGGCTCCATCTCGGATCAGCACACCACTTTCACCGACATGAATATCGATGGACTGGCCGGGATAACGATTAAGGTCACTCCCGATTTCACCATCACTCCGAATGTAGGCGCCAGCTACCGGAGGACCACCAATAACATGATCACCAACAACGGGGATCACTTCGCCGTTCCGTTTGTATACAATATCGTCAACGCCACCCAGAACAAGGCCGTTATCTTATTCAACAGCGACCAGGAAGTTCAATCCGTTTACGGCACCGCAGAGCTGGCCTATAAAGGACTCCTTTATCTGAACGGTTCGCTCCGCAATGACTGGTTCTCCACCCTTGCCACACCGGGTAAGAATAATAAGCCGGATGTACTATACCCTTCGGTCAGCGGTTCATTTATATTCTCCGACCTGGTAAAGACAGAATGGCTCAGCTTCGGCAAGCTGCGGGCAGGTTATGCCGTGGTAGGGCAGGGCGCTCTTCCTTACCAGACCCAATTAAGTTATACGTTCGCCTCGGCTACCTTTAACGGACTGCCCTTAGGCACCATCCTGAATACCAGCGTACCGAACAGCGCCCTGAAAGCTTCACGGGCCAAAGAGTTTGAGATCGGAACGGAATTGAAATTATTGAAGAACAGGATCAGCCTCGACCTGACCTACTATAACAAGAAATCCAGCGACGAGATCCTTCCCGCCCCGGCATCTATCTCATCGGGGTATGTCGGCGCTGTCCTCAATATCGGTGAATTACAGAACAAAGGGTTTGAAGTATTGGTATCGGGAGCCGTCGTTAAATCGGCCAACTTTGGCTGGACCACCACGGTGAACGGGTCCGTTAACAACAATAAAGTAATTGCCCTGGCCGCCGGCGCCTCTTCGCTGGCTGTGGGCCAATCCCGCTCCGGCAACGGTTTTACCCAGGACATCGTCGGACTGGCCGCTGACCAGGTAATGGCCTTCGATTATAAGCTCGACGCCACCGGCAAGACGATCGTCGTCGACCCAGCCACGAATGTCCCTGTACAGGGCGATTTAAAACCCTTTGGATCGGCCTATGCAAAATGGATGGCCGGCTGGAACAATGAATTCACTTACAAGAGACTGGGGCTCTCCTTCCTGATCGATGGTAAATTCGGCGGAAAAGTATTTTCTTCCACCGATTACTACGGGTATTACTTCGGATTGCACAAGGCCACCCTGGTCAACAGGGAAGGCACGTTCGGCGGCACCACGCCCGTTAACGCCGGCAACTACTACAGCAAACTGGCCGATAATATCTCCCGCCTGTTCGTTCAGGACGCCAGCTTCATCAAATTCCGCCAGGTCAGCATCAGTTATTCGCTGCCGGGGAAATTATTTAATAAGACCATCCAGGGCGTGACCATCAGCCTCGTTGGGCGCAACCTTTTTTACCTGATGAGGAAAACCGATAACATCGATCCGGAAGCCTCTACCACGGCCAATGCGCCGGGCCTGGAATTAGGCGGTGTGCCGCCTTCAAGGACCTACGGCCTGAACCTGAATTTTAAACTCTGATTTATTTAAATTTTAATGCTTTTCACCATGAATAATTCATTAATAAAATATACAGGGCTCCTTTCGCTCATCGGCCTGTTAAGTACAGGGTGTACCAAAAAATTCGATAAGATCAATACCAACCAGGATTCATACACCCAGGCAAGTTTCGACCCCAACTTCATGCTCACCTCCGCAGAGGTGGGATATACCGGCAGCATAGATCTGGCCTATGACACATGGAGGGCCAACCTCATCTATTGCGCCACCATGATGCAGGGGCTTTCCACCGTTGTCAGTTATTGGGCCGGAGATAAATACCTGCTGAATACTGATTACACCGCTGCTTACTGGGGCTTCGGCGCAGATGCAGCCTACCCGGAACAGATCAAGCCCATCGTCGATGTCGTGCAATCCACCGCCGACAACCCCAAATACAAGAACCTGCACCAGATCGCCCGCATCCTCAGGGCGCTGATGCTTGAACGAATAACGGACCTCTATGGGGACGTTCCTTATTTCAATGCAGGCATGGGTTACTACAATGGTGATTTCTTTCCGAAATACGATTCTCAGGATTCTATTTATACGGATTTACTGAAAGAGGTCAGCGACGCTACCAGCCAGCTGGATCCTGCCGCCGACCAGCCTTCCGGCGATTTGATCTATAAAGGCAATACGGCACAATGGCAGAAATTCGGCAACACCCTTTTATTGCGTATGGCTATGCGCCTGGTAAAAGTAGATCCCGCCACCGCCAAGACCTATGTGCAGCAGGTTATCGGAAAGACAATGACCGGCAATGATGACAATGCTTCCATCTTAGCCGACTCGACAGGAGGCCGGGTTACTCAGAACAGGAACAGCCAGGTGCTCTTGGGCGATGGCGGGCAGGAGCATTATTATACAAAATGGTCGAATACATTTATCGACATGCTCAAATCGGTGAGTGATCCCCGCTTATCCAAAGTAGCCGTTACCCAGTTATACCTGAGCGATGGGAATAAAAACCAGAATCCCGCTTTTATTACGAACCCGGCCGTTCAGAAAGGAATGCCCAATGGAAAAGACCTGAGCGGCATCGCCGGCCAGACCATCGGAACGGATCCCAGTTATACCAGCTTTCCCGACTATTCCTCTCTCAACCCCGCATTGATAAAAAGGAATGGTCTTACGTTCATATTGACCTATGCGGAGTCCGAATTGTTATTGGCTGACGCCGCTGTCCGTTTCGGCATCGCCGGCGACCCGGCCACCCATTATCATGATGGTGTAAAAGCAGCCATTACCTACCTGGGCCAGTATGATAAGTCCATTGCTATCGACGATCTTACTGCGGAGAACTTTGTGACCGCTCACCCCTATGTACCAGCCAGCGGATTGGAGATGATCAACACCCAATTCTGGCTGCACACCAATACCATGCTGGATTTCTATGAATCCTGGAGCAACTGGAGAAGGAGCGGGTTCCCTGCCCTCATACCGGTTAATTATCCGGGTAATGCTACCAACGCGACAATCCCGCGCAGGTTCCCTTACCCTTTGGCAGAAGCGAATACCAACCCTGTAAATTATAAAGCAGCCCATGACGCCGTTCCCGGCGGAGATTTACTCACCTCACATGTATGGTGGGATAAATAAATGGGTTGCCACCGGGGATATGACTCCCCGATAAAGAGAATTGTTACACGGCCATTCAAAACAAAAGGATGAGGATCATTCATTCTTAGCATTAACAAAAAAAGGGCGGGATTTTTATCCTGCCCTTCTCTTTTGCATATCTCTCCGTCACCCTTTTCAACCAGACACCCTTTTCAATCAGCCACTGGCAACCAATTCATCGTCATCCTTCGTTCCCAACTGGCTACTATCGCAGAGTCATGGCCGCATCATTCACTCCCCTCACGAACCGATCTTAAACACCACCCCATGCTGCCCGATCACTTTATTCTGCAGAGCCGCGGGGATAGTGATCACAAATTTCTTTCCCTCCTGCCGGCCTTTCAGCTTTACTTTGGAACCCAGCAGGCTGACCTTGCTCTTCACCGCTGCCTTATATCCTTCGATCGTCACCTCCGCAGGCAGCATCACATCGGCGGTCTCTCCTAAATAAAAAGCATATACGCTGCTGCCATCTTTCGATTGCGTGAGAAATACATTCCCCGAAGACCATGGACGCACCGGCTTGCTGTTGTAAATGCCCTCCCCGTTGACTTTCAGCCAGGCCCCCATCTCTTTGAGGCGGCTATACGCCGTATCATCCCAGTCCCCTTCCGGAGATGGACCTACATTCAGGAGGAAATTGCCCCCCCGGCTGACGATCTTCACCAGTAGATGGATCAGCTCCGTAGTGGATTTATAATGGTCATTAGGAACATAACTCCAGGAATTTCCCATAGTAAGACAAGACTCCCAGGGATCTTCCATAGGATGGGCAGGGACCTGCTGTTCAGGAGTAGTATAGTTCTCGAACTCTCCCGGAACACTCCGGTCAACGACAATAAGACCGGGTTGATGGCCCCTGGCCATGCCGGCGATCCGGGACATGTCGATGTCCTGGTCATAAGGAATGCTCTTCTGCCAATCTACAGACGCATCGACGGTGGAGAGCGGTCTCACCCAGCCCCCGTCCAGCCAGAGCAGGTCCATCCTGCCATAACCCGTCATCAGCTCTTCGATCTGGTTATACGTAAAATCTTTATAGGCTTTCCAGTGCTCCGGGTGTTTGGCCGGGTCATAGTTCACATTCCGGTCCTTCGGCGGGAAATAAGGCCACCAGTAATCCTCATTATGCCAATCCGGCTTGGAGAAATACGCCCCGATCATGAAATCTTCTTTCCGGAAGGCATCGAAAACTTCTTTGGCGACGTTGCTCCGGGGATTGGAAGCATAAGGCGACTTCGCGGACGTGATCTTATAATCCGTTTGCTTCGTATCGAACATGCAGAACCCGTCATGGTGTTTCGTGGTGAACACTACGTACTTCATACCGGCATCCTTAGCCGCCGTCGCCCATTTGGCCGGATCGAACTTTACCGGGTTGAAGGTAGTCTGCAGGTTTTCATACGCTTTCACGTAGCCGGTATAGTTGGCGCTATAAGGTCCTCTCCGCACCTCCCAGCCTTCATCCTCCGGACAGATGCTCCAGCTCTCTACGATGCCCCACTGGCTATAGGTGCCCCAATGCATGAGAAGACCGAACTTGCTATCCTGCCACTGAGCCAGCTTCGCCCGCACCAGGGTATCTGCAGGAGGCATGTATGCGCGGTAAAAATTAGCTACCCAGAGTGCATAACGTTCGTATTGTGTTTGCAGGCGCTTTTGAAAGTCCGGCCAGTCGCGTTTCTCCTTCGGGCTCCACAGCACCTCGCTAAGTGCGCTCAGCCGGGGAAACAGCATATACTCCACCTTACGGGGATTGGCCATATATTCCGACCACATGTTAGCCTGGGCTCCGCGGACGTGTCTGGCCTGTTCGGCCGTCAGCTCTGCCGGCACCGGCTCATAGCTGTAGACCGTTTTAAGAGGCAGGTAACCTCCGATGGTGAGAGAATCATCATTCTGTATTTGCGAGTGATCAAAATAAACATAACTGCCGGGCGTCATGATCACATCATGATTTTGTTGGGCGGCTTCGATGCCTCCCTTTTCGCCTCGCCAGCTCATCACCGTAGCATTGGGCGCCAGCCCCCCTTCCAGGATCTCATCCCAGCCGATGATCTGCCGTCCTTTGGAATTGATATACTTCTCGATCCGCTGTATAAAATAGCTCTGCAGCCCGTTTTCGTCCTTTAGCCCATTCTCTTTGATCCGTTTCTGGCATTTGGGACACGCCTTCCAGGCGTCCTTGGGACATTCGTCGCCCCCGATATGAATATACTTCGAGGGGAAAAGAGCGATCACCTCGTCCAGCACATCCTCCATGAACTGGAATGTGCTGTCGTTCCCTCCGCAATACACATCTTTATGTACGCCAAAATTCATTTTCACCTCGTAAGGCCCGCCCGTACATCCCAGCCAGGGATACGCCGTCAGCGCCGCGGAAGAATGGCCGGGCATCTCGATCTCGGGCAGCACGGTGACATACCGGTCTGCCGCATATTTCACCACCTCCCGGATCTGGTCCTGGGTATAGTACCCGCAAACCGGAATGCTGTCATTGCCCGTTCCCGGATGATGGCCGATGATTGTCCCCTTGCGGCAGGACCCTACCTGGGTCAGCAGCGGATATTTTTTGATCTCGATCCGCCAGCCCTGATCTTCCGTCAGATGCCAGTGGAAATAATTCATTTTATGCAGGGCGATATAATCAATATATTTTTTGACAAAGTCCACCGAAAAGAAATGGCGGCCTACATCCAGGTGTAATCCCCGGTAGCCGAAACGGGGATAGTCTTCAATAGACACGGCCGGGATGGAGAGTCCCTCGGGGGCACGCACAGCCGGTCCTGCGGCAGTGAGCACATAAGGTTTCAGCGGCAGTAGCTGGATCAGGGTCTGTATCCCATAAAATGTTCCCGAATGGGTGGCCCCGGCGATAGTGATCGCCCCTGAACTTACTTTCAGCGAATAACGGCCCTCCGCAAAACTTCCATCGGCTGGATTCCCGCCCGATCCAGCACTTCCCGCAGTTCCTCCATTCCCGGACGATCCCGCACCCGAAAAAGCCGCAGCCCCCGTCAACGCTCCCCCATTGGCAGGAGCGCCCGCAGCAGTGGAAAGCCGGATATAGTTATTGGCAGGCTGCCGGTTTGGGGTGACTACCGGCAGATGAAAACCATACACTTCTTGCAGGTAGCTATTGAAGAAGCCGGTGGAAGAGGCCTCCGAAGTATCAGCTACCAGGACCGTATGTTTGTCGATCAGAAAATGACCATCCTGCCAGGTGGTGCTCACCGGTTGGGGAATGATCGCCGGTTGTTGTGCATACAGAAAGCTTCCTGCACAGAGCAAGAGCAGGAATAAGACGGGAGTTAAGTATATTCTCATTTGACGAAAATAAGAAAACTACATCCAATCCTCGTCAAAGCGGTGAAAATCCTGTTTGATTTCTATATAAATTTTCCGGAAAGTATCCATTCGTTCTTCGAGGTCTTCAGGGATGTTCTGATGACGGGAGTATTCGTCATCCCTTGCGCTCTTCCAGTCTCCCTGCAGGACGCCCGACCGGAGATCGCTGAAGATACTTTCCACTTTTCGCCGGGAGTCCGGAAGATCATGCCGCAGCTGGTCGATCACTTCTTTCTGGCAGATGAAAAGATTTTGAAAATGCTCTACTTCGGCTAGCAGGTCCTTGGGCAGGTTTTTGTTGGTGAGATTTTCCAGGTGACGTTCAAAATAACCGATCTCTTCTTTGATGGAGGCAAGCTCCTTTTTCCAGGATTGCAATTCCTCCCTGAATTGTTCGATGGAGATAGTTGATTCCATGAGATGTTATTTAGGTGAGAAAATCCAGCGATATGTCTACCTAAATGTAAGAATTGCCGACCACCGCGGCAAAAAAACTTCCTTTTTTCTACCTACTAGTAAGTAGAGGCCTCCCGCTCAAAAATACCCCCCCAGGGGCACTCCCGCTGATTACCGGCATCCACCCCAAAAATCGCTGTCTATTTTCCGCCCATCACCGGTAAAGTGATCCCCGAAAGATGCCCCCCATCATGATACACCCGGATCGTCGCCTTCCGGAAATCCTCCTTCGCACAAGTGGGAATATTGACGAAAGTCTGAGGATTCAGGTCCACCAGGGGAAACCAGCTGCTCTGGATCTGTACCATAATACGATGCCCCTTTTTAAAAGTATGCGCGATCTCGTTCATCCCGAAAGCCACCTCCGTCACTTTTCCCGGAACAAGCGGTTCCGGTTTTTCATAACTCTCCCGGAACTTACAGCGGAAGACATCGGCCCTTACCAGGCGCTGGTAGCCTGCCGCATCCTGTGTTACAGCAATCCCTTCTTCATGACCCGGTAATACATCGATCACCTTGACGACCAGGTCGGCATCCGTGCCGGTGGAAGATAGGAATATATCCGCCTTCAGCCTTCCCGTAACCGTAAGGTCCTGCGATAGCGTATCCGTCTGATAGGTCAGCACATCCGCCCGCTTCGAGGCAAAGCGCTGATCGGTGATAATATATTGGTTGTCCCTTCCGCCGCGCACCCCGTCGATATATGGCACCGGGTTGGCCGGATCACTGACATATTGGTCATAAGCCGCCGCCGTCCCGGGCGAACGGCTCCCCTTCGCCTCTGTCGAAAGCCGACCGCCCGGAAGCAGATAAAATTTCAGCGGACTTGCCTGGACCGGCGGCCAGGTGTCATACGTTTTCCATTGATTGCTCCCCGTCTCGAAGACCGAAGCTTCCGGCAAGCCCGCAGTTTTCTTGTCCGGCAGGGCCGCAGAATCATTATCCTTCAGATAATGGTTGAAGAACTGCGTCTCCAGCCTTCTGTAGTATTCATTGACATTCTGCCCGAAGTCCAGCGGCCCAAAAGCCTTCCAGCTGCCGCCCGCCCAGCCTCCATGCGTCCAGGGTCCCATGATGATATGATTGTCGTTGCCCGGCGACTGCTTTTCGATCGCTTCATAAGTGCGAAGGGCGCCGAACATATCTTCCGCGTCGAACCAGCCTCCGACCACCAGCACCGCAGGCCGGATATTCTTCAGGTGAGGACGGATATTCCTTGCCTTCCAATAAGCATCATACGTGGAATGCTCCATGTATTCATTCCATATCTTTCCCTGGTTATTAAAATATCGGGCGTCATTGGCATTTTTCAGAGGACCCAGATCCAGGAAGAACTGGTAGGCATCCCGGATATCCACCCTGAAAATATTTCCACCATATTCTTTTACAGGCACAGGTCTTTTGATATCGAAAAAATTATCAAAGTCGAAATTATCCAACAGGAAAAAAGCCCCGTTGTGATTGGCGTCATCCCCGATGAATTCATCGGTGACAGGCGCTTGCGGAGATACGGCCTTAATGGCAGGATGAGCATCCGGCAGCGAGGCGGAAGCATAGAAACCGGGATAGGAGATCCCCCAGATCCCCACCCGCCCATTATTGTTCCCGATATTCTTCAATAGCCAGTCCACCGTATCCCAGGTATCCGAGCTCTCATCTGTTTCCTGGCTGGATTTCTTCCCTTCCTTAAACGGGGTCATTTCTTCAAAATCACCCTCGCTCATATAACGGCCCCGCACATCCTGGTATACAAAGATGTATTTCTCCTGTGACAGGACCGGATTGGGACCCAGCGATCCGCGATAAACGCTGTCTCCGTAGGGACCGGCTGAATAAGGCGTACGCTCCATCAGGAAAGGGTAGAGACGGCTTTCATCCCGTGGACTGTAAATAATGGTATACAGCCTCTTCCCGTCCCGCATAGGTATGTATACTTCTTTCTTAGTGTAATTCTCTTTTACGAAATTGGGCGCCTGGGCGCTGCACCACAAAGGCAGTCCCACCACCAGGAAAAGGATATTTTTCACAACAAGAAAAAGCTGCTGCATAAAAAATGTTTTAATTCGCTTCCTCCTCCCTTAGCGGCTGGCCGGCAACACCGGCAGGATCAGCTGCGACGGATGCTCGCTATCGTGGTATACACGGATCGTCTCTTTAATAAAATCAGCGTCGTCACAGGTATAGATATTCACGAATTTCTGCGGATTGCGGTCCACCAGGGGAAACCAGCTGCTCTGTACCTGCACCATCACCCGGTGCCCTTTTTTGAAAGTGTGCGCAACGTCCGGAACGGCAAAACGAACCGTCTCCACCTTCCCGGGCTTGAACGCGACAGGTTTTTCATAACTCTCCCGGAAACGGCCCCGCATCACCTCTCCATGCACCAGCATCTGGTATCCGCCCATCGGATAGCTCTTTGGCAGATCATGTCCACGGCCTGTCGGCGCAGCCTCCCCGTCATAAGAGAAATCATCCGGAAATTCATCGATCAGCTTCACCACGAAGTCCGCATCCGTGCTGCTGAGACTTACTTTCAGATCGGCGATCACCGGCCCGGCCAGCGTGAGGTCTTCTGTCAGCACCGGCGTCCGGAAGGTCAATACATCCGGGCGCCTGGAGGCAAAACGCTGGTCATCGGTCATGTATTCCCGTGTCCGGTTCCAATGAACGTCTTCCGTATACGGAACGGGATGGGCGGGATCGCTGACATATTCACTGGAGCTATTTTTACCGGATGGCAGCTCGCGGGATAATCCGCCGCCGGGCTGCAGGTAAAAGGATACATCCTGTTTGTTCGCAGAAGGCCACTCCGGAAAAGTCCTCCATTTGTTCTCGCCGCTGAAAAAGATAGTAGCGGCTGCCAGGTCGGGTGCAGCTCCCTTGCCCTTCAGGTAATAGTTGAAAAAAGGAATTTCAATATTGTTCTGGTACCAGAACGAAGTGTTGGAGCCGAACTGAATATTCCCCAGGTGAGTGCCGTCATTCGACGCCCATTCTCCGTGATACCAGGGCCCCATGACGAGATGGCTGTTGGTGGACGGACTTTGGCTCCGGATAGCCTTGTACAGGTTCCACGCTCCAAAACAATCCTCTGCGTCGAACAGGCCGCCGACCACCAGCATGGCAGGCTGGATGTTATACATCGATACCCGGGCATTACGCGCCTTCCACCACTCGTCGAGATTGGGATGCTGGTACAGGTCTTTCCAGAAGGCGATACTATCACCGGTCAGCTTCATTATGTTCTTCAGGGCGCCTGTCTGCAGGAACCATTGATAATTATCTTTGGAATTGAAATTAAATTCAGAAGGCCCTACCGTAGTAGGCTGCGGCCTGGGCTTGCCGAAAGAAGAATAAAAAGCCCATCCGTCCATCTGGAAAAAAGCCCCGTTGTGATGAAAATCATCTCCCATGAACCAGTCCGTCACAGGAGCCTGGGGACTTACGGCCTTCAACGCCGGGTGCCCGCTGGCGGCGGCCATCGTCGAGTAGAAGCCAGGATAGGAGATCCCGAATACGCCCACCTTGCCATTGTTATGGGGAAGATTTTTTACCATCCAGTCGATGGCATCGTAAGTATCGCTGGCCTCATCGACATCCGTATTGGATCTCTTGTCTTTTATAAAGGGGCGGACATCCACGAACTGCCCTTCGCTCATCCAGCGCCCGCGCACATCCTGCGTGACGACAATATATCCTTCGCGTAAATAATAGCGAAGATAGCCGGTATAGAAATTTCTCCATTTCTCTCCTCCATAGGGAGCACAGGAATAGGGGGTCCGGGTCAGCAGGATCGGGTGCTGTTCCGTCGTGTCTTTCGGAACATAGGCCGTCGTGAATAATTTAATGCCATCCCGCATGGGGATCTGCCGCTCTATCTTATAATAATTATCCCGGATCCAGAGGCTGTCCTGGCTGGTCCCCTGACCATATACGATAAAACAGCCGGCTGAAAAAAGAAGGGAAAAGAGGAGTTTTCTCATTTTATCTGTTAATTTTAGTTTTCTGTGAACAAATTAACTAAAGTCCCTTAATACAGGAGTGATTATTTTATGAGCGAAGAGGAACAATTAATAAAAGTATTTTACACCTGTTTTCAGAAACTGGACTGGAAGGGCATGCTGAACTGTTATCATGAGGAAGTGTTTTTTTATGATCCTGTCTTTGAGAACCTGGAAGGACAACAGGTCCGGGTTATGTGGGAAATGTTGCTCAGCAGTGCTAAAGACCTGCAGCTCAGCTTTAGCAATATACAAGTGGACCCGGCTTCAGCAGCGGAAGGATCCTCCTACGGCTCCTGTGACTGGATCGCCGCCTACACTTTTTCTCAAACAGGCCGAAAAGTAGTCAATAAAGGAAAAGCCTTATTTACCTTCAGCGAAGGAAAGATCGCCGAGCACCAGGATAATTTCGATCTGTGGAAATGGAGCCGCCAGGCCTTGGGCATTCCCGGTATATTGTTCGGATGGACTCCCTTCTTACAAAACAAGATCCGTCAGAAGGCGCGCAGGAGCCTGGAAAAATTCAGGACACGTAACGCGCCTGGAAAATCATAACTTGCCATTGATCATTTTGAGATTCATTTTTCGAATCCGATCTTTACTACAAAAATTCTTCTCTAGTATGTTCAACCGTCGTAAGTTCCTGCATTCTTCCGTTTTCAGCTCTATTGGCCTGTTCCTGGGTAAAAAGGCGGTGGCCGGAAATACAGCCCGCGCCAGTTCCTCCGCCTATCAATTCCCACCCCTTTCCTCCCCGGTAACGGGCTCTCCCATCGTGATCTCCACCTGGGATAGCGGCCTGGCCGCCAACAAAGGAGCCTGGGAAGTGTTGAGTAATAACGGAAGGGCGCTCGATGCCGTGGAGGCCGGTGTAAAAGTGACCGAATCCTCGCTGAACTGTTGCGTAGGACTGGGCGCTAATCCCGACCGGGAGGGCATCGTCACCCTGGACGCCTGCATTATGGACGAGCTGGGCAATTGCGGCAGCGTAGGCGCCCTGGAACGTATCAAACATCCCATATCGGTTGCCCGAAGGGTGATGGAAAAGACGCCCCATGTCATGCTGGTAGGCAGCGGCGCCCAACAATTTGCCGTAGCGGAAGGGTTCCCGCTGGAGCCGCAGGAACTTTCTGACGATGCAAAAAAAGCCTATGAACAATGGCTCAAAAAATCAGAATACAAGCCCGTCATCAATATAGAGAACTCTAAAAGCAGTTCCGCCCATCCGACCAGCGGTCTCGATCAGCCCCGGTATAATACAGCCTCTTTGCCAGGCAGCTCTGCCGGTCATGCGCAAGGCAGCCTGTCCATGGCGGAAAACACCGCATTCGCCCCCGCCCGTTTCGACAACGGGGAATGGAACCATGACACCATCGGCATGATAGCCATGGACGCCAGCGGCAATCTCAGCGGCAGCTGCACGACCAGCGGCATGGGATTTAAAATGAGGGGCCGGCTGGGCGACTCACCGATTATCGGGGCGGGCCTCTTCGTCGACAACGAGGTCGGCGCCGTCACGGCGACAGGGCAGGGGGAAGACGTCATAAGGATCGCCGGCTCTCATACCGTAGTAGAGCTGATGCGTCACGGAATG
>JAATFV010000163.1 GCA_015655015.1 Chitinophagales bacterium | reverse complement strand
TTAAAGAGCCGCAGGGGCGTCCTGCCGATGATCTGCCAGCCGCCGGGACTATTAAACGGGTAGATCCCTGTTTGATTGCCTGCAATTCCTACACCACCGGCTGCCACCGGGACCGGCTTGTCTTTCCTCCCTGTTTCCAACTCCGGATTCACCTTACCCAGGTAGGGGAAACCAGGCAAAAATCCGATCATATACACACGGTAGACGGGTGAAGTATGCAGGTTGATAATGTCTGCACGGGTTTTTCCTTTCTTCCGGGCAAGCTCATCCAGATCAGGGCCATATCCGGCTTCATAACAAACCGGTATCCGGATGACACCTTCTGCATGCCTTTCCAGCGTCTGTAGGCCGTTGAAACCAGGTTCCCCTTCGCCGGCAGACATATTTATATTTACCCAAACTTCTTCCAGCCTTTTTTTCAGATACGTAAATGCGCCTTCCCGGCGGGCCGGACCTTCTGCGACTACCGACACCGGATCGTATATCACTGTTACAGAGCTGTACGCCACAATAATATCCTTCACCCCGGTCAACCGGAGCGCCTGAATGTTATCCAGTAAGGCCAGGGCCTTCCTGTTGAGGGGTTCATCAATATAATTGCCCAGATCGATGGTGATCGCCGAGTCTCCCAGGGAAAATATAGAGAAAGATGGTTCCAAATTGGCTGTCCGTTAGCTGTATTAGTGAACACCAAATTAAAGTTTTTTAACAAAATGCCTTCCATAACGTATTCATAAACTTATAACCTCCTGGTTAAGTGGCACACAAATGACTGAAATACAATAATGAATAGTTTATTTTTTTTACAACTATGGCTTTTTGTCGACTTGACTAATTTTTTAATTTGACGGTTATACTGTAAACTTGCAAGCCAACAGGGCCTGTTCCGGACTAAAATTGTTCAAATTGTCCCGGGGCAAACAGATTTTAAACCCTTTAATGAACACATGGCTAAGAATTTATTGATAGTGGAGTCTCCGGCAAAAGCCAAGACCATTGGGAATATCCTGGGTGAAGATTTTGAGGTAAAAAGTTGTTACGGTCATATCCGGGACCTTGAGAAAGGTGATATGGGAATAGACGTTAAGAACCATTACCAGCCTCGTTATATTGTCCCGGAAGACAAGGAGAAGGTCGTTAAAGAGCTTAAAAGCATCGCCAGGAAATCAGGTGAAGTATGGCTCGCAACGGATGAGGACCGTGAAGGAGAAGCCATCAGCTGGCATTTATGCGAAGTGCTGGGACTCGACCCCGGAACGACCAAACGCATTGTTTTTCATGAAATTACCAAACCTGCCATCCAGGCAGCCGTCAACAAGCCCCGTACGGTGGATATGAACCTCGTGAATGCCCAGCAGGCCCGCCGGATCCTGGACAGGATCGTGGGTTTCGAACTGAGCCCCGTATTGTGGCGTAAGATGAGCATGAAGAACAACCTGAGCGCCGGACGGGTTCAGAGCGTGGCTGTTCGGATCATTGCGGAACGGGAAAGGGAGATCAACGCCTTTACTCCCGTCAGCTCCTTTAAGATAGAAGCTTTATTTACCGCCAAAGACCTCTCCGGCAAACAAGTCACGTTCACGGCCGAAGGGAAAAAGCAGGCTTCCGCAGAAAATGCGGAAAAATTCCTCCAGGGATGTATCGGAGCGGACTATACCGTTACCGATATACAGGTCAAGCCGGGAAAAAAGACGCCCGCCGCCCCCTTCACCACCTCCACCCTCCAGCAGGAAGCCAGCCGTAAATTAGGCTATGGCGTCAGCCGGACCATGTTGCTGGCTCAAAAGCTGTACGAAAGTGGTAAGATCACCTATATGCGTACCGATAGCGTCAACCTGAGTGAAACAGCCACGGAGGCTGTCACCGGGCAGATCCGCAGCCAGTACGGAGACAAATATGTGCAGGCCCGCAAGTTTAAAAATAAGAACGAGTCCGCCCAGGAGGCGCATGAAGCGATCCGTCCCACCTACATGGATAGCATGACCGTGGAAGATGCCGACTGCCGCAGATTATATGAATTGATCTGGAAAAGGACTATGGCCAGCCAGATGGCGGACGCAGAGCTGGAAAAAACCACCGCTAAAATACAGATCTCTACCAATAAAGAAGAATTGACTGCCAGCGGAGAGGTATTGAAATTCGACGGGTTCCTGAAAGTTTATATGGAAGACCGGGATGAGGATGAAGCCACGGAGGAAGATGGACAGGAAAGTATGCTGCCGCCTTTGTCCGTTCAGCAGAAACTTCCTTTGAAAGAAATGAAGGCCATCGAACGGTTCACCCGTCCCTTGCCGAGATATACAGAAGCATCCCTGGTTAAGAAACTGGAAGAGCTGGGCATCGGCCGGCCCTCTACCTACGCTCCTACTATTTCTACCATCCTGAAAAGAACTTATGTGGAAAAAAGGGATAAGGAAGGAGTCAAGAGGGATTTCAGGATCCTTCAGCTGAAAGATGATACGATAAAAAAGGTGACAGAACAGGAGAATACAGGCGCAGAAAAGTCTAAGTTGTTTCCTACTGACCTCGGGCTGGTCGTCACGGACTTCCTGAAGCAGCATTTTGACGATATCATGGATTATAGCTTTACCGCCCGGATCGAAGAGGAATTTGACGAAGTGGCCAATGGCAAGATCCTGTGGAGCAAAATGATCGATGACTTCTATAACCCTTTTAAGAAAGACGTCGATACCACCATTGAAACGGCAGAAAGGATCAGCGGGGAAAGGGAGCTGGGCATCGACGCCCTGACCGGCAAAAAGGTGATCGCCCGCATGGGACGGTATGGTCCCATGGTGCAGATCGGGGATACCAGCAATGAGGAAGACAAGGCAAAATTTGCCAAGCTGAAGAATACCCAGAGCATCGAGACGATCACTTTTGATGAAGCGATGGAACTTTTCAAGCTTCCCCGCAACCTGGGCGTATTCGAGGGCTCCGATGTAGTGATCAATATCGGTCGCTTCGGCCCATATATCGCCCACGACAAGAAATTCTATTCCCTCAGCAAAGAGTTCGATCCTTATAATATCACGTTCGAAGAGGCGACTCCTATCATCGTAGAAAAAAGAGCGGCGAAGGAAGAGCGGACGATCAAAATTTTCGAAAAAGAAAAAATACAGGTACTGCGGGGACCCTATGGCCCTTATATCAAACAGGGATTGCGCAACTACAAGCTCCCTAAAGAAAAGCAGGAGACTGCTGCCGACCTGAGCATCGAAGAAGTCAAGGCGATTATCGAGGACGTTAAGGCCAATCCACCCAAACGGGTGCCGCGGAAAAAGAAAACAAGCTAGATCTCCGCAACCTCATTGCCTTATCCGCCTGCTTCTCACAATTTTGCGAACGCAGCCAGCGTTATCTGTTTGCAATAAGCATTATCCTTCAGGGAAAGAAGTAATTGACATTCCTTTTATTCCTGTGGATAAGAATATTATCTGATTTCTGTAAACTTCCCCGATCTTGATCCCGTATTCCTTTTGACACGTTCAATATCCGGAAAGAAAATATCTGCATGCAAGAGAACAAAGAAATAAAGGCACTTTTTCACCTGATCGACGACCCGGACCAGGAAGTTTTTGATTCGGTGAGCACCCGCATCGTAAGCTACGGCAGGGGCATTATTCCCAACCTGGAAAACCTTTGGGAAAATACGATCAGCTCAGATGTCCAGGAGCGCATCGAGCTGCTGATCCACAAATTGCATTACCACGATCTTACGGAAGATTTTCAGCATTGGAAGAACAGCAGCTACCAGGACCTTTTAACGGCAGCCTTGCTGGTAGCTAAATTCCAATATCCTGAAATGGTGACCACCCCTGTCCTGCAGGAAGTGGAAAAGCTCCGCCGTAATATCTGGCTGGAGCTGAACAGTTATCTTACTCCCCTGGAGCAGGTAAATGTGCTGACAAGCATCCTTTACAATTATTATGGATTAAAGGGCACCGAAGTTGCCTATCAACAGCCGGAAGAGTTCCTGATCAATAAGCTGATCGAAACCAAAAGAGGCAATTCCATTTCTAATGGCATCCTGTACCTGCTGCTGAGCGAATTGCTGGATATCCCTGTAAAAGCTATCAATATCCCCCGGCAGTTCGTTCTGGCCTATATTAAGCCCAATTACGATGAGAACCCTGAAAAGCTCAGCCCGCAGCAGCGTATAGAATTTTTCATCGACCCGATGAGCGGACAGGTATTCTCACACAAAGACGTAGAGAGCTATTTCAAAAGGGTGTCTGTCCCTCCCGTCGCCTCCTATTTTAAGCCCCTCTCTCACAATCGCATCATCCAAACTGCGCTTGAAGAGCTCAGCAAATGCTTCAGCGATGAAAGAAATGTCTATAAGCAAAAGGAATTGATGGAACTGGCCAGGTTGCTGGGAGACTGACGCAGGCCCCGACTACATAATCCCATAAGCAAAAAGAAGAGAGCCGGCCAACCACGACCGACCCTCAGGATTTGTCAACCAAGACAACGTTCAAATTATTTATTTTACACGGCCTTCCGGAAGTCCGGTCATTGCTGGCATCCAGTGCACCGATATACGCCTTTCACCATTAAAATAGGTTTAATCCGGCAAAAATATAGGTCCAATGTCAACGAATTGTTAACTAGCCATTAACCAATCATTAACTAGCGATTAACGACCAATTAACCAATACTGACATAAATATTTCTTAAGCAACAAAGCCGTCCAGAAACAGGCGGCTTTGTTGTGTAGTCAACTTTTTCCGGTCAACATGGCCCGTTTTTTCTGGTCAACATGGCCCGCGATCATTTACTCTTACACGGTTAACTTATAGCCATCACGATACTGGCGTTTGACGAACTGGTTGGCCTCGTCGAAATTAGTGATCTTCATATTAACCGCATCCCACAACAATTTCTTTCTTCCGGGAAAGCCGCCTTTAGCGTCCTTGATATTCCAGCTCCGGATGGCCAGATTGCCCATGAGGATCGTCTCGGTCAACGGTCCCGCATAATCAAAGGGAGAGCTAAGGGGATTCACTCCATAACCGGCGATACAGGCGTTCACCCATTGAACATAGTGCCCTTCCGGTACCCGGGCGAGCGTCTTCGGCACATTGACTTCCTTCGTACGGGAGGTGGGAAGTAAGGTGGGCCTGCTGCCGTAGGTGCCGCACATGATCTTTCCCTTGGTGCCGGTGATGATACAACCGCCCCCGTCATCGCCGCCCATTGGCTCATCCGGTCCCAGCTCTTCCGGACGCTCAGGTATAAGACCGCCGTCCATCCAGTAAAGGCTGACATCGGGCTTGCCATTCTTGCCGGGAAACTTCATTTTGACGGAAGAAGAAGGCGGACAACTTTCAGGGTAATAGGCCGGGGTCCACATTTTTTCGTAAAAATCGCCTACACTGCACTCCACTTCGGAAGGATAACCAAGACCTACGGTTTTGAAAGCAGGGTCAATTAAGTGACAACCCATGTCACCAAGCGCCCCGGTGCCAAAAGCCCAGAATCCCCGCCAGCTAAAAGGCACATATTCTTTATGATAATCCTCGAACTGGGCAGGTCCCAGCCAGAGATCCCAGTTGAGCTCCTTAGGGACCGCGTCGGTGCTTTTCGGCCTGCCAAATCCCTGCGGCCAGACGGGCCTGTTGGTCCAGATATGGATGGCCGTTGCATCTCCTATCGTACCCGCATTATACCATTCCTGCATCTGGCGCACTCCATCGCTCGACGAGCCCTGATTGCCCATTTGCGCGACTACCTTATATTTTTTCACCGCTTCCGTCAGGGTGCGGGCTTCATAAATATCATGCGTCATGGGCTTCTGTACATAGACATGTTTGCCTAATTGCATAGCCGAAAGTGCGGCTACTGCATGTATATTGTCCGGGGTGGAGACGGATACCGCATCGATATGCTTGTGCTCTTTTTCCAGCATTTCCCGGAAGTCTTTGTAATATTTCGCTTTCGGGAATTTTTGAACAGAACCGGCTGCCTGACGGTCGTCAACATCACAGAGGGCTACCACATCCACTTTCCCGCTGCCGTAAAAATTTTTAAGATCATCCCCCCCTTTTCCGCCAGCGCCGATAGCAGCGATGGCCAGCCGGTCGCTGGGAGCGATAAATCCTTTTCCCAGCACGTGCCGGGGAACAATAAAGAAGCCGGTAGCGGCCAGAGAGGCATCCCGCAGAAAATTACGACGGGAACGTTGCTTGTTGAATTTGTCCTTCATAATAAGTTTACTAAGCGAATTCGTTAAAAAATTGGATGCGGTAATATCACAGTAAAGTGCACGTATGTTTATCAGAGACAAGTTCTATGAAAATATACTCGTTTCCGACCAACAGTGATAAAGCTATTTAAAAAAAAAGCACCCCGGGGGTGCTAAAATTGCAAAAATTTTAAACGGCGATCGGAGGCCTCGTCCGGGTGACGGGCTCTGCCATGCGCCTGATATCCGGCTTAAACCAGCGAGGCAGTCAGGGAGATCTGCGCATTCAGCACTTTACTCACCGGGCAGTTGGCCTTTGCTGTGGCGGCATATTCCTGGAATTTCGCGTTGTCCACGCCGGGGATCTTTGCCTTTAATACAAGATCCGAATGGGTGATCCCAACGCCTGGCTCCAGGGTGATCGTGCAGGTGACGTCCAGGGAATCAGCGGTCAGGCCGGCACTCTGCAATTCAAAGCTCAGCGCCATGGCAAAACAACCGGAATGCGCGGCGGCGATCAGTTCCTCCGGGTTGGTGCCTACCCCCTGCTCGAACCTTGACTTGTAGGAATACTGGGCGTCCTTAAGGGTCGTGCTTTGTGTCGTTAAATGACCGCTGCCATCTTTTCCGGAGCCGTTCCATACGGCTGTTGCTGTACGTTTCATAAAAATGTATATTTTAGTTTACAATAAACAACTAATCAGGAACTATGTTGACGATTCAATGGGATGATTTTGAAAAAATAGATATGCGGGTCGGAACGATCACGGAAGTTACCGATTTTCCGAAAGCAAGAAAAAAAGCTTATCAGCTGACCATTGATTTTGGAGAGCTGGGGATCAAAAAGTCATCGGCCCAGGTGACTGATCTGTATGATCCGCAACAACTTATCGGAAGGCAGGTCATAGCGGTCGTGAACTTCCCGCCCAGGCAGATCGCGAATTTTTTCAGTGAATGCCTCGTACTGGGTGTGTATACTGACAAAAAAGAAGTAGTTTTATTAGGTCCGGAGCGGAAAGTGGAAAATGGCTGGAAGATTGGATAAAGATAGCTTCATGCTGCAGGTTTTTAGCTTCAGGTGGCCCCTTGTCAAGTATTTAAATTATAAGTTTCAAGCTTGTGGCTTGACGCTTAAAGCTATATGCAACAAATTACATCGACCCCATCAACCGCATCAACCTACTATCAATCGCCCCTGGGCCTTCTGCGGATAGCCGGAACGGATACCTATATCAGTGAGATAAGTTTCGTCGACAACCTGGATGGGGCATCCGATAATCAAACCGGCGCCTATCTGAAGGGCCCTGTTCCCCCCCTCATTATTCAATGCATAGAACAGCTGATCCAGTATTTCCAGGGCCAGCGGCGGGTATTCGAATTCCCCGTATACCAGGAGGGAACGGATTTTCAGCAAAAAGTATGGGCGGAACTGAGCTCTATTCCATTCGGTAAAACCGTCAGCTATCTGGATATATCCAGGCGGCTGGGCGACACCAAGACGATACGCGCCGCTGCTGCCGCTAATGGGAAGAACCATGTCGCCATTGTCATTCCCTGCCACCGGGTGATCGGTTCAAAAAGAGACCTGGTCGGTTATGGCGGGGGGCTCTGGCGCAAAAAATGGCTGCTGGATCATGAAACAAAGGTGCTGTACGGCGTGCAGACCCTGTTCTGATGGCCATTCTGCCCTAATTCGTCAATTGATTCGCATAACGCCTTAACTGGATCTCCGCAGACTTAGCGGCAAAGCTCACGTTGACAAGCAAAAATCCCGCATTCTCAAAACTTTGCTGCGCATTCTTTACCTCCACGATCGTAGCCTGTTTCAACTCAAATCGCTGCATCACCAGGTCCAGTAATTTCTGGGAAAGATCATAATTGGCTTTCGCAGTCTCCAGCTGCTGAAGATTGTTCTTATACGCCTGCCAGTTCTTCACGGCATTGGAAGTGTAGTTCAGCACAAGGGTATCCTTCGTCAACCGGGCATTGGTGATATTGATGCCGGCTATCTGCTCCTGTCTGCGGTAAACGCCCCCGTTAAAAATGGGAATGTTGAGCGTCACACCCGCAAAGGGGCCATAGTTAAGGTTTAACAGGGAAAAGCCAACGGTATTTTTGGTCCGGCTATAATTGTACCCTCCATTCACATACAGAGATGGATAACGCTGTGCGCCCACCTCCTTCTGAATGAATTGATTGATCGTGATCTGCTGGTCAGCCGCCATTACATCCGGGTTGGCCGTCTGAACGGCGCTGATAATGGACGCCAGCTGAATGCTCTTGTCGACCAGGATAGTATCTTCAACAGCAATGGTGGAATCCGGGTTCAGGGTCAGGAGCGTCAGCAGATCCGTCTTATCCTGGTCCACTATCAGCTGCTGGGCCTGCAAATTTTGTATCTGCGTATTCAGGTCCACCTGGGATTGGAACAGATCGGAATTATTAGCCATGCCGACGCTCTGCTGGGCCTGGACAATGGCCAGCTGCGCCTTGCCGGCATCGATAGACCTTTCCAGGGTTTTGGCATAGCCCTGCTGCCGGACAATATCATAATATTTGAGCATGACATTGTTGACGATGATCAGCGCCCGGGAGCTTAATTGCTGCCGGGTCTGGGCCTCCGTAACATCCAGTCTTTTTTTGGCCGTCACTACCCGCTCTCCGTTGAAAAGCAGCATGGAGGCATTCAATCCGCCTGACAGGTTGTTGGAAAGGGCATTATTGCTTTGTTTGTTATTCGCAGGATCGGCATACTCCTGTTTGATGCTGGTAGCCTGCTCCTGGTCAGCAGCAGTGGCATTCACCGAAGGCATTCCACCGGCTATGCTGTAGCTGTTATTGATGCCCGCTATGCTGACATTATTTTTAGCCAGCTGGATGCCCAGGCTGTTTTTCAGGGCTATCTGCACCGCATCCGGCAGCTTAAGGGTAAGCGGAGCTATTTGCGCCTGTGCAGTTTTTGCAGAGTCTTCCGTAGGGTGGCTCCGCAGAGGATCCTGTGCATGCAACAGACAAGGGAAAAACAGCACACCGATCAGTCCGGGTATTTTCATATTAGTCATTACGAGTATTAATCAATTCGTTTTTATTAAATCATTGGAGATTTATGCAACCGTTAGCTTTATCCGGCTATTCGCCTGCCAGTCCTTTTACGGGTCCATTCCTTGCTGAAGGATCATTCCCGTTCCAGTCATTTTGCCAATCCATTCCCCTCTGCGGGATCATTTTCCGCATATGTCAACCCTTAATCAACAACCTCCGTTAAATGAGCCTTATGCTTGCTTGACACATACGTATATACGGCTGGAATAACGAATAAGGTCAATATCAGCGAGAACATGATCCCCCCCACTACCACAATCCCCAGGGGGACCCGGCTCGTGGCCGCAGCTCCCAGGCTTAAGGCGATCGGCAAAGCTCCCAGGGAAGTAGCGAGGCTGGTCATCAATATGGGCCGGAGACGTTGTGAGGCCGCTTCCACCACCGCCTCCATCTTGAACATGCCCTGCTCCCTTTTCTGATTGGTGAACTCCACGATAAGGATCCCGTTCTTGGTTACCAGCCCGATGAGCATGATCATCCCGATCTCAGAAAAGATATTCAGCGTCTGATGGAATAACCACAAGCTCAGCAAGGCGCCGGCCATTGCCAGCGGAACCGTGAACATGATCGTAAAGGGGTCGATAAAACTTTCGAACTGGGCAGCCAGCACCAGGTAGATCAATACCAGCGCCAGGGCAAAAGCAAACACGATATTGGAAGAGCTTTCGGCATAATCGCGGGAAGACCCCGACAACGCCGTCTGGAAACTTGCATCCAGCAATTTATTGGCGATCGCCTGCATGGCAACGATGCCATCCCCGATCGTCTTACCGGGCGCCAGCGAGGCGGAAATAGTGGCCGCCTTATACCGGTTGAAATGGAACAGCGTAGAAGGACTGCTATTATTTTCCATATGCACCACGGCATCCAGCGGGATATTGTCGCCGTTCTTATTGCGGACATATACTTTACTGATATCGGTGGGATCATTCCGGTCGCCTCTTTCCAGCTGAGCGATCACATAATACTGGTAACCGTTCATGATAAAGTAAGCCAGTCTGCCGCCGCTGAATGCCGCCTGCATGGCAGAGATCACGTCATTGGTAGATAGGCCAAGGTCCTTGATCTTCATCCGGTCGAGAGTGATATTCACCTCCGGCTTATTGAACTTAAGGTTGACATCCACATTGGAAAAAGTCTTGTCTTTCCTGGCTTCATCCAGGAAGGCCGGCATCACCTTCTTTAATTTATCCAGGTCCTGGTTCTGCAGGACAAACTGCACCGGCAGGCTGGTCTTCGAACCGGAGCCTACGGCAATGGTCTGCTCCTGGATGGCAAAGATCCGCGCGTCATTGAAGCGGCTCAGCTTGCGCTGCAGGTCGCTGGAGATCTCGTCCTGGCTCCGGGCCCTGTCCGTGGAAGGCACCAGCCCGATACGGGGCTGAGAGCCATTGAGCGAAGTTCCGGCCGGCGTCCTGGCAAATACAAAGTCCCTTTCCGGCACGGAGTCAAGGAGAAAATCCGAGATCTGATCAGTGATATTCTGCGTATAATTGAAGCTGGAGCCCTCGGGCAGCGTAACGGTAAACCGAATGCTGCTTCTGTCTTCCAGGGGAGCGATCTCACTTTGCATATTTTTCAGGATCAGCCAGATCATAGTGCCGCAAACAGCAATGATGATCCAGGCAGCCCATCGTATTTTCATAAACCCTCTGAGGAGCCTGAGATAACCATTCTCCATGCCCGTGAAAAAAGGCTCGGTCTTCTCATAGAACCAGCCGTGCCCGCTCTTTTTGCTGGTGAGGTATACGTTCAACACCGGGGTGATCGTCAAAGACACAAAGGAAGAGATCAGTACCGCTGCGGCGAGCACCACCCCAAACTCCCTGAACAGGCGTCCTACGAAGCCTTGCAGAAAGACCACCGGCATAAAGACCACCGCCAGGGTAAGAGAGGTGGAAATAACGGCGAAAAAGATCTCCTTGCTGCCTTCCAGGGCTGCCTTACGGATGGGAAATCCCTGCTCCAGCTTCCGGAAGATATTTTCCGTCACCACGATCCCGTCGTCAACCACCAGGCCTGTAGCCAGCACGATGCCCAGCAGGGTCAGGATATTGATGGTGAAGCCCGATATATACATGATGAAAAAGGTAGCGACCAGGGATATAGGAATATCGATCAGGGGACGAAGCGCGATCAGCCAGTTACGGAAAAAGAAAAATATCACCAGCACCACGAGCAAAAAAGCGATCAGCAGCGTCTCTTTTACCTCATCCAGGGATTGCCGGATGATCTTGGTATTATCGACCAGGACGTTGAATTCCAGATCTGCCTTATTCGCTTTTTTTATCTCTTCCAGCCGCTTGTTAAACTCGTCGGCAATGGCAATATTATTGGCGCCGGGCTGGGGAATGATCGCCAGACCGATGGCAAATACTCCATTGTACTTCCAGCTTTGCTCTTCTATCTGCGGCCCCAGCTCTACCCTGGCCACATCGCTTATACGCACAATGCCTGAACTGTCTTCTTTCAGGATCACATCCCTGAAATCTTTTTCCGTGGTGAGGCGGCCCAGGGTCTTGATAGTAAGTTCCGTATTGTTCCCATAGATCTTGCCGGGGGGAAGCTCCACATTCTCATTGGTCATTGCCGTGGAAATATCATTATAGGCCACACCGTAAGCGTTCATTTTATCCTGGTCCAGCCAGATACGCATAGCATAACTTTTATCGCCGAATACGTTCACTGAGCTCACCTGGTCGATGGTCTGCAATTGTTGCTGTAAAACGTTGTCCGCATAATCGCTCAGCTCCATCAGGCTCTTGGTATGGCTCTGTACGGCCAGGATCAGGATGAAGTCACTGTTCGCGTCCGCCTTGCTGACCACCGGCGGAGCATCGATATCCAAAGGAAGGCTGCGGGTCGCCTGGCTTACCTTGTCGCGTACGTCGCTGGCAGCTGCTTCCAGGTCCACCCCCAGGTTGAACTCCACGGTGATGTTGCTGCTGCCCAGCGTGCTGGTGGAAGAGATAGTACGGATACCCGGGATCCCGTTGATCTGTTTTTCCAGGGGCTCTGAGATCTGGCTTTCGATGAGATCGGTGTTGGCGCCGGTATAGGATGTGCTTACGGTAATAATAGGAGGATCGATGGCGGGATAATCCCTCACCGCAAGGAAATTATATCCCACCACCCCGAACAGGATAAGCATCAGGTTCATCACTATCGCCAGAACGGGCCGCTTCAATGATAATTCAGAAATATTCATAGTCGAACGTATAGTTGCTGGTTTCGGGCGAAACTAATTTTATTGATTGGCCACTGCCGTTAATTTTTCCAGGCTGGTCACGCTTCTTACTTTGAGAGGAGATTTGGGTCTTGCAAACAGCACCCCCGTAACGACAACGGTATCGCCGGCATTGATGCCCCTGGTGATCTCTACGTTATTCGCTTCCCGGACGCCGGTCTGCACGTTGGAAAATTGCGCTTTTCCGTCTTTGACCAGGATCACCTGGTTGTTCTTATCATCGGGAATAATGCAATTGGTAGGCACCATGATGGCTTTTTTGTCTACGCCGGCATTGACCAATACCTTTACAAAAGCTCCGGGATTCCCCTTGCCTTCCAGCAACAGGGCCCTTACTTTTAAATTGCGGCTGGAGAGATTGATCTGCGGCTCCGTGGCAACGATCAGGCCTTTCCGGTGGATATTGTTGACTGCATCTACCTGTATGTCCACCAGGACCCCTTTTTTAATGAAGGAAGAATATTGCTCCGGTAAGGTGAAATCAACTTTGATCTTATCCAGCTGCTGAACGGTAGCGATGATCGTGGCAGGAGTGGCATAGGCGCCGGGGCTTACCTGGCGCAGCCCTACTATCCCGCTGAAGGGAGCCCGGATGACCGTCTTATCGAGCTGGGCCTGGGTATAATCAATATCCGCCTTGGCGCTATTGACCTGGTTGAGGGCAAGGTCATAATCAGCCTGGTTGAGGCCATTGATAGCCAGCAGCTTGCGATTTCGTTCTTCGGTTTTCTGATAAAGGTCCAGCTGCACTTTTGATTTCTCCAGCGTGGCCCGGAGATCCGCGTCATTGATACGGGCGATGATGGTGCCTTTCTCTACGTAAGCGCCTTCCGGCACATTCAGATAAGTGATCCTTCCGCTGATCTCGGGATGCAGTTCCACGTATTCATTGGCAACCACCGTTCCGTTAGCCTCTATCTTATTGTCAATGCTCCGGGCGCCGGCGACGATCACGTCCACAATAACGGGTTGTGCTCCCTGGGTCTTGTTGGTCTTTGCCGTTTCTGCCTTCTCCCTGCAGGCGGAAAAGAGGAAAATACAGGTGGAAATGAGAAAAAGTGCAGTAGCGGGTGTTGGTGCAATCAGGTTAGCCAGCCGAGCCATCTAAATTAGGTGTTTGTTGAAAGCATCAAATATAAAGAGTTTTATTTTTTGCTGAATTTTTGGTTGTGAGGATTTGTATGAATGGCAATATGATGGGGGACCTTAACGTACCTATATCACGTTCAAAACGTTAAGGGTCTTTTTGTTAGCGATTCGTTAACGGGTAAATTAAGATAAGGTTAAAAAAAGGGGGCACTGTCCAAAGCCCTCAAATGGTATAATATTTTAATCTACCAATTTTATCACTGCTAACCGACTAAAATAAACAAAAATGGTCCCCGGATTCCTTTTTGGGCGTTGCAACGAGCCAGCCCGGTGTTTTCTTCTTTTAATGTCTTAAAT
>JAATFV010000228.1 GCA_015655015.1 Chitinophagales bacterium | reverse complement strand
GGATTGATCAAGTCGCTGGATGAGGGGGATCTCTGGCGTTATATCAAGGGGGATATCGAATATCGCCGTCATATCGACTTTAAGCGGAGCCAGCTGGCCCTGCGGGCTTATGCGGGCGCCGGGTGGGCCTATGGCAGGGAAGGCAACTCCAAAGAGCAGACCCTTCCTTTTTATAAGGCATTTTTTGCGGGAGGCCCCAATAGTATGCGGGGATGGCAGGTAAGGCAATTAGGGTTGGGGTCTTCTACGTTCTATTCCAAAAGCACCACGGTTTCTGACCGTTTCGGGGATGTGCAGCTGGAAGGCAATATTGAGTACCGGTTTCCCCTGGGTACGTTTTTTGGGGTGATGAAGCTTAAAAGCGCGCTATTTGCCGATGCCGGGAATATCTGGAACAGGGATACGGCCGTGATCGGGAAGGGAAGCGACTTCCAGTTCAACCGGTTCTATAAAGAGTTTGCCGTGGATGCCGGCACGGGTCTGCGGCTGGATTTCGATTATTTCCTCATTCGGTTCGACTGGGCTTATAAGCTGAAAGATCCGCAACGGTTGGAATATCCCGAGCGCTGGTTTTATGATATGAGACTGGGGGATGGGCAGTTTCAGCTGGGGATCGGGTATCCTTTTTAGGGAGCTTGCAGCTTGTCTTTAATGAATGCTTCCGCTGCTTCCATGCTCATCGCATCTTCCACCCGGAACTCCCCTATCCGCGTCCGGCGCAGGCAGCTGAGGTAACCGCCACATCCCAGCGCAGCACCCACATCATAGGCCAGGCTACGGATATAGGTGCCTGTTGAGCAGACGACGCGAAAATGTGCTGTGGGCAGTTCCAGGGACGTGATCTCAAATTCTTTGATGGTTACCTGCCGGGGATCCAGCTTGATTTCTTTCCCCTGACGGGCGAGTTCATATAATCGTACGCCATCTTTTTTAATAGCCGAATGCATCGGAGGCAGCTGGGCGATCTCTCCTATGAAGGCGGCAACGACCGATTGGAGGGTTTCGGGAGTGACGGCGCCCGTATCCTTGAAATTCTCCGGGTCGCTTTCCAGGTCAAAGGTGGGGGTGGTGGCTCCCAGGGTGAAATGACCGGTATATTCCTTTTCCTGCGCCATGTAATCATTGATCTTTTTGGTGTACTTACCGGTGCAGAGGATGAGCAGGCCGGTGGCGAGGGGGTCGAGGGTGCCTGCGTGGCCTACTTTTTTTGTTTTTACCTGGTTGCGGATCTTTCTTACCACATCAAAGGATGTCCAGTGGAGGGGCTTGTCGATGAGCATGGCCTGTCCTTCGTCAAAAAAGTTGGGAGCTGGCGGATGGCCGGGAGATCTTTGTTGCATTGGCGCAAAGATACTAATTACAGGAGTTAGGGCACTTAATCCTTCAATTTCGCGGCCAATTTTTGAAGATAGTCGTTTGTCATCTGGTAAAATTCATGGGCTTTTTTAACCAAATCGCGAGCTTCTTCGGGTGTAATTTCTGTATCCAGATCGTAATCGGCTTACTGGCGATATTTGAATATCATAGCGATATCGTCGACTGTTTCGCTTGGGAAAACTAGTGTTTTAATGAATAGCTCGGAAAATTTCACCCGAACGCCCTGGTGTGTTTTTGCATATACATTTTGAGTGTATAAAAGAGCAATCATACAATAATAACATCCATAGTAGGCGCGGTTCGCCGTTGCCAGAACAAAGCCGCCCTTTAAATCGTACTGCGCATTTTCAATGGCGTTTGCGGCTTTTTCAAGAGCTTTTAAAGATTCGCTATGTTCAGGATGTGTCATATAACTATACCGTCCTTACGAATTTCCTGATAAACGCCTTGCATAGAAGTCTGCTTTTTTTGAAAAGAAGTGTACAATGGAGAAACTATCAGACCATATTTTAAAGAGAGCCTGGAATCAATAGGCGAGGTTTTAACTATTTCGGCTGCTGCCCGGGTATTGGGATTACGAAGCACTACGGCAAAATCGATATCCGATTCCTCGTGATAATCGCCTCGGGCATGGGAACCAAATAAAACAAGCTCCATCAGTTCATCTCCGTAAAGATTCTGAAGGCTGGCTTTGTATTCGCTCGCAACTTGTTGAACAATTGGAAGCATTCCTGAAGTTTACTACAAAGTTATAGAAGTTAAACGAAATGAGAAATGCTCTTTTCATAGGAAATCAACCCGGAATCAGGGGCAGGACGAGGGGTAGGCCGCCAGTGATCGCTCTGCCTAGATAGCCAGCCGGGCCTTGATCTCCAGGTATTTATTCACAGTCTGGACGGTGAGGTCTTCCGGGGCGGTGAGGATGGTGGCGATACCATGCTGGTTGAGCTCTTTTACGATCAATCGTTTTTCATAAGCGAATTTGTCGGCGATGGTCTTTATATAAAGTCCTTCGATGTCTTCAGGACCCGCCTCCCGCAATTCCTGTAAGCCGGTGTTCTCGAAGAAGATGACCAGCAGTAAATGTTTTTTCGCCATGCCGCGTATATAGGGCAGCTGTCTCTGGAGGCCTGATAAGGATTCAAAATTCGTGAACAGTACGATCAGGCTTCTCTGTGTGATGCGGGTGCGTATCAGGGCATAGAGCTTTTCATAATCCGTCTCCAGGAATTTTGTCTGCTGGTTGTACAGGACTTCCAGGATCTGGCTCATCTGCATTGCTTTGCGGCCGGCCGGCAGGAAGGTGCCTATCTCGTCTGCAAAGGTGACCAGGCCTGCCTTGTCCTGTTTGATGAGCGCCACCCGGGAGAGGATCAGGGTAGCGTTGATCGCGTAGTCCAGCAGGCTCATTCCACCGAAGGGCATTTTCATGATACGTCCTTTGTCGATCACGCAATAGATCTGCTGGCTCTTCTCATCCGTAAATTTATTCACCATGAGCTGACCGCCTTTCCGGGCAGTGGCATTCCAGTTGAGGCTGCGGATATCATCTCCGGTGACATATTCCTTGATCTGTTCGAATTCCAGGCTATGTCCCACCTTGCGGCTCCTCTTCTTGCCATTCTCTGAACGGTTGTTGGACCAGGCCATCAGCTCGTATTGTTTCAGGGGAAAATAGGAGGGTAATACTTTTACCATCTTCTCTGCCTCCAGGATCTTGCGTCGTATGAGCAGATTGAAGGGGCTTTTTATAAATACATTGATGGAATGGAAGACATATTCGCCCCGTTCTGTCGGCCGCAATTGATAGGGCAGCTCCCGGCGCTCCCCTGCTTTCAGCTGGCAGTCCAGGGAAAAATTACGCCGCTGGAACTGTTCGGGCAATTCATCGATGATATGCAGGGACACGGTGAAGGGGTATTGATTGGTGACCACCAGCTTTACCGGGTTGGGATCGCCGTTGCTGAATCTTTCCGCGTTTTCACGCCGGGCTATTACCGGGTCTCTCCGGCCAAACAGCACCAGGTAGTCCAGCGTCACGGCCAGGGCAATGAAAAGCAGGCCTAACTGGGCGATCACAAAGAAAAAGGGGATCCCGTAGGACAATAGGAACAGGACTATTACGGCCACCAGGGCTGTATAGAAGCGGCGGGCAAAAAACAGGGATTTATAGAATCTTTTCAGCATTCAGACAAACGTTGGTTAATTCACTCGAAACAAATAGCATAACGGTTCTACCGGGGTATTTCGATGGATTGAATGATCTCATTGATCACTTCATCGGTCGACGCGCCTTCCATTTCCTTTTCGGGGGTGAGCACCAGGCGGTGGCGTAATACCGCAGGGGCTACATAGATTATGTCTTCCGGCGTGACGAAGTCCCGTCCGCGCATAGCCGCCAGGGCCTTGGAGCCGTTGAGGATGCCGATGGAAGCCCGGGGTGATGCGCCCAGGTAAATGGACTTATGATTACGGGTAGCGCCTACGATGGCCGTAATGAAATGGATCAGCTTTTCTTCCACGTGCAGGCCGCGTACCTGTCCGCGCAGCTCTCCGATCCGGGAGGCTGACAATACCGGCAGCACTTCTTCGATCCTGTTCTCCATCCGCGTCTGGTGATGCCGGGAGACGATGAGGGATTCCTGTTCCTGCGAGGGATAGAGTACATTGATCTTGAAAAGAAAACGGTCCAGCTGAGCCTCCGGAAGGTGATAGGTCCCCTCCTGCTCGATGGGATTTTGTGTGGCGACGACCATGAAGGGGGCTTCCAGGAGGAGGGTTTGTCCATCGACGGTGATCTGCCTTTCTTCCATTACTTCGAATAAGGCGGATTGGGTCTTGGCCGGCGCCCTGTTGATCTCGTCGATCAGTACGATGTTGCTGAAGATGGGTCCGGGTCTGAAAGTGAAGCTGCTTTCCCGGGGATTGAACACGGAGGTGCCGATCACATCGCTCGGCATCAGATCCGGCGTGAACTGGATCCGGGAGAAGGCTACCGAAATTACTTTACTAAGCAGCTTGGCCGTCAGTGTCTTGGCGACACCCGGCACTCCTTCTATCAGGATATGGCCATCCGACAGGATGCCTGCGAGCAATAATTCGATCATTTGTTCCTGTCCCACGATCACTTTACCGATCTCGGCCTTGAGCTGTTCTACCGCTTGCTGCAATTCACCCAGGTCGGTCCTTTGTTCGAATAAACCGGCCGTTTGTTCAGATAAATTTTCTTCCAGATTTTCTTCCATGTTAAACGTGTTTATAAAATAGTTCGATTTTTTGGTGAAAGGCCAGCAGCTCTTCATCGGTGAGGGGAACGTCCGCCTGCAGACGATTGATAGCTGTCACCAGTTCCTGTAAAGACTCCCGGGGATACCCTGTCTTGTAAGACAGGCGGTCAGCGAACCCATCGTCGGGTGTCGTCACGGATAGGTTATACCGGGTACGGATATGGTCCAGGAAATGGGCGGCCATTTTTACCGCCAGGTTGTGATTGTCCCTGCGCTGATAGTACAGGCGTCCGATGGTTTTTACGAAGTCCAGGGAATTATTGCGGAGCCCGGGCGTAACGGGCACCATTCTCTGTTTGCGCTTGGACTCGAACAGGTAGATGATCCCGAAAAGTAATATGGACAGCCAGAAAGCCCATCGCAGGGAACGATTGCCGAAAATATACTGAAAGGCGGAGAATTCCTTTGTGCTGTCATAACGGAAATAGTCATCCCAGATAACCTCTTTTACCGTTGGGGGAAGGTAAGAGAGGGCATTGTCATAATATGCTAAATTCCCTTTATGCAGGAGGAAGAAATTAGTGAAGGCCATGGGAGCAAACTGAAGGAACAGGGTCCCTCCTCCCTTATAGCTGAACTTCACCAGGTCAGGACGGCCTTTGGCGTCTTTTCCCAGGATAGTAGTGTATTGCGAGTCCAGGGAATACACCCAGTTGTCATAGGAGGCGCCGGGATAGGCAAAGGACAATGAGTCAAAACTGACGGGGTTATAAATGCTCAGCCGCAGGCTGTCTTCCTCCTGGTATCGGTAAAGATCGGGGCCCGTCTTAAGGCTCAGCCTGCGCAGCAGGGAGTCGCTGAACTGAAAGGCGGAAATGAATACATGGTTGCCCTCCCCTACGAAATTCAGGAGCGCATTGATCTCTGAAACATCCGGCTGCATCCGGGGCACAATGATGATATAGGCTTTTTTTCCTCCTTTATTCAGACCGGCGTATCCATTCCCGTATGCAGGGGATTTCAGGTCGGCGGGAGAACTTTCGTTGATCGTTATTTCCGCATTGGGGAAGAGATGGTAGAGGTTCTCATAGGCGATATAGGTGCCGTAAGGGATCTTATCCTTACGCCAGAGCGTGACTCTGCGATTGAGTTTTTTCGAGCCGCCCGGGTTGCAGGAGAACAGCACCGGCAACAGGAGCAAAAGCCAGGCCTGTGCCCACCCCAAACGCCGGAGACATCTCCTCCGCTGCGGTCCCGGCCTGCCTACCGGAATCCGCCGGCAGTTATCGTCTGCACCTGGTTGCCCGGGAGAGAAGTCAGGGAGATGGCCGCTAATATTTTTTTTCCTATCGGTCATTTATTTAGCGGATATCGATTTATAAAAATCCTGAAAAGATCGCAGCAGCCAGTCAAATTGGGTGGCATTGATCGCCAGCTCGCCATACCATACCCGTTCATAGGCCCCTGTAAGGAAGCGGAAAGAAACTCCCTGCGGGAGCGCCCTGGTCTGGTCGATATATTCCTGGTTGGTTGCCTGGGGGTGGTACCGGATCAGCTCCTTGACATCCAGGAGGCGGAGCGCCTTCAGGTACAGATAACGGGTTGCCAGCCGGTGATCGCCGCGGGTCAGGGCCTGTTCAAGCCCTTTGTCGAGATCTTCTTCCTCCAGGCTCAGCTCCTGTGGCCGGCCTCCGGAGGAAACAGGTTTCCGGTAAAAGAGCCGGAGGTTGTTCTCCGCTATGATCCGGTAGAGGGCATATACCAGGATGCCTGCCAGCAGCAGGTAGATAAAATATTGAAATCCGCGGCTGCTGAACAGCTCTCCCAGGAATCGGAGGAAACGGCTGTCCTTCTCTTTCTTTTCCCGGGTCCAGAAGGCAGGGTCGTTGGCGTAGGCAAAATCCCTGTCTTTTTTCCAGCGGGTGATGACAGTATCGGGGACAGCCCGAAAGGTGGCGGAGTCCTGCTGTGGGAGGGTATCGTCCTGTTGGGCGGCAGTATCTTTGTCTTCACCACCGTTAGCGGTGTCGGCGGTCACGATGGTCTCAGGGGTATTTTCCATGGAGCCGGGAATGGAGTCAGGCAGTCGCCGCTCACTTTGTGCCGGACAGGAAAGACCTGCGAGCAGGAGCAACAGGAGGCAGATCGCGGTCAGGCCGCCTGTTCTTCTGATATGATATAGGGGAGCATTCATTCGGATAAGTGGATTCAAGAGAGTTCAGTTGTGGGCCGGGAACGCATTTTTCTCTCCAAACCGATGGGGTAAATAACGAAATACCAGGTAATAAATGATAGAGAGGATAGTAAAATAAGCAGGCTGAGCCATACCGGCATTTTGGAATACCGGGTGACAAACCCTTCCAGGAAGGCAGCCAGAATGAATACGGGCACCAGTCCGATCATCATTTTCAGTCCGTCTTTCGCGCCTCTTTTCAGGGAATCCAGCCTTTTGTAGGTACCCGGAAATAAGATGCTATTGCCCAGGACCAGGCCGGCGCCGCCTGCGATGATGATGGAAGAGATCTCCAGGGTGCCATGGATCCAGATCACCAGGATGGACTGCCAGCCCAGGCCCTTCGCAAAAAAATAATACTGGAAAGCGCCCAGCATGACTCCATTGTTGAACAATTGCCATACGGACCCGATGGAAAGGACAAAACCGGAGACGAATACCATGAAGGCTATTTTGATATTGTGAACGGCGATCCAGGTAAACATGCTCAGCGGATCCTGGCTTTTATAGACTCCGAATGGATCTCCCCGGGAGATATTGTCTTCGGTCATGTCCACATAACGGTCGCCCATCACTCCCCGGACGAATGTCTCATCATGGGCTGCTGAGAAAGCGGCCAGTATAGCAAATAAAACAAAAATTAAAAAAGAATATAATATCTCCCTGTGATATTTCCGGACGACCAGCGGTAATTCGGTCTTCCAGAAACGGACGATGCGGGAAGCTTCTTCTTTTTTATTGCGATAGATGCCCAGGTAGATCCGCGAGGCGAGTCCATTGAGGTATTGCGTCACTTTACTGTGCGGATAAAAGGTCCTGGAATAGCCCAGGTCATTCACCAATTCAGTGAACTGCCCGGCCATTTCGTCGGGATCGGTGGCCGGCTCGTACTGATACTGCTTCCACTTATCAATATTTTTTTTAATAAAAAGACCCTCTCGCACTAAAAAAGATTTAGCATTATATTTACCATTAAATATAGTGAGTAAAATCTGATAAAAATAATAACGTCAATTGGATGCTCGTAGTAAAATTAGATACCGGTTTTAATATCGAAGTGGATTTTCCCATCACGCCTTTTCACAAGCGGCTACTGGCCTGGATAATCGATTCGGTGGTGGTGACCGCTTATTTCCTGGTGGGGTCGAAGCTATTGAATATTAGTTTTGGGGATGGGATGGAATGGGTGTTCGTCTTATTCGGGCTGCCGCCCTTATTTTATCATCTTATTTGTGAAATACTGATGAACGGGCAGAGTGTTGGAAAGAAGGCATTGGGGATTAAGGTGATCACTGCTGACGGCGGCCAGCCTACGCTAAGCCAATACCTGATCCGGTGGGTATTCCGGCTGGCGGATTTCCCTATATGGGTCCTTGCCGCTGTCAGTATGAACAGCTTACCCTGGTGGTGCGCGATCTTTCTTTTCGGGGGTATCGCCTGTGTGCTCATGACGCCTCATTCCCAACGGATCGGCGACCTGGTAGCCGGAACGATGATCATCGATACCCGGGTGCATACATCCTGGGAGGATACGGTGTTTACGGAACTGGAAGGAGATTATCGGCCCAGGTTTCCCCAGGTGATGCATTTGAGCGATAAGGATATCAACACGCTGAAGAGTATCATCGGTGCTGTAAAGAAAAAGGGGGACTATGATCTTTCCATGCGGATCGGTGAAAGGATCAAGTCCAAATTACATATTGAAAGCGACCAGGATTCCCTGGAGTTCCTGGAGACTTTGCTGAAGGATTATAATTATTACTCGACGACATGACGGTAGTTATTGCCGGACGACATAAGGGTAGTCAATACGCGGCATGAGGGGATTGATCACGCTACGGCATGAGTCTGCATATTGATCCGGGGCATGCGGCGTTTAATCCGGGAACTGCGGCATTTGATCCGGGGCATGCGGCGTCGGGGCTATGGGCCAGCTGCATGATCGTGGTGCGGTTATACCTGGTTATACCCCTCCGCGGGAAACCGATCCAAAGAGGTTGGCCACTATGATCAACACTACCAGGGCCAGGTAGATAACGGTAAATATCCCGATATACCTGTAACAGGATTTGAGATTCTTGAAAGACTTCGTCAGCTGCTCCTGATCGTTGCTGCGCAGGGCCGCCTGCATGCGGGAGGCAAAATTGTACAGGTAGAGGCAGGGCAGGAAGAACAGCAGTGCGATGAGGATGTAGACGAAGGATATCATTCCGGTCAGATAGCCCATCCCGGCCGCTCCGCCGGTCATGCGTAAAGCCGCTGCTATAAAAGAGCCGGCGAACAGCGCTACGAGGACCATTACTCCGCAGCAGATAAAACCTACTATGGCCAGGAATTTTGCCCATCGGGCTGTCTCCTTCAAATAGGAGGATACGTTGTGGTCGATCTGTAGTTCGAAGAGGCTGATCTCAGTGTTTTGTTCCATGGAGAAGGGGTGATTTTTATGATTAATTCACTCCGGGGGGATTGGTTACCCGTTCCGGGGGATTGATTACCCGGGGCCTAAAATAAAAAAAATAGTTACAATCCTATAACGATTGTAACTATTCTATTATAATATAAGGTAAACGCGGCTAATAAGCCCGGGCAAACAGGACTCTTTCCTTGCTGGGCTGACCGGTAAGAATGCATTTCCCTTCTTCCGGGGGATTATTCAGGGGGATACAACGGATGGTCGCTTTGGTCTTTTCCTTGATGGCTTCCTCTGTTGCGGGGCTGCCATCCCAATGCGCCGATATGAATCCGCCTTTCCCGTCCAGCAGCTGTTCAAACTCCTCCCAGGTATCTGCCCGGCTGATATGCTGATCGCGGTAAGCCAGCGCCTTGTCGTACATAGCCTGCTGGATAATGTTCAGCAGATTGGAGACATAGGCCGGCAAGCCTTCCATGGGGACGGCGGTCTTCTCTTTTGTATCGCGGCGGGCTATTTCGACGCTGCCGTTCTCCAGGTCGCGCAGTCCCATGGCGATGCGGACGGGGACACCTTTCATCTCGTATTCAGCGAATTTAAATCCCGGCCTTGTATTGTCGTTGTCATCGAATTTCACGCTGATGCCGGCGGCTTTCAGCTGCCCGGCCAGCTCTTTTCCTTTTGCGTCCAGCAGGTCTTTCTTGTCTTCCCCTTTATAAATGGGAACGATCACGACCTGCATGGGGGCGATCTTTGGGGGAAGGATCAGGCCGTCGTCATCGCTGTGCGCCATTACCAGGGCTCCGATCAGGCGGGTGCTTACACCCCAGCTGGTGGCCCAGACATATTCCAGCTTGTTGCTCTTATCGGAGAATTTAACATCGAACGCCCTGGCAAAGTTCTGTCCCAGAAAATGGGAAGTGCCTGCCTGCAGGGCCTTGCCATCCTGCATAAGGGCCTCGATGCAATAGGTGTCTACGGCTCCGGCAAAACGTTCGCTTTCCGTCTTGACTCCCCGTATCACCGGGAGGGCCATATATTCTTCTGCGAAGGCGGCGTAGACGTCCAGCATTTGTTTCGTCTCTGCGATCGCCTCTCCGGCGGTGGCATGGGCGGTATGGCCTTCCTGCCAGAGGAATTCCGTGGTGCGCAGGAACAGGCGGGTGCGCATTTCCCATCGGACTACATTGGCCCACTGATTGATCAGGAGGGGCAGGTCCCGGTAGGACTGTATCCAGGTCTTATAGGTGTTCCAGATGATGGTTTCGCTGGTGGGCCGGACGATCAGCTCTTCTTCCAGCTTAGCTTCGGGGTCTACGATCACTCCTCCCCCATTCGGGTCGTTCTTGAGCCGGTAGTGGGTGACGACGGCGCATTCTTTGGCAAACCCTTCGATATGGGCGGCTTCCTTGCTGAGAAAGCTTTTAGGAATGAACAGGGGGAAATAGGCATTCACATGCCCGGTGTCCTTGAACATTTTGTCCAGCTGATCGCGCATTTTCTCCCATAGGCCAAATCCATAGGGCTTGATCACCATACAGCCTTTGACAGCCGAATAATCGGCCAGACTGCCCTTGATGACCAGGTCATTATACCATTGCGAATAATCGGCAGCCCGGCTAGTAATTTCTTTGCTCATAAAATAGCTTGTCCTCTTTAAATAATTTAATCACCGTTTAACAATAATCTATAAATAAATTCCATATAAGGCTGATTATTTATCGTAACTTTACATTAACATAATGGATCGCAAAAATAGCGACTTCAGACTGAAAATAACCTAAATGCTTTCGCCATGAAACAGATATATACATTCCTGGCCGGAACGCTGATCATACTGAGCAGCTGTTCCTCCTCCCGCAAGGCGGCGCAAACACCTGACGATATCTACTATTCACCTTCCTCTTCCGGCAAGGCTGCCCCAGCCAGCAACGGCGGTGACCAGGATGAGTATTATTCCGGCAAGGCGCAGCCAGGAGATTACTACAGCACGGCGCCCAACGATCAGTATGTGCGGATGAAGGTGCAGGATCCCTCCCGCTGGTCCTATTTTGATGATTACAGCGCGGCTGATTCTTATTATTCTCCCAGCCTGAGTTTGGGCATGGGGTATGGCTATGGCTTTCCTTCGTACGGTTATGGGCTGGGTTTTGGGTTCGGCCCCTCCTTCGGTCTGGGTTTCGGAGATCCGTATATGTGCTGGAACAGCTACTATATGTGGAATAGCTGGTATAATCCTTATTTCTACAATCCTTATTATGGCGGCGGTCTGATTGTAGCCGGCGGTGGTAAATATGGGGCTTACGGTACGAATGCGGTTTATTCGCGTCTGCGGGCTTTCAACGGCACCAGCTACCGTAATGGCCTGGTCACGCGTACCACCAGCAATAGCAATGAGCGGGCATACCGGCCGTGGACTTCTACTTCCTATTATACGCAGGGCGCCCGGAATGGTAATAGCAGACAAATCAATGGTAATAGTAATAATTTTAATAATAACAATTACCGGACTAACAGCAATAACAATAATTTCTACCGGCCGTCCAATACGAATAGCGGCGGATTCAGCCAGCCGACAAGAAGTTATACCCCCTCCTCTGGCGGAGGTGGTGGCGGCGGGGGCTTCAGCAGACCGGGAAGGCATTAAATCTTTAATTTTATAGCAGCACGCAGCTCTACATATTTACAGGGAGGAAATGATTTTGAGTGAAACTTGAATCTTTCCTCCTTTTTTATGTCCATTATCCTTAGTTTTTAAGTCCATTATACTTAGCCATTTGCCGGAGATGCGCTAATACCCAAAAAAACGGATCTCCGGTACATTATCTATACGCTAACCTGACACTATTGACATGCAAAAGATTGTAACGCTGCTAACCCTGCTGGTCTGTCAGCAATTGTCAGCTCAATTACCTGAAGACGCCCTTCGTTCAGCCTGGACAACTCCCAGCGGGACGGCCCGGCAGCAAGCCATCGGGGGTGCTATGGGCTCCCTGGGCGGGGAGATATCAGCCGCTTATGTAAATCCCGCCGGCCTCGGTCTGTTCAGGACCAATGAATTTGTCCTGAGTCCCGGATTTCGTTTCCTTTCGGACAAAAGCAATTACCTGGGGACCGGCACCTCTGGTAAAACAGCGGATAATTTTAACCTGGGGACTTCGGGCCTGGTGATCAACTATATGGGCAGGAATGGCGGGAGCAATGTCTTTTCGATAGCGGTCAACCGGATGGCCAATTTCAACAGCAATGTCCATTATTCGGGATTGAATACGTACAGCTCATTTTCCGAGCAGTATGCGGAAGAGTTCAGGAACTCAGGGTATGGGCCCGACGAGGCGCTGGGCCAGCCGGATGTGTCCTATGGCACCCGTATGGCCCTGTATACCTACCTGGTCGATACGGCCACTATCAACGGCAACCTGCAGGTAATCGCCCAGCCGCAGAAATCGGGACGATTGCTGCAGGATAACAACCTGAAGTCTAGCGGGGGCATTACGGAGATCGCCTTTTCCTTAGCTACTAATATTCATGACAAATGGTTTATCGGGGGCAGCCTGGGTATTCCTATTATCAATTATACCCGTACGCAGACGTACCACGAGTCCGATGCCAGCGGGAATACGAATAATGACTTTGATTCCTTCACGTACCAGGAGACCTATACTTCCAAGGGATTGGGATTGAATGGGAAAATAGGGTTGATCTTCAAGCCGGCGGCCTCCTTCAGGCTGGGGCTGGCTATCCATACTCCATCGATCTATGGGATAACGGATAAGATCCATGCCTCGATGATCGCGCGCACGGAAAACTATACCAGTCACCAGCAGATCTCCATCAGCTCTGATTCACTCGATCAGATGGCGGGTATTTCTCCTCCGGCGAATGAGGCAAGTTATAATTTGTATACTCCCTGGAAGTTCATCCTCAGCGGCAGCTATTTATTCGGCGGAGGCATCGAGGATGTGAAGAAACAGAAGGGATTTATTACCGGCGACCTGGAGTATACGACAACCGGCAGTTCGCGGTTCCAGCCGGAGAATAGCGACGATGGAGGCGGCCAGGACAGTTATTATGACTCGCTGAATGCCGCTGTCAAATATTCCTATAAAGGCACGCTGGGGATGCGGCTGGGGGGTGAGCTGAAGCTCAATACTTTTATGGCCCGTGCCGGTCTTGCTTACTATACGAATCCCTATAAGGATAAGGCACTGAAGGCCGATCGTCTTTTTGTCAGTGGAGGCGTGGGGTATCGTAATGGGGGATGGTTTGCCGACCTGACCTATGTGATGGGGTTCAGCCGGGATGTCAATTTTCCTTACCGGTTGGGAGATAAGGCCAATACGGCGGCTACGTTGAAGGAGACCGGGGGGACGGTGTTGCTGACGGTGGGGGTGAAGTTTTGAGGGGTTGGTGTTTAAAAAACTATTTCGCGATTTCCAGCTTTGACTTTTTCTACAAAATCCTCAGAAACGCCCACCATAGATGCTATCTTTTCCACTGAAAATTCAGTATTGTCCTCTTTGCCGCCAGTACGACCTGCGCAAAGGGATTATCGCTTTTTGCTAATTCCTCATCGGTAGCGTCCGTAATGCGGTAAGTATTGTATTGATAAATATGGGACGTCCCCAAAAATTGATATTCATACCTATCGGGCATTTTCCAGCCATCCTGTCCCGTAAAAATCGCAATGGCTGTCATTGGTTTTTGATACATGTCGAATATCCGGTAATAATGATTAATCGGCACTTACCGTCAAACGCTTACCCAATAAACATTATAGGAGAAATAGAGGAGTACAAAAATACGAAACCGCTTATTACGGAATAAAAAATATTCTCCACACTCGGATAGGCATGAATGTTACCGGTGGAGAGGTTTTCCGGGAAAATGAGTAAGAGACACCGTGCCCTGAATGAATTAATAGCATTCCTGTAACAAGAGTGTCCTAAGCCGCACATATTTTCTATTTCAAAATACCTCTAATTATCCCTTCCAGATTCTCCGCCCAAATTGCATACTCCTTTCCGGAGAAGTGGAGTCCATCGGGTGCGATGAGGGATCCGTCATTCAGCGCCGAACGGCTGTCGGCGGTGATATCCAGGTAATGGACCTGGTAATCCTGCGATAATTTATAATTGATGAGATTGAAGGAATCGATCTGTGCGGCAATGAAAGCGGTGTTGCGTCCATGGGCAAAAGGCGTGACCGAATAGTCGGGGATGGATAGGACGACCACATGAGAGGCCTGGTTGCCTGCCAGGGTAATGGACTGGCGCAGCAAACTGGTGAACTGATCCCGGTATTCGGATTGGCTGCGGCCCTGGTATTGGTTGTTGACGCCAATTAATAAGGTAACTATATTATACGGGTGAGCGGGTTTTAGGGTGGAGAGCGTCGGCGGAGTCGTGATGAGGGCATTGAGGAGATCGGCCGTGGTCCAGCCTGTTGTGGCGATAATTTCAGGGGAGGAAATGTTCGGATGATCTGTGTGCATGAGACGCATAACCTGTACGGGGTAACGGTCTTCGACGGCGACGGACTGACCGATGGTGTAGGAATCTCCTAAGGCCAGATAAGTAAGTATGGTTGTGTCGGTCTTGCCGCTGATGGACGTATCTGTTGCGGCGGGCGACGATGAATCCTGTGGCGGTCTGATCGCTGCGGCGAGGCTGCTGTTCTTCATACAGGCGGCCCCGGGCGTAAGCAGGGCCCAGATGAAAATAACGCTAAAAATCAGTCCTATCGTCTTAACCAGGTACACAGAAACGGGGGTTATACCTTATATACGGGATAAGGTAAATCACAGATTTACCGGATAATGTTTATCGGGTAATTTTCCGGGAGACATGTAAATAATTTCCCGGGAGGTATGCAGCTAATTTTCCGGGAGACATGTAAATTTTCCAATAACAGGGTCTATCAGTAAAGAAAAAGCCTGCCCGGTAGATTCCAGGCAGGCCCTTTTATATTCTTTAATTCTAGTAGTCCATTCCACCCATGCCAGGTGCGCCGCCGCCGGGATGAGCATGTCCTTCTTCTTTCTTAGGTTTGTCAGCGATCACACATTCGGTGGTCAGCAGCATACCGGCGATAGAAGCGGCATTTTCCAGGGCGATACGGGTCACCTTTGTAGGATCGATAACACCGGCTTTCAGGAGGTTCTCGTATACTTCAGTGCGGGCATTGAAACCATAATCGGCTTTGCCTTCTTTCACTTTCTGTACAACGATGCTGCCTTCGATACCGCTGTTCACCACGATCTGGCGAAGAGGCTCTTCGATAGCGCGTTTAACGATGGCGATACCCGTAGTTTCATCTTCGTTGGCGCCTTTCAGCTTGTCCAATGATTCGATAGCGCGGATATAAGCTACGCCACCGCCGGGGACGATCCCTTCTTCAACGGCTGCGCGTGTTGCATGCAGGGCGTCGTCGACGCGATCCTTCTTTTCTTTCATTTCAACTTCGGTAGCGGCACCAACGTACAGTACAGCTACACCGCCGCTGAGCTTAGCCAGGCGTTCCTGTAATTTTTCCTTATCGTAGTCAGAAGTTGTTGATTCGATCTGGGCCTTGATCTGGCTCACACGGGCAACGATATCTTCCTTCTTTCCTTTACCGCCTACAACGGTGGTATTGTCCTTATCGATCGTTACGGAAGCAGCAGAGCCTAAGTAGCTCAGGTCGGCGCCTTCCAGCTTGTAACCTTGTTCTTCACTGATCACGATACCCTTTGTAAGGATCGCGATATCCTGTAACATTTCTTTCCTTCTGTCACCGAATCCGGGAGCTTTTACAGCAGCCACCTTGATGGTGCCGCGCAGCTTGTTTACCACGAGGGTAGCCAGCGCTTCGCCTTCCAGGTCTTCAGCGATGATGAGTAAAGGACGGCCGCTTTGCGCCACCTTTTCCAGGATGTGCAGGATATCCTTCATCGCAGAGATCTTTTTGTCGTAGATCAGGATGTAGGGGTTCTGCAGCTCAGCTTCCATTTTTTCGCTGTTGGTAACGAAATAAGGGGAGATATAACCGCGATCGAACTGCATACCTTCTACTACGTCAACGGTAGTATCGGTGCCTTTTGCTTCTTCAACGGTGATAACGCCTTCCTTACCTACTTTACCGAAAGCCTGTGCGATGAGCTTTCCGATGGTGTTGTCATTGTTAGCGGAGATAGAAGCAACCTGCTCGATCTTCCTGGCGTCGTTGCCGATCGTCTGGGACTGAGCGAAAAGGTTTTCTACTACTCTTGCAACAGCCTTGTCGATACCGCGTTTCAGATCCATAGGATTTGCGCCGGCGGCAACGTTCTTCAGACCTTCGCCGATGATGGACTGAGCCAGTACGGTAGCTGTAGTCGTACCGTCTCCGGCGATATCCGCCGTCTTGGAAGCAACTTCTTTCACCATCTGGGCGCCCATGTTCTCGATAGGATCTTCCAGTTCAATTTCTTTTGCTACGGTAACACCATCTTTCGTGATGGAAGGAGCACCGAATTTCTTTTCCAGCACTACATTACGTCCCTTAGGTCCGAGTGTCACTTTAACGGCATTTGCCAGTATATCTACACCCTTCTTCATTTTATTGCGGGCTTCGATATCGAAGAAAATTTGTTTTGCCATAGTTATGTTAGTTTACCTTTACCCCCACCCCCTAAAGGGGTAGATCGGGCGAAGAAAGTTTAGAAATAATTATACGATTGCTAAAATGTCAGATTCTCTCATGATCAGGAAATCGTTCCCTTCGATCTGGATCTCAGTACCGGCATATTTGCCATACAATACGGTGTCTCCGATCTTTACAGTTACCGGTTCGTCTTTTTTACCGGGACCAGCGGCTACTACCGTACCACGTTGTGGCTTCTCTTTCGCTGTATCGGGGATGATGATACCGCCGGCAGTTTTT
>JAATFV010000172.1 GCA_015655015.1 Chitinophagales bacterium | reverse complement strand
CCGTCGCAACAGGTTGGCCAGATATAATCACCGTACCAGGCTGACTGGTTCCGGCCGCAGCCACCGTGGCAGACTGACCAGTCCCGGACATAATCACCGTGCCAGGTTGATTATTCTCATACCCCCCCTGACCCGCAGCTACAGGCGGGGCACCCACATTCTTACCCGCAAGCTTATCTCTCCGCCAGTTGGCCAGCTCTTCCGCAGATTCCTTGTTGGGCATCCCTACCATTACCGTAGCGCCGGCCAGGGGATTCCCGTTGACATCCGTCACCCGGCCATGTACGTCGATCAGAGAAGACACGTCAAAAACAAGAACTATCGGAGCAGGAGGGGCTTCTACCGGCTTCTCCTTCAATACCACCATCTTATCGATGATGACATACGTAAAAGGCTGCTCGCTGAAACAGATATCCAACACCTGCTGCAAGGAAGCATCCTTTACCGTTATATCTACATGCTGCGCCTGACGCAGCCACTCATCCCGGTAGACAAAAAGATAACCGGTCTGCCCGGTGATCTCCCTGAAAACCTTTCTCAGAGACGAGTGTTCCTCTGAAAGTGTAATATGCTGTGCCCTGGTTTTAGCGCTGAGATGCAGACAGGTAGCCAGCAGTAAAATAGATGTTAGGCGCATGACTAACAAAGTTTTGGTTAGGTCCTCCCGTTTAATACGAAAAGGGCAGTAAAAAGCCTTTAAAAGCATACTTTTGCAGTGTTTGGGTTTAACAATAAGCAGTTTCCAACAAGAATTGTATTATCGGGTTAACCTGAACTTTCGCCGGAGGTGGTACCAACACTTCCGGTTTTTTTTCCTGTCATAAAAGACAATAGGAGCCAGATCAACCACTATTTTTAGTGGTTAGACAATATTAATAAGCAACAAAGGATGATGTTTTTTTAAGGTGTCACGATGATTTTCCTCCCTTCAATCCGGAAATGCACACCGCTCGTTTCAAATACCTTTAAGACTTTTGCAAGACTGGTACTGCGGGGCACCTCCCCCGTTATATGGCCGGAGGGAATACCTCCTTCAAAATCTACGTCTACATCATACCAGCGGACCAATTGCCGCATAATCGTGCCGATATCGGCGCTGGTTAAATGAAAGAGCCCGTTCTTCCAGGCCACCGCCTCTTCCAGGTCCGCATCGTTCACCACTTGAATGCCTCCGGCGCCTTTCTCCGCCGTGCCGGAACCTTTCCCGGCAGCAACAAGGCCATACACCAATGCCTGCTGCCCCGGCGCCAGCACTGAAGCCACTTCCCCTTTCCTGATGCGCACGCTGCCTTCCAGCAAAGTAGTCCTGACCGCCGGTTCGTCTGTATAAGCATTGAGATTAAAATGAGTCCCCAATACTTCCACTCTCATATCGCTCGCCTTTACAAAAAAAGGTTTATCCGCATCTTTAGCTATTTCAAAATAAGCCTCCCCGGTAATCTCCACCTCCCTTGATCTTCCGGAAAATGCCGTAGGAAAATGCAGACTGGAGCTGGCGTTCAGCCACACCTTACTGCCATCCGGCAGCTGCACCTGGTATTGTCCGCCACGCGGTGTAGTGATCGTGTTATATTGAATCTGGCTGGCCGCCGGCCGCTGGCTGGCCGCAGCTGTTTCATAAGCCAGCTGCCCCGCGCCGGATTTTACCACCTTCGTACTGCCTTGCTGTGTGAGGGTCCCATTACCGGCGCTATCAAGGACAATGATGGACCCATCGGATAAAGTGAGAACGGCTCTATTACCGGCGGGAGCAGCAACATCAGGCACTTTGGAAAGCTCCTGCCGGGTAATGGCCTCTTTCCGTATCCGGCGGGTATAAAAAAGAGTCCCCGCTCCGATCAGGAGCAAAAGGATAGCCGCATAGCGGAACCAGGTCGTTCTGAAAAAGTCTACCCGATGCACAGGCCTTGCTGCAATCCCCCCCGGGTTCTTATCGATCGTTACGATCCCCTGCACCCATCGCTGCAGGTCGGCGGGATCAAAAGCCGGACCTTGCGGCTGAGCGACAGCCAGCTGCTGAAGCTTATCCGTTACAAGAGTGTCATAGTCGGGATTCTGCAGAACAGCCAATAATTCCTCCGCCTCTGCCGTAGTCAGCTTTTGCTCTAATCTCTGCTGCAGTAAAAAAGAGATACGTTGTTCCATATTACCATTCGGCAGACCGTTTACGCTCGCCTATAGTACAAGACAACCGGACAAACCAATCGTCCTATTCCTTTTTAAACTTTTATTATCTTTGTATTATTTCTCCTTATTATTTCTCCGGGGAAATCAGGAAGAAGTGCCCGGGAGCTATCTGTCTTCAGGTAGACGGGAACTATTTGTCCCCCGGCAGATAAGAAGGATCTTTCAAGGAATCTATGTGTTTCCAGGTAGATAAGAAAGGGGTTTCCCGGAGTCATTATTTTTTCAGAAAGATGAGAAGGATCGTTCCCCATAATCCCGCCTCTTCTATATTCTCGCGGATAGCCTTCAACGCGGAAAGCAGGGTGTTTTTTACGGTGCTGACAGAAAGTTGCAACCGGGCGGCGATCTCGCCAGGCTTGAGCCCTTCTTCCCGGCTCATCTGGTAAATAAGCTTGCGCTGCGGAGGAAAAGAGAGGATGGTCCGCTGCACCACTCCGGCAATCGACTTGAGGTCCACCTGCTCCGGCGACAAATTGTCCGGCGTTTCCAATTGCCGTTGATGTTCCAGCATTTTTTGCTCGGCGATCATTTTTTTCTTCAGCCAGTTGCGGCCGGTATTCGCTGCTACCCGGAAAAGCCAGCTCTTTGGGTTGTCCACCTCTGCCAGCCTGTCACGATATAGCCAGACTTTTAAAAATACCTCCTGGATGATCTCTTCAGCAATGTCCCTGGAACCCACTAGTTTCACCAGGAATGGCAGCAGCATCCTTCCGTACTCGGAATAACAAGTGCTAAAAGCCGCCTCGTCTCCTTCGGAAATACTTATAAAAAGAGCCTGTTCATGGGTCATAGGCAATTCCTTCAATTTTTACTACTGCCGGATTAAAAGTAAACAAAATACAACAATTGATAGTTTAGTTTGAAAATTTAACCCCGTGACGCTAAGCATTGGTGATACGCCGCCGGTCAGCGAACGGCTGGTTCGATCCCGTTTCGTACATTTATGTATCTAATAAAATAAAAAGTAAGTTTATGCCTTCGAAAAAACTACTCGACCTCCTCGGCGACAAAGCGGCCTTTCTGCTGGAACACAAGCCTGTTATAGACAAATCCACCCTCAGCGCCTTCCCCTCCCCGCATCATGTGGAAGAAGTATGGGTCAACTCCAACCGGAGCAACCGGGTCCTGGCAAGCCTGCAGACCTTATTCAGCCATGGAAGACTTTCCAATACAGGCTATCTATCCATTTTTCCCGTGGATCAGGGAGTCGAACACAGCGGTGGCGCCTCCTTCGCCGCCAACCCAATTTACTTCGATCCGGAAAATATTATCAAATTGGCCGTGGAAGCCGGCTGCAATGCCGTGGCCTCCACCTTCGGCGTACTGGGGATCATGAGCCGTAAATATGCACACCGGATCCCTTTTGTCGTGAAAATAAACCACAATGAATTCCTCAGCCTGCCCAACCGCTACGACCAGACCCTTTTCGGAAAGGTAAAAGATGCATGGAATATGGGAGCTGTCGCCGTCGGGGCCACCATCTACTGGGGCAGCGCAGAGAGCGATCGCCAGCTGAAGGAAATTGCGGAAGCCTTTGAGGAAGCCCATCAGCTCGGTATGGCTACCATCCTCTGGTGTTATACCCGGAATGCAGGCTTTAAAGTGGACGGGGTAGACTATCACACTTCTGCCGATCTCACCGGCCAGGCCAACCACCTGGGCGTCACCATCCAGGCCGATATCATCAAACAAAAACTACCGACGAATAATGGAGGTTACCTCGCCACCAAACATGGCAAGACCTCTCCGCTGGTGTATTCCAAGCTCACCCATCCCGACAACCATCCGATCGACCTCACCCGTTACCAGGTGCTGAACTGTTACAGCGGTCGCGTAGGCCTGATCAACAGCGGCGGGGAAAGCAAAGGCGCTTCCGATCTGGCAGACGCCGTCTTTACAGCCGTTGTCAACAAACGCGCAGGCGGTATGGGGCTGATCGTAGGCCGCAAAGCCTTCCAGCGGCCTTTTGCAGAAGGGCTGGATTTAATACAGACGATACAGGATGTGTACCTGGATAATGATATTACGATCGCCTAAAACGGCCCCAAAAACGCCCGTGGCGTTTTGCCCGAAGGGCCATCATGAGACACGAGCTGCATCTGCGGTCGCAGATGTAGCTCGCTCTCCTAAAAAAAACCTCCCCACTCTATTAGGAAATCATTAACACTCAACAAACTTAACTTCATACCATCCCGTTAGTCTAATATAACGCTGCCGCCGGTTAAACAAAATGGATTCATTAACCTAAATCAGATCAGGTATGCAGAGAAATACAATTTTCACCACCATTCTAATAACATCGGTCTGCCTCATTCTGGCCTCCTGCTCCAACACAAAGCTCACTTCTTCCTGGAAGCCCGCCAATGCATCCGCCCTTGCTACGGGAAATAAGATCCTCGTTTTGGGAATCATCCGGGAAAAAGATATTCGTCTGCGCATGCAGATGGAAGGTTTCCTCGTGGACGCCCTGAAGGCAAAAGGTTACAATGCCGTATCAGCCTATACGTTATACGGTCCAAAAATGTTTGGCAACAAAGAGGAAGAAGAGGTGCTCGGTCAGCTGCGCAATAGCGGCATAGCGGAAGTATTCACCATCTCCCTGCTCGATAAAGCCCGGGAAAGGACTTATCAGCCAGGTATGATGTACCCCTATTCTCCTTTCTGGGGTTATTACAGCTACATGTATGGGAGGATCTATGATCCGGGGTATCTCTCGGTGGACACAAAATTCTTCTGGGAAAGTAATCTGTACGATGTCGGCACAAAGAAACTGCTCTATTCCGTACAGTCCCATTCCACCAATCCCTCTTCTGCCGCGGATATGGGAAAGGCCTATAGCAAGGTCGTAATAAAAAATATGGAAAAAGAAGGACTGCTCGCCACAACAAAATAAAATAAAGGACATTACACCCTCTTCCAATAAAGGGCCATAACAAAATAACAAACAAACAATAACACCCTGTTACACCCACTCAGAGGGACAGGCAGGATGTCTCATTAGGCGCCTATCTTCGCATCGGGACCCACCGATGCCAGAGAGTAAGCCAGAAGATCAGCGCCGTTGAGATATCCTGACGGAACCATCGCTGCCCATCATCTACCAGGCCCGTTATGCCAAATCTGCCAAACCCGTTGAGGTTCATCTGTATTCTCATCGTAACATCCCTTCGACGAAAGGATCAAGAAGTCTTCTTAGATTAGGAAGTCTTCTTCCCAACCGCCAGCAAATTCCCGATCTCCCAGGCCGTCCTCACCATATTCTCCGTAGTACCCCTAAAAGCAGTCTCAAGATCAGCAGGTCCATTCCCAATAGCCACCAGCACATCAAAATATTCCTGAAGACCGGGATCTTTGACCAGCGGCACCTTCCCGGCAACCCCTATCACCGGCAGTCCCTTTGACTTCGCCTGGCGGGCAACACCAAAAGGCCCCTTTCCCTGCAAGGTCTGCTCATCGATGCTGCCTTCCCCGGTAATGACAAGATCAGCCTGTTCCAGTGCAGCCTCAAATCCGGTAAGCTGCAGAAAATAATCGATCCCATTCACCAATTTTGCATCCAGGAAGGCATACAAGCCGGCGGCAGCGCCTCCTGCCGCTCCCCCATGCTTGAGAGCAGCAATATCCTTCCCTGTTTGACGCAGGGTCACTTCTGCCAGCCGCCGAAGCGATGTTTCCAGTTTAGGAATGGATTCAGAGGTAGCCCCCTTCTGCGGACCAAACACGGCCGCAGCTCCCTCCTCTCCTAACAGTATATTATCTACATCACAAAGAACAATTACTTCGGTATCAAAAACCCGGTGATCAAGTCCCGAAACATCAATGGTTTCCAGCCGTACCAGGTCCTCCGGAAGAGTCGGCAGATCTACCCCCTTTTCATCGAGGAAACGGATGCCCAGCGCTTTTAATATTCCGACACCCCCATCCACCGTAGCAGACCCGCCTATTCCGATAATGATCCTTGTCACCCCTCTGTCAAGGGCAAGACGGATCTGTTCTCCCGTTCCAAATGTATTGGCATGCAACGGACCTAATTCGGAGAGTTTCAACAATCGCAGCCCGGAGGCATTCGCCATTTCTATAACGGCCGACTTGCCTGCATCGGTCCCCGCCCCCTCGTCAATCAGCCCGAACGTTGCTTCGATCTTCCTCCCCAGCGGATCATGCACCCTTCCGCTCACCAGCTCACCGGCACATTTTTTAATGATCAGATCTCCTGTGCCATCTCCCCCATCCCCGATAGGAAAGGTCTCACAGGTACAGTTAAGAGCGCTCTGCTCCAGTCCGTGCCGGATCGCCAGGGCAACCCCTTCCGCATCCAGGCTGTTTTTAAATGCATTGGGAGCAATCAGGATACGCATTACATCCATTTTATTGGAAACTTTTAATGTTGATCTAAATTCGACAATTTTTCCAGGGCCAAATATAATGCCTGGTTGCCATATGAACCACCCCCCATCGCCTGAACCGATAAATAAAGTTGTTTGACCAAAGCCAGCCCCGGCAGGGACAGCTGCATCGACTCCGCCTCTTCCAGCGCGATCCGGAGATCCTTCACGAAATTATCCACCGAAAAACCGGGAGAATAGTCTTTCTTAACAACTTTAGGCGCCAGCACATCCAGGCTCCAGCAGCCCGCCGCCCCCTTGCTGATAGACTCCAGCAAGGTATTCAGGTCCAGTCCGGCCTTTAATCCATAGATCAGCGCCTCACACACCCCGATCAACGTCCCGGCAATGGTGATCTGATTACACATTTTCGCATGCTGCCCGGCGCCGGCCTTTCCCTGGTAAACCATGTTCTTGCCAAAAGCTTCAAAAAGAGGAGTCACTCTGTCCACCGTTCCCTTCTTACCCCCGATCATAATAGATAAGTTGCCGTTAATGGCGCCCAGCTGTCCTCCGGAAACAGGAGCATCAATAAACTCCGCCCCCGCTCCGACCGCCTGCTCCGATATTCGTACGGCAAGGCTCGGTTTCGTAGTAGTCATATCGATGAGGATCGTTCCGGTTTTTAATCCCCTGAAAATACCTGCCGGACCAAAATAACACTCCTCTACATCTTTAGGGAAACCAATGATCGTCACCACCACATCGGAATCGGCAGCCAGAGCCGCCGGCGTATCATACCAGGTACACCCCTGAGCGATCAATTCATCCGCCTTGCTTTTCGTGCGGTTATGGACATTCACTTTATATCCTGCCTTCAACAGGTGGCCAACCATCGGAAACCCCATCAGGCCCGTACCAATCCATCCAATTACTTTGTCTTTCATTATAGTATCTATTTTTCTTTTTAATGACAATAACAGCATTTAACAGCAGCACACTATTTAATAATAGCTATAATTTTTCTGATTGGTTCGTTCATCGGAAAAAATCATTTAATTATCATGTGATAAACGGGAATCGACCACTTGAAAAGATAAGCCTGCGCCAATACAATAAAACAGATCAGCAGCAACATTAAAAAACTATGCCTGGCCGTAAAACGGAACAGCTCCGACTCTTTCCCCACCAGTCCCCCGGCAGCAGCAGCGACGGCTATCGACTGGGGAGAGATCATCTTCCCCACCACTCCCCCGGATACATTCGCAGCCACCGTCACCACCGGGTCTACTCCGATGGAAGAAGCCGTTGCATATTGAAGCTTACCGAATAATGCATTGGCCGAAGTATCGGAGCCTGTTATAAATACGCCCAGCCACCCCAGCACCGGTGCAAAGAACGGAAACAGCCATCCGGTATTCGCCAGAGCGTCCGCAATAGTGATCGTGATGCCCGAATCATTGACAATATACGCAAATCCCAATACCGTAGCCACCGTGATGATCGGGAACTTAAGCTGCCGGAGCGTGGCGCCGAATACCCTTGCAGCTTCTCTGAAAGACAGACCTACCAATGGGATCGAAATAAGGGCGGCAATAAAGATCGCCGTCCCGGCAGCTGACAGATAATTGAGCTTGAAAATATGCGGCAATAAATTACCCTTCGTATCCCGGATGACATTGTGAAGTCCCGGCATCTCGAACTGCATCTGCCCGTTTGCATTCAGCATATTCTTAACGGGCGCCAGCCCCCAGGTAATAATGACGAGTGTAAGTAAGATGAAAGGAGACCATGCCCGGACGATCTGCCCGGTAGAGTATGTAAGATTCATATGAATGGTCGGAGCAGGCTCGTTAGGGAATCGCCATACCTTCTTAGGCTTCCAGAATTTTAAAAAGACCAGCAGCGCTATGATCGACCCCAGCCCCGCAAAGACATCCGGCAACGCAGGTCCCAGAAAATTCGAAGAAGACCATTGCAGGAGAGCGAAAGAGCCTCCGGACACAAATATGGCCGGCAGCACTTCCATCGCTTTTTTCCACCCCGCCATAAGAATCACCAGGTATAATGGCAGCATCAGCGACAGAACAGGCAAGGTCCTGCCCACCATTTGAGAAATGGCCATTTCGGGAATACCCGTCACCTGCGATGCAACAGTAATAGGGATCCCTATAGCTCCAAAAGCAACAGGGGCCGTATTGGCGATCAGGCAGATACCGGCAGCATACAATGGATTGAAGCCCAACCCCACCAGCATGGCCGCAGTAATAGCCACCGGTGCGCCAAATCCGGCCGTGCCTTCCAAAAACGCTCCGAAAGAAAAGGCGATCAGCAAGGCCTGCATCCTTCTGTCAGAGGTAGTGGACGCCATAAAATGCTTGATGACCTCGAACTGCCCGCTTTTAACCGTTATATTAAAGAGGAATACCGCCGATACAATGATCCAGCAGATGGGAAATAATCCATACAAGGCGCCGTTCACCGTAGACAGCAAGGCCAGCTTCACAGGCATCCGGTATACAAGAACGGCAATGAGCAAGGCAAGGGCCGTCGTTAACAAGCTCGCCTGATAACCCTTCATTTTCTTAATGATCAACGCCCAGAAGATGAACAGGATCGGCAGGATAGCCACCAGAGCCGATAAAAGAATATTGTTGAACGGATTAACAACTTGTGTCCAGGTCATATATTTTAGTATAACAGGTTAAGCCAAATCGAGCGCGATAATTTCATGATCTATAACTTTCGGCGCCTTTACAGTCACCATACCTTTAAGTACTTTAGTTCTCTACCTCCCATTTCGTATCCGTTCCCTCTCCCATTTCCAGCACAAGCGTCCCCCCGTTCATCAACACCTCATGGGAGAACGATAGGGAATGCAGCGGCTTTCCATTCAACGTAGCAGACTGAATGTATTTATTAGTCCGGGAACATTTGTTGGCGATCAGCGTGAACTTTTTCCCATTGGACAGATCGATGGTCACTTTCGTAAACAAAGGGCTGGTGATGGTATATCGTGGAATGCCCGGAGCCACCGGAAAGAACCCCATCGCGGAAAAGACCACAAAGGAGGACATAGATCCCCCGTCTTCATCACCCGGTACCCCAAAAATATTATCCTGAAACCAGGTATCTAAGATCAATCGGGTGTATTTCTGCGTTTTCCAGGGCGCATGCGTGTAATTGAACAGGTAAGGAATAAAAAAACTAACCTGGTTACCCATGCCCATCTCGCCGATCATCCCCGTCTCATTAGGGAATTTGGCCCAGAACTCCGGCTTGCTGCGGTCCAGCCCTTCCCGGAAAAGCCCATCCAGGCGCTGCTCCATTTTGTCCGCTCCGCCTATCAGCTCCCGCAGTCCTTTAAAGTCCTGCTGTACATTCCACAAATAGCTCCAGCCGTTGTTCTCATTGTAATAGGCAAAGCCATTCGAACCGCCATCGAACTTAGGATCGATTGCTATCCAGTTGCCATGCCCGTCCTTTGGCATGAACAGCTGGTATTTATCCCACCATAGATTTTTATAATTCTGTGCCTTCGGAGCATAACGCTGATGGATATCCTCTTTTCCCAGCTCTTTTGCCAGCTCGCTCACCGCCCAGCTGTCATAGCTGTCCCCTAAAGTGACGGCCACCGATGAACGGGGCTGGCCATGCCTGAGGGACGCAAAAGAATCCGTCTCCTCTTCTCCGGGTCGCAGCGCGGGATAATAGCCATTCTTATCATAGTATTTTTCCAGGTCTCCCCGTGGGCCATTCCGGAAAGGCAGCATCGTTGCCTGCTCTTCGTTTTTCACCATACCCTCAAACGCTTTGCCGATCTCAAAATTCCGGATCCCTTTCCGGTACGCATCCAGGAACATCACGGAAGAATGAAACCCGAACATCCCCGGACGATCACCGAACGGACGCGGGTACTCCGGCATCCAGCCATCCTGTTTGTACATGGTCACATAGGACTGCAGCATATCGGCCTCTTTTTGCGGATCCAGGATCATACGCAGCGGATGCAGGGCAATATAATTTCCCCAGGTGTAATCATCCGTATAAAAAGGCCGCTTATCCTCGTGGACCTGTTTATCATATCCGCTGAAATAACGCCCCCCCTCGGAAATATCCACCATGCGGGCATAACAACGATATAAAGCGGTATAAAAGGTGCGTTTCTGCCCCTCCGTACCACCTTCCACTTTTATCCTGCCAATCGCCTTCTGCCAGGCGGCTTCCCCTTTATTTTCAAGCTGCTCAAAACTTACGTTCTTCAATTCTCTTTCAAAATTATCTTTTGCCTGATCGATGCTGATAAAGGAAATAGCATAGCGGAACTCCACCACCCCAGCAGAAGCCGCTCCATAGCTGAACCACGCACGCTGACCATTCACTTTTTTAGGTGATTCGGGCCTGCCGCTCACCGTATATTTACCCCAGTCCTTCTCCCCTTCCTTTATACCGCTTTTGGGAGCGCCGGAAAGTTCACCGTAGAGATAGACCTGGCCTTCCTGCGAATGGATGGCATCGTTCACTTTTTCCGTTCCGGTGATCACCTTCCCTTGCTGAATAAGATATTCCCCGTTCTCATAGTAATGAGAGAACAGCAGGTTCTTTTGCACGCCGGCAGGAAAACGGAACCGGTAGATCCCGGTCTTCTCTCCCGCAGTGTATTCCGTGAGCACCTGGTCATCCGTCAGTTCCACCGAGTAATACCAGGGCCTCGTCGTCTCCAGGTCATGGTCATAGTTCAGCCTTCTGTACCAACCGGTATCAGTCACCTCCCCAACGGAAGGTTTCAGGCCAAATACCATCTGCGGAGTAATAATATTGGTGACCATCATCGGGAAATCAGTGATCTGCATATCCAGGTGGTCCTGCCGCCTGGGAAACACCCTGACCGTCTGATTGGGCAAATGCACTACCGGGCGGTTGGTATTCAGCAGCGGCGCCACATTCCCAATAGTAGGATCGATATAGTCGAGGTCATTGTGCGTTGACTTTGTCCCCTGTCCCAGAGATACCTCCACACTTATAAAGATCAGACCCAGGACAAAAAATATTTTTTGCTTGTTATACATGGAAATAATATAAAGTGGTTAATCGGGAATTTCCCATTTAGCATCCGTTCTCTCACCCATCTCCAGTACCAGCGTTCCCCCATTCATCAGGTCGGCATGCGAAAACGAAAGAGAACGCAATGGCTTTCCATTCAGCGTAGCAGACTGAATGTATTTGTTGGTCCGGGAACATTTGTTCGCTATCAGCGTGAACTTTTTCCCATTGGGCAGATCGATGGTCACTTTCGTAAACAAAGGACTGGTGATCGCATAACGGGGAATGCCCGGAGTGAGCGGATAAAAACCCATGGCGGAGAATACGACAAAAGAGGACATGCTCCCGCCATCTTCATCCCCGGGAACGCCAAAAATATTGTCCTTGAACCAGGTATCCAGGATGAGCCGGGTATACTTCTGGGTCTTCCACGGTGCATGCGTATAGTTATAAATATAGGGGATAAAAAAGCTGACCTGGTTGCCCATACCGTCACGGCCGATAAGCCCGGTCTGATCGGAAAACTTTTCCCAGAACTCCGGCTTGCTCCGCCCCACGCCTTCGGTAAAAAGCTGGTCCAGCTTCCCCTCCATCTTATCCGGCCCTCCCATCAGGTCGCTCAATCCCCTGAAGTCCTGCTGTACATTCCATAAATAGCTCCAGCCATTGTTCTCATTATAATAATCCAGACCGGCATGCCCGCCATCAAACATCGGGTCGATGTCGATCCAGTTCCCCTTCGCATCTTTAGGCATGAACATGCCCACCTTGTCCCACCAGACATTTTTATAGTTCTTCGCCCGCGGAGCATATTTTTTATAGATATCCTCCTTGCCCAGTTCCTTCGCCAGCTCGCTCACCGCCCAGCTGTCATAGCTATCCCCCAGGGTAACGGCCACCGCAGATCTTTTCTGCCCCCTTTTAGCAAGGGCGAAAGGATCCGTCTCCGCTTCGCCGGGATGCAGCGCCGGATAATAACCATTGGCATAGTAGAACTCTTCCAGCGCACCTTTCGGACCATTACGGGAAGGCAGCAATGTTGCCTGCTCCTCATTTTTAACGTTGCCTTCCAGCGCTTTCTCCACATCGAAATTCCGCACGCCTTTGCGGTAAGCATCCAGGAACATGATAGAAGAATGGAAGGCGAACATGCCGGGACGATCCCCGAAATGCCGCGGATATTCCGGCATCCAGCCCTCCTGCTCATACATCCGCACATAGGATTGCAGCATGTCCGCCTCTCTTGCCGGATCCAGGATCAGGCGCAGCGGATGAAGAGCTATGTAATTCCCCCAGGAATAGTCATCCGTATAGAACGGCCGTTTCTCTTCATGCACCTTTTTATCATACCCGCTAAAATAACTGCCCGTTTCCGTAATATCCACCATTCGCGCATAACAGCGGTAGAGAGCCGTATAGAAAGTACGTTTCTGGGCTTCCGTTCCCCCCTCCACCCGGACCTGGTTGATCACCTTTTCCCACGCCGCCTTGCCCTTATTCTCCAGCTGCTCGAAACTTACGCCGGTCAATTCCCTTTCATAATTCTTCTTTGCCTGGTCGATACTAACGAAGGAAATGGCATAACGGAACTCCACCGTAGCAGGAGCATTCGCCCCATAGCTGGCCCAGGCCCGTTTGCCTTCCATATAGGTCGTTTTGGGCATCGGGACGAGCACCGAATAATGCCCCCAATCCTTTTCTCCGTCCTTAGTACCCGTTTCCGGATCACCGGAAAAGACGCCATACAGGTAAGCCACCCCGCGCTGCGCATGGATCGCGTCATCTACCTGTTCCGTACCCACGACGACATGCCCCTTCTCCATACTGTATTCCCCGCCTTTATAATAATGAGAGAGCAGCAGATTTTTCCGGACCCCGGCTGGAAAATGAAAACGGTAGATCCCCGTTTTTTCGCCTGCCGTAAATTCGGTCTGTATGCCGTCATCCGTCAGCTTCACCGAATAATACCAGGGTTTCGACACTTCAAAATCATGGTCATAGGTCAGCCTTCTGTACCAGCCCGTATCCGTTACTTCCCCGTTGGATGGTTTGATGGCAAAGACCATCTGCGGTGTGATGATATTCGTCGCCAGCATGGGAAAATCCGTTATCTGCATATCCAGGTGATCCTGCCGTTTCGGAAATACCCGCACCATCTGGTTGGGCAGCTGAGTAACCGGTCGGTTCGAATTCAGCAGCGGCGCCACATTCCCGATGAAGGGATCGATATAATCCACATTTTGTTTTTCCTGGCTGAACGCTGTTTGCACCGACAGGCAAACCAGCAGGCATACCAGCACAGGTCCAATATAGTTGGGTCGTTTTTTCATTGCCTTTAATTATTCTGTTAATTTTTATTCAAGCTGTTAACACGAAGTCTCATCCCTGATCATCCCTGATGGAGCGGATCATCCCTGACGGAGCGGATCATCCCTGATGGAGCGGATCATCCCTGACGGAGCGGATCACCCTGCCGGCATCGGCATCATATTTCGCCTGCCCATCCCTGCTAATCGTAACCCGGATTCTGCGGCAGCACGCCCGCATCATTGATGATCTGGATCTCTATAAGGGGGATCGGCCAAACGTTCATGTAAGGCTTGATGCCGAAAGGCTGCATCACCGTCTGCGCCCGGTCCGTCCGCACGAGGTCAAACCAGCGCACCCCTTCCATGCCCAGCTCGAACCGACGCTCATTATAGATGTCAGTCCGGGTCTCGTCCTGTGTCATCGTGGTGGGATAATCAGGCAGTCCGGCACGTTCGCGTATCTGGTTGAGATAGGGAATGGCCATCGCGGTCTTGCCGTTCTCATTCAGCGCCTCTGCATACATCAACAGCACATCGCCATATCGAACCACTTTCCAGTTTACTTTGCTGTCATTGAGCGCAGGGGTTGCCGCCAGGTATTTTTTAGTGAACGTAGCGATCTGAATAAATCCCTGGAAATTGCCGTTGTTATCGGTATATCCCCTGGCAACCGTAACATCCCTCCGTTTGTCGGCCGGGTCGAATGCATTGAGATAATCAATGGTAGGCGTATTCTCCTCATTGGCGCCTCCCTTGATCCCATAAAAGATATCAGCAGCAGATCCGGCGGACTTTGGCAGGAACTTATTAGAGAAGCTGCTGCCCAATCCCAAACCGCCATCGAGATATTCAACATCGAAGATATACTCGCTGTGATGCTCGTCCTTTGTGTAATCGAACAGGTCGTTATAATTGGGCAGCAAGGCATAACCCAGCGTAGTCACTTCCTGTAACTTTGTTTCGGCATTGGGGAAATCCTTGATAGTCAGATAGACCCTTCCCAGGATGGCTGCCGCGGCGCCCTTGGTAGGCCTGCCCACATCCGCACCGCCATATTTGGCAGGCAGCTTGCTTTCCGCATCCAGCAGGTCCGGGAGGATCAGCTGAGAATAAATGGTGGCCGCTTTCTCCCGGGGAGCCTTGTAACCTTCTGCGATACTGATAGGCTTGGTAATGAGAGGAACATCACCCCAGATGCGCACCATGTCGAAATAGGCAAATGCCCGCAGGAATTTGGCTTCGGCAACATACTGGTCTTTATTCGGAATAACCGCCGGATCCGCATCGGCGATCTTAGACAGCACCATGTTGGCGCGGTTGACCATATTGTAATAATTCCGCCAGCTGCTGATCATCAGGTCCGCGCTGCTGCTCATGCTGAACGTGTTCACAGAGACCAGGAAGGCATCGTTGCCCAGTGCATGCCAGGAGTCATCCGCACGCAGGTCTCCGAATATCCAAAAATCTTCATACTGATTACGCAACGTGGCATAAATACCCACCACGGCATCGTGAAAATCTTTATCGGTTTTAAATACATCATCGACACTGGCGGTAGAGTTCGGTGTAATCGTAATAAAACTCTTTTTGCACGAGACAAAAAATATACAGATCAGTAATATATAGGCTACTATCTTTTTCATGATCGTTTTTTTAAAACAGGGTGGTCAATTAAAAAGTCACGTTGATTCCGCCAATGATCCCTTTAGGCAACGGATAATTGCTGGATTCAATGCCCGGCATCAGCGGATTTTCATTCATGCTGACATCCGGATTGAAGTTGGTATTCTTCGTGATCAGGATGGGATTGGTGGCATTCACATAAAGCCTGACCCCATTCAGCCCGATCTTTCTGGCCAGCGCCGCAGGAATAGAATAGCTCAGGGTGATATTGTTAAACCGGAGATAGGTCCCATTGTCCAGGTATTTGGAGCTGGGCAGACGGAATCCTCCCGTCGGATTATCATTGGGCCTGGGCGTAACCCCATCCCCCGGCTGCTGCTCCGATTTCCAGTAATTATTACTGAACGCATATCCCCTTACCCTGGCCCTTCCGCTGTATCCGCCGTCCCGCGCCATATCAAAGATCTTGCTCCCTTTGGACCCCTGGATCGTTACACTGAGCGTGATATTTTTATAGGAGAACCGGTTGGTCATGCCATAATAAAAATCCGGGTAAGGCGACCCCATGATGGTCCTGTCAAAATTATTGATCACCCCGTCCGGCTTGCCGTTCGGGCCGCTGATATCCTTAAACCGTACATCTCCCACGCGGGAACGGTCTGCCGCCCCCGGATCGAAAATGGGGCCTTTCGCCAGCTCAGCCGCATTCATAAAAACACCGTCGGTAATAAAGCCGTAGAACATGCCGATCGGCTGCCCGATCATCGTTACGTTATTCCCGCTGTAGATCGGATCGCCCTGAGGGCCCAGCCTGACCACCTTATTCCGGTAAGTGGAAAGATTAAAGTCTGTAGACCATTCGAACCTGCCCGTTAAGTTCAGCGTGCTCAACACAAACTCCCATCCCTTATTGCTCACTTCGCCAATGTTCTGCAGGGCTGTGCTGAAACCGGTATTATTAGGCACGTTCACATTTAGCAGCAGGTCCGTATTCCTGGATTCAAAATGATCCACGCTGAGGCTCAGCCTTCTTTGTAGAAAACTCGCATCGATACCCACATTCACCGATCGTTGTTTCTCCCAGGTAAGGTTCGAATTGGCAATCCGTGAGGCGGCAATGCCCGAAGTGGGTACGTTGCCGATAGGGTAGTTCTCATAGCTGATAGTGGCATACTGATCGTAATTGCCGATGTTATTATTGCCGGTCTCCCCATAGCTGGCTCTCAGCTTCAGCTCGCTGAGAAAGGAGACGTCCTTGAGAAAATTCTCCTGGGAAAGACGCCAGGCCAATGCAACGGAAGGAAAATTCCCGTATTTATTCTGTGCCCCAAAACGGGAGGATCCGTCTGTACGGAAGGATGCCGTCACATAATACTTACTGTTGTAGTTATAGTTCACCCGGGCCAGGTAAGAAAGCAGGGACCATGCATACGTAGTAGAGGTTCCGGCCGTAATAAGACCGCCCACAGCGCTCAGCGTCGGCACCAGGTTATTGGGAAACTTGTTGCTGCTCAACGCATTGCTCTCTCCCGTCTCTTTTTGCACGGTATAACCCGCCAATGCCTGGATACTATGCTTGCCCCAGCTCTTATTATAGTTCAACGTATACTCCGTGAGCCAGTTGGTGATCTGGGAAGAGCTGTCGGACCCAAAAGGCAGCTCATTGAAAAAATAAGGCTCCTGCGGTTTGAACAGCATGCCTTTTGTTTGCAGCGTGCTTCCGCCGAGCATAAAATTAAAATGCAGGTTATCGGTGATCCGGTAATCGGCGCTGAGGTTACCCAGGAGGCGGCTTAACTTATTGGAGACCTTCGTCATCTGCGCCACCGCCAGGGGATTGTATACAGCCGCCAGATCCGGTAAGCCATCGTAGTTAGTATAGTTACCGCTGGCATCTTTCATGGGACGGTAATTGACAATATTCAATGCCGCTGCCACCACGCCGGACCCCAGGCAACATACACCGGTAGAGGGGAGCGAGGCCTGGTTGGTAAAAGAAGGATTCAGGTTCAGCTTTATGTTCAGCCGGTCGCTTAGTTTTGCGTCGAAATTGGCGCGAAGGGAATAACGTTTGAATCCGCTGTTGACCACAATACCATCCTGATCCATATACTCTCCGCTGAGGGCATATTTAAGTTGATCTGACCCCCCGGAAGCAGAAAGCGACACCATCTGTTCAGGAGCATTCCGCAGGATCTGGTCCAAAGGCTCCTCATCTACGGTATTTTTCCCGGACAGGATGTCCATGATCACCTGGGGCACCGGTTGCGCCCATTTCGTAGGATCACCGGAGACATCATTTCCAATATCCGTATTTTTATTCCGCATCCCATCTATCCACCAATTCGCCTGCTGCAAGGAATTTTTCATCTTGGGTATCTTCGACACTTTCTGCACCCCGGTGTAGGCATCCAGCGCCAGCACGGGCTTGCCGATCTTTCCTCTTTTAGTATTGATGATGATGACGCCGTTCGATCCGCGCGAACCGTAGATGGCCGTAGCAGACGCATCTTTCAGGATATCCATGCTCTCGATATCGTTCGGGTTCAGCGTTTGTATATTATCGGTAGGGAAGCCATCGATCACATACAAAGGTCCCACCCCTGCCGAGATGCTTCCGATCCCCCGGACCCTGATCTGCGGCGCAGCGCCAGGCTCGCCGGTGGATTCCTTAACCTGCACCCCCGGCGCACGTCCCGCCAGTCCCTGATCGATCCTCGATATGCCCAGGTCCCTGACCTCTTTGCTGTTTACCGAAACGACCGAACCGGTCAGGTCCTTCTTCTTCTGCGTTCCATAACCCACCACCACCACCTCGTCCAGCGAAGCGTCGGTCTGCACTAATTTGACCACTAAGGATAAAGTAGCGTCCGCCTTGATATTGTATCCGCCCATGGTTTGTTTCTCGAATCCCACCATGGAAAAAGTAAGGCTGTACGGGCCGCCGGAAGTCAATCTGGAAAAAGTAAAATTGCCGCTGCTATCGGAAGTAGTTCCCGTAGCGAAATTCGTTTTGGTATTTCTGATGACAACAGAAACACCCGAAAGAGGCTCGTTTTTGGAATTGTGAACGATCCCCTTTACAATACTACCTTGTGTCTGGGCAAATACATCGGGTAATTGAAAAATGGCGACAAGGAGTAACAGGGCATAGAGGTAGCCCATGGATTTGCATCCTTTAAATTTCATATGACATGCAGTTTTTGGAATGAAGAAAAACCTTAACCTTCTATCCGATGACTATCGGCATAGAAAAACAATCGTTATATTCTGTTCGTATTATTTGCTGTTAGTATTATTTGGTTATGATGAACTTATTATTCTTTTTGGAGACTTTTAAATTGTTGAGGGAAGCTATTTGGTTTAGTATGGCATATAAAGAATCCGTTTTATCAAATTTCCCTACGAAGTACAAATTATAAACATCCTTCTTCGAATAGACAATATCCGCATTGTACAACAACTTCAGCTGATCGAACACCTGATCAAGGGATTGGTTATTGAACATATACCAGGACCCCTTATTATTTTCCGGAAGATCCGGGGAATCCTTCCCATTCTCTTTTATATTATTACCCGGCAAACCAGGATTCTTTGTAACAAAATTGAACAGCCTCGCCGTATAATTCCGGTTATTGTATATCAACCCCTGACCGGGAAGTAAATAATATCCTTCCCCGAATTTTGTTTTTTCTGTAAGGATTGACTTTACTACCACTTTACCTTCGTTCAGTCTTACAATGATATTTTCCGCATTCTCAAAGGCCGTTACCGTGAAATGAGTTCCCAGGGCCGTCGTTGCAAGGTCTGAGCTATATACGGTAAAAGGTCTTGTTTTATCGGACGCCACGGTAAAATCCGCCTTCCCTTTTAAAGTGATATCCCTTTTGTTATCAATAAAAGGTTCCTGATAGCTTATTTCACTTTTATCGGCTAAAATGACCTCCGACCCATCCGGCAATACCACCCTTCTGGACATACTTGTCGTGTTTTGCTCATGCCTGAGAATGGATGCCGCCGGTGCCGGCATTTTGGGCTTCGTCCCGGAGAGCTCCCTCCGGTCCCGCTCCTTCCCCGTTAAAAAGAGCCATCCGGATACGATCACAAGGACAACAGACGCCGCAATGGCAATCGATAAGAGTATTTTTCTAACAGGGGATCTTCCTGAGATCCTTTCTCCAATCTTACCCTCTCCCCTCTTGCTCTCTCCAGCAACCTTATCTTCATTGACCGGCTCCGTCTTAATAACAACGAGCGTTTGCTTCTCCAGGGCGATCGTCTGCCCGAAAAACTCCCATTCGCTGTTAACATCCACTTTCTCCAATCCTTTCTTTATAGCTATCGCTCTCCACGTATCCCGCAATTCTTCAAAATGCCGCTTATTATTCTCATCCGAACGGATATATTCTATAACAATAGACTCCTCTTCGGGATTTAATTCTTTTAAGATATACGCGATTAACAGATCGTCCAGTTCTCTATTCCCTTTCATGTACTTATATTATGATACGATTAAGTAAAAACTTACCCCTACACCGTTAAAAAATATTTTTTAACACCTTCCATAAGCAGAACAGGGGAATGATATACCAAATCATGTAATAGGATAATTTTTTTCTCAATTTTGCCAAAGCCCTGCCCATTTGGGTCTCCACCGTTTTTATGGAAATACCCAGCTGATCGGCAATTTCTGCATACTTCATCTCCTCATACCGGCTCAATTCGAAGATCCTTCGCATTTGTTCCGGCAATTCGGCGATAGCCTTTTCAATGACATCTTCCAGCTGCTTGAAATCAACACTGCCATAATCACTTGCCAGCGCGCCTTCCGGGGTAGAATCCCGTATGTACTTTACATGCCTGCGTTTTACTTTATCGTACTTGAGGATATCAAGGCTGATATTGGTAATGATCTTATAGATATATGCCTTGATGGACAGTTCAGGAGAAATGGTTTGCCGGTTTTCCCAAAGCTTGATAAAGCCTGTGTGAACGATATCTTTAGCCAGGTCCAGGTCAAAGTCGAATTTATACTGGCAATAAGCGCAGAGCGCCTTGAAATGATTTTTGAAGAATACCTCGAATGCCGCATCATCGAACATGGTGGCATTGAAGGATGGCAAAATATGATCGTTATTAAGATTTTCATCAAGGCTCATGCAGATCGTTTTAGTATATGCCGGCCATGCGTTTTAGTAACGCATCATCACCGGCAAAGCAGAAAAAAGGAGAAATATCCGTAACCTAAGATAGGAAGATTTTAAGAAACAATTAAGCATCCGGTAATTACCGGCTCCCGGCAGGGGTTGTTCTTTTCCACAAAATGGGCAATAAAGTACGCAGTACTATAGATTTATGGAGTCACAGATCATGCCTGGTACGCCCTTACCAGGTGACAGTAGCGCTCACACTCCTACAGAATATCTTCATGATTAATTCAGCTAGAAAGTTTCCCCGAGGTTGACATAGAAGGAGTAATATCCTTTACTGACCCCGAAATCGATCCCGATATTCGAGCCCGAATGTTTATTGAATTTTATCCGCAGGCCGGGTCCGGCAGCAGGATGAATATAGGCGAACTGATGGGTGCCCGGCTCCGTGACCGAATTGAAATTGGCGAACAGCACATAACCGAATAACCCGTCGTCAGTGATATCCCGGCGGTATTCGGCCTCTGCATAGAACAGGCTTTTACCTATATAACGCCCGCTATAGAACCCCCGGCCTGAACGTTGGTAAGGCTCCCCGCCAATAGCCGGAAGACTGAGATAAGGCGGATTGCTTCCCATGGTTGTCCAGAAATAGCTCCAGAGCGCCAGCACATTCTGTCCCTTCTTGCTGAAGGCGATATATTTTCGCGCATCCAGGTACAGGGAATGCCAGTCGGTATTGCTGCCCAGAAATTTCAGGTTCGCCCGGTACACCAGGTTGAAATAGGCTCCCGGCAAAGGGTTGATCGAGTTATTACGGGTATCGATCAGCAGGTTAAGCGTAGGTCCTCCTGAAAAAGAGCTGGAATTCGTGGCCGTCCCATACTTGTATCCGCTGAACTTTTGCAGATCCAGCGAATCCACTCCCGGCCGGATATTCATATGGTAGTCCAGGTCATAGCCAAAACCCGCCAGCAGATAGGGCCGGATCCTTTTATAGACGCTCATATACAACCGGTAATATTGATACCGGATCAGCATTTTACTATCCTCCTTCTGACCGGCGCCCAATCCCCAGGTATACTGCGGATAAATGGAAAACCGCGTATCCACCTGGTAGTTCCAGGCATTGTTCGGAGACCAGATATTAGCCCGGACAGGAAAGTTGAACGCCCCGCGAAGGTTGAACCCCGGGGAGAACGTGATGGTGGACAAATACGTCCCCTTCCTGTCTCCCAGGTAAAAGCCTGCCGTGGTAGACGTAACGATGGCATTCCCTCCCCCGGGGACGGACGTACTGAGCGGTAATAAGGAATAATACACCCTCTTCCCTTCTACCCTCGTCGGTTTCTTGATATGGATATGCGTAGCCTTCAGGAAAATGCCTATCAGATCCCGCTGTCCCGTAGTGTCCTTGACGACAGTGGAAGCAGGAGCGATCAGCATGTCCTTGGGAGTCTGTGCCCAAAGGCGGTACGGAATAAGAAAGCAAAAACAAATAATTAAACCTTTAGACATATTTACAGAGATACCAATATTGTGCTATTTTTCCTATATAAATCGTTTTTCGCCTTTTATAACCATTTACCCCAATATGCGCAACTATTTCCACCTTCGCTTTTTGCCTGCCCTATTCTTCCTGCTTATAGCCTGTAGCTGTCAGCTTGCAGCTCAGTCTCCTTCCATCCAGCTCCTTACCATCGGTCCGCATAGCTCCCTGCGAGGCCTCAGCGCCGTCAGTGATAAGATCGTTTGGGTCAGCGGCAGCAACGGCACGGTAGGGAAAACGCTCGACAGCGGCCGCACATGGTCCTGGATAACCGTCCCCGGTTACGAAAAAAGAGATTTCCGCGATATCGAAGCCTTTGACGCAAAAACAGCCATAATTATGGCCATCGCCGAACCAGCGGATATTTTAAAGACCACCGACGGCGGTCAGACCTGGAAGCTAGTCTACGAAAATAAAACAGCCGGTATGTTCCTGGATGCCATGGAATTCTGGAATATCAACAGTGGGATCGTCGTCGGCGATCCGGTGAACGGCCGTTTCTTCGTAGCCCGGAGCTTCGATGGAGGCAATAGCTGGCACGACATCCCCTTTAAGGAACTACCCGCAGCCGACTCCGGAGAAGGCTGTTTTGCGACCAGCGGCACCAATGTCCGCAACCTCGACAGGGACGAAGCCTGTTTTGTAAGCGGAGGGCCGCGTTCCCGCCTTTTTATCCGTGACAAAGCCATCGATCTCCCCCTGATACAAGGGACGACCAGCACCGGCGCCAATTCGATCGCTGTAAAAGATCATAACAAGTTAAAAGGCGGACAGCAGCTGATCGTGGCAGGAGGCGATTTTGCAAAAGATACGGCGCAGGAAAAAAATTGTTTTCTCTCGAATGATGGCGGCGCCACCTGGATAAGACCAGCCACTCCTCCCCATGGATACCGGGGATGCGTGGAATATATCGGCGGCAACAATGTCCTGTGCTGCGGCACCTCCGGGGTGGATATTTCTTATGATGACGGGATGAACTGGAAAGTGATTGCTGCCGACGGCTTCCATGTATGCCGCAAAGCAAAAAAAGGTAAAACAGTATTTTTAGCAGGCAGCGGCGGCCGCATCGGCAAGCTGATGTTATAGATGATAAATGCTGCTCTTTAAATGCTCCTCTTACAGCGACTTGCTAACTCCCCCTTTAGGGGACCTGGGGGGGGCTAATTCAGCCCTCTGAAATCCACCGGCACCAGCTTACTAACGCCGGGCTCCTGCATCGTCACCCCATAGATCACATCCACTGTGCTCATCGTCGTCTTGTTATGCGTAACGATGATGAACTGAGAATGCTCACTGAACTGGCGGATCATATTGGTGAATTTCCCCACATTGGCGTCATCCAGCGGCGCATCCACTTCATCCAGGATACAAAAAGGCGCAGGTTTGATCAGGTAGATGGCGAACAATAAGGCAGTTGCCGTCAGCGTCTTTTCTCCACCGCTCAGCTGGGTGATGGAAGAAGGCCGTTTCCCTTTAGGCTTGGCCACGATATCGATCCCCGTATCAGCGAGATTCTCCGGATTCTCCAATATCATATCGGCCGTATCGTCATCCGTGAACAGGGCCTTGAATACCCGCTGGAAATTTTCCCGCACTTTATTGAACGTATCCAGGAACTGCTGGTTAGCGGTAGCCTCTACTTCCTGGATGGTCTGTAACAAACTGTCTTTAGCGCTGACGAGATCATTCTTCTGCTCCAGGATAAACTCATACCGCTTCTTCATTTCCTGGAAAGCCTCGATAGCCGTAGGATTGACCTCTCCTAAATTCTCCATGCGCTTCTTCATCCTGTCCGACTTTTCCTGGAGATCTTCCACAGGAGCATCTCCCGTCCTGGGCTGGTCGATAATATCGTCCAGGTTGATCCTGAACTCAACATTCAACCGTTCTTTCATCCCGGCCAATTGTAATTTCAATTCATTCAGCCGGTCCTTTATCCCGCTTAACAGGTGTTCCAGCTGGTCTTTTTCTTTCACCCTGGAACGCAGTTCGGTTTCTCTTTCCCCAAGGACGTTCCGGAGATTGTAATACGCCTGGTCGGTTTCATTCAGCTTCTTTTCTTCTTCTTCTTTTTTCCGCAACAATCCTACCAGCACCGACTCCGCACTATCCAGCAGCTCTTCGCTCTCTGCAATGCTCTCGTTCGTCTGCTTCAGCTGGCTGGCATTCACTTCGATCTGCGTGCTCAGGTCATTCAGCTGCTTGCTCTTAAAATCCAGTTCCTGCTTAAGGGCATTGATGCGGCTATGCTGGCGCGTTGCCTGTAAATTAAATTCATTATATCCCGCAGAGGCGGTATTATAGGCGATTTCCGCAGACCGGTAATCCTCTTCCGCCAACTGTGATTTTTCCTTCAGGTCCGCCACCACCTTCACCAGCTCCGTCCAGGCGCTACGGGTATCTTCGATACCCGCAATCGTCTCTTCCAGGTTTAACTGTAATTCTTCCAGCCGGTTGCCGGATGAATGTTGCTGCGTGTGCAGATTCTCTACCTTGTTCTGAAGGGAGAATACGAAATTCGTCAGCCGGTTGATATCGTCCTGGGTCTGCCGGATCACCTGCTCCTTCAGCTGCTCATTATACTCCAGCACTTCATTGTGTTTCTCCTGGATGGCAGTCTTCAGCTCGCCCACCACCGACTCCTGAAGACGGATCTGCTCCCGCAGCTTCTCCAGGTTCTTGGCCCGTCCGATCTTTTTCCCTTCGAACAGCCCCACGCTGCCGCCGGTGATCGAATATTTTCCTTTTACATATTTACCGCTCTTTTCCAGGACCACAGCGCCATTGCTGTTTTCCAAAGCCGCGTCGTCCTCCGCAATAACGACATTTCCCAACAGATGCTCCGCCAGCCGGCGATATTGCCCGTCCACCTCGATCACGCTCATAGCCGGGATCGTTCCCTCACCGCCATGTGCGGTCACATCCCCATTCTCCGTAAATTTATCCAGCAGGAAAAAATTTGCTTTCCCCTTTTTATTATTATCGAGTAAATGAACGGCCTGCAATCCTTCCTGCAGATTGTTCACTACATAATAGTTCAGATAAGGCTCCAGTACATTTTCCACGGCGGCCCTGAACTCTTCTTTCACATAAATGATATCGGAAAGGATCGGCGCCGTATGATTCCAGTTGGGGTTCTTGTGGAGGAACTTAATGCTTTCCGGATATCCTTCCATCGAATCCACCAGGCTCTTCAGCAGGTCGTGCTCATTTTTCCTGGAGTCCAGCTTACGGCTCTCATCCGCCAGCTTCTGCCGCAGCACTTCCAATTGCCCCTGCGCCTGTAATATATTCTCCCTGGTACGTTCGTGATGATCCTGTAATTGCCGCAGATCCCGCTGTTTGGATTCCAGGTCCTGCTCTTTCAGCATACGCTCTTCTTCCAGCTGTTTCAGCTGGCTTTCCCGCACCGTCCGCTCTTCCTCCAGCTGGCGGATGCCCCGCTGCATGTTCTGGATCGACGTATCGGCCACCGCGACTTTCTTCTCTGCCTCGAACTGATCGCGTTGGATCTGGGCATTTTCCCTGCGCAGACCGTCCACTGCGCTCCTTTTTTCATCGAATACCTGCCGGGTCTCATCCACCGAAGCCTTCAAGGACTCCAGCTGCTCCTGCAGCCCGGATAGCTTATTTTCCTCTTCCCCGACCTGCTGCCGGGTGAATACGATGCTCTCTTCCAATCCCTTCAGCTGCCCTTCCCCTTTCAGCAGGAATTCCTGCAGGCTGCTTTCCTTCTCTTTGAGAAAATTCAGGCGCTGCGAAGCGAGATTCTTCTCATTTTCCTTGGTCCGCAACCCCTGCAGCAAGTCGTTGAACTCGTGCTGCATCGACTGCAAGGCCCTTTCCTTCTCGATAAAACCCACTTTTTCCTTCTCCAGCTCGGCTTCTTCCTGTGCCACCACCGCTTCCAGCCTGACCTTTTTATCGGTCTCTGTATCTGCCTGCTCATTGAGGTCCCGGTAGGTAAGATTGAACCCTTCCAGGGCCGCTTTCGCCAGCTCGATGCTCAGCTCCCGGTATTCTTTCTTGATCTCGTAGTATTTTTCCGCTTTTTTAGCCTGATTTTCCAGGCTTTTCAGCTGATTGTTGATCTCAAACAGCAGATCTTCGATACGGGCCAGATCCTGCTCCGTTGCGTCGAGCTTCTGGCGGGCTTCCTTTTTCCGCGTTTTGTAGATGGTGACCCCCGCCGCCTGCTCCAGCATGCGCCGGCGGCTATTCTCCTTGTCCTTGATAATATCATCCACCATCCCCAGCTCGATAATGGCATAACTGTCCGTGCTCACCCCCGTATCCATAAAAAGATTCTGGATGTCCTTCAGCCGGCAGCTGACATCGTTCAGGCGATATTCGCTCTCCCCGCTCTTATAGAATTTCCGGGTGACAGTGACAGTGCTGAATTCCGTGGGCAGGAGATTCTTCGTATTCTCAAAGGTCAGGCTCACCTCGGCCAGCCCGGAGGCCGAACGGGTCTTGCTGCCGTTGAAAACAAGACTTTCCAGGTTCTCCGAACGCAGATGACTGATCTTCTGCTCCCCGATCACCCAGCGGATACTGTCAATAATATTGCTCTTCCCGCATCCATTAGGGCCGATAATGCCCGTAATACCCTCATCAAAACTGATAAAGGTCTTATCGGCAAAACTTTTAAAACCCTTGATTTCTAAGCTCTTTAATCGCACAGTGCAAATGGTTTATTTATAGATCAGAGTTCACCCCGGCATACCTTCCTGTCAAATTCACCCAAAGTACATTCAAGGTACACCTATGGTGGACGGCAAACCTACATTAAAATGCTTAATCTTCACTGTCCCTGTTGAAAACTGGTGAATAATAAAAAACTACCTATTTTTTTAAATGAAAAACGTATTTTCCCGTTATCTTAACACTTATTTTAACTTAGGACCAGAACACAACACTCTACATATGAATAATTTTATCGTTCCCATTGATTTTTCCGAGACATCCAAGAATGCGGCAAGGTATGCTGCCCACATTTCCACCCTGGTTCCCGATGCCCACCTGATCCTCTACAATGTTTTT
>JAATFV010000009.1 GCA_015655015.1 Chitinophagales bacterium | reverse complement strand
TCCGACCAAATGCTGATTCTGTCGGCAAATCAGGTAATACATTGTCAAAACTGGTGCTTGACTCTGAATTTAACGGAATTACAGGGAAATATTTTAAAGGTACAAAGGAAATAAAGTCTTCGGAGCTTTCCTATAACAAAGAAAATAGAAAAGATTTATGGAAGACAAGTGTTGAATTAACAAATCTAAAACCTACTGAGACCATATTAAACCTGGAATAAGAATAATATAAAATATGAAAAAAGGAGAACTTTTTATGTCTGCTAAGGAAATAAAAAAGAATTCACTTTTTCAAGCTGGGAAGGCCGGGCCCGCAGCTTACTCCGACCGCAGACTCTTCACCGGATTTAACAAAGCCGCCCTTATCGCCTGGAAGCTCACCGTGAACAAGGCAATCCCGACAGACAGCAAGGCCGCCAGCGCAAAGACCTTCCAGCTGATATCCACCCGGTAAGCAAAATCCTGCAGCCAGTGATGCATAGCCCACCAGGCAAAAGGAAAAGCGATCAACGCAGAGAGCGCGACCAGCTGCAAAAAATCACGGGACAACAGACCGATGATATTGGTCACCGTAGCGCCCAGCACCTTACGGATACCGATCTCCCGGGTACGCTGCTCTGCCGCGTAGGCTGCAAGCCCGAACAGCCCCAGGCAGGCAATACAGATCGCCAGCAAAGAGAAAGACAAAGAGATCCTTCCCATCCGTTGCTCCGATTTATACAAGGCATTGAAATCATCATCCATGAAGGAATAGCTAAAAGGCTGACCAGGCGCCATTGTCCTCCATTTATCCTCCACCCGGCTTACCAGCTGCTGCATATTACCGCTATTCACCCGCAAGGCTATATTCCCCCTGTCCTCCCGTAAAAAAAGCCCCATCGGTATCACCACTTCCCGCAGAGAGCTGAAATTAAAATCCTTTACCACCCCTACGATATGCCATGCCTTCAGCTTTTTAGTCTGTACATCCATTAATTCATACAATTTCTCTCCGACAGGATCGGCAATCCCCATCATTCGCGCAGCAGCTCCATTGATCACTACCCCGTCCGAATCCGTAAGGAATTGAGGAGAAAAATTTCTACCCTTTGCCATCTCCATACCCAATACGGGAATATAGTTTTCGTCGACAGACCAGCTCTGCATGGAGATCGCATTTTTAGTATCCAGATCGGGACTCCGGAAAAAAGCATTGTCATTGCGATTATCCGACGTCGGCAGGTAACCGGTCATCGTAGCTCCTTCCACACCAGGCAATTTCAGCAGGTCTTCCTTAAAAGCTTTTATCCTCTCTCCCAGCGGGTAGGAATTTTGTATGATCAATACATGATCCCGGTTAAATCCCAATTGTTTGGTACGGATATAGCTGAGCTGGTTATAGATCACTACCGTGCCTACCATGAGAAAAATGGAGATCCCGAACTGGAACACCACCAGGCTGTTGCGGAGCCAGCCCGTCTTGAAACCCGACGACAGATCTCCTTTTAATACGGCAATAGGCCGGAAGGCAGAAAGAAAAAAAGCCGGGTAACTGCCCGCCAGCACCCCTACCACCATCACCAGCACCAGCAGGCCCGGGGCCAGCCAGGCCCTGGAAAAAAGCCCGAGACTCATCTCCTTTGACGCCATTTGATTAAAATAAGGTAACAAAAGCCAGGCAAAACCCAGGGCCAGCAACATAGCCATGAAACTGATCAGGATAGATTCCGCCATGAACTGCGTAATAAGATGGCCCCGCAACGAACCCAGCACCTTCCGCACTCCCACCTCCTTGGCGCGATTGGATGAGCGGGCCGTGGAGAGATTCATGAAATTCACACAGGCGATCAGCAGGATAAATGCGGCGATGGCCGAGAATATATACACGTACTGTATATTACTATTAGCGCCCAGCTCTGCCATCTTATTGCTGTGGAGGTGGATCGAAGTGAGCGGCGTTATGGAAAATGTCACGAAATTTCCCCCTTTTTGAAAATCTTCCAAACTCTGATTGACCGCAGACCGGATCAGCGGGGCGATATACTTAGTGATCATCCCCCCCATCTTAGCTTCCAGTCTCTTTGGATCGGCGCCCTCCTTCAACACGATATAGGTGTTGAAATTATTGCTCAGCCATTGGTCCGTGGCCCGGCTATCCGGCAGCTGTGACATAGGCAGAAAAAGATCGAAGCTGAAATGGGACTGAGTGGGCAGGTCCCTGATCACACCGGTCACCTTATAGCTAACACTATCATTGATCATCAGCGTACGCCCGATAATATCCGTGCTGTTAAAATATTTCCGGGCGATCTTCTCCGTGATCACCACCGTATGAGGAACCGTTAATGCCGTACGGGGATCTCCGGCGATCATAGGCAGGGTGAAAACATCGAACAGGGTCGAATCTGCATAGATCACCTTATCTTCCCGGATATTCTGATTGCCTTTCTTCACCAACAAACCGCCCTGACCACGGAACCGCGTTTGCTGCTCCACTTCCGGATAATCCTGCAGCATGGATGGCCCCGCAAGGGGCGGGGCCACGGCCAGGATGAAATGATTGCCGCCGAATTTAATCTCCCCGTCCAGGCGATAGATCCGATCGGCTTTCTTATTATACCGGTCATAACTTAGCTCATCCAATACATAAATAATAATGAGCAGACAGGTAGCAAGGCCAATAGCCAGCCCTACGATATTTATGGCAGAGAAGCCCTTGCTCCTCCATAAGTTACGCAGGGCGGTCTTGAAATAATTTTGGAACATTGAATAAGAATATAAACCTGAGACGCCCCTATTCATGAAAAAGTTACAGGGTCTACCTGAAATTCACACTGATCCTCCCTCCGCTGTTGTCCACTTTTACCGGCAGCCCTCCCCCGTTTATAGACCCTTCAATATGTTTCCCATCTGACTCACCCTTAAAATTATTCAGCGAATTCGTCCGTACTTCCTCTCCGTACAACCGAAGGTCCATCCCTTTATCCTTCGGTAGCTGCAGCGCTATATTCCCGCCGGAATTAGTAAGGTTCAGGTATTTACCCGGATCTTTCATGTCGATGTCAATATTGCCGGCACTGGTGGAAGCAGACAGGCTGCAGGATAGATCCCTCAGCCTGATATTACCCCCGGAAGTGCTGGCATGTAATTCTCCGGTGATCTCCTCTCCGCCTACTGATCCCCCGGAAGTGGTAGCCCGGATCGTACCATTCAAAAGACGCAGGGTCAGGTTACCCCCGGATGTGGACAGCCTGATATTCCCCTTGCAATTGACAGCTTCTATATTCCCGCCACTGGTCTCCAGGTCGATCTCTTCCCTGGAATCCGTTACAGAGATATTTCCGCCGGATGTTCTTCCGGTGAGCTTACCGCTTACCATATCGACATCCAGGTTGCCGCCGCTGGTCATAAATTCCTGCATGGCTCCGGAAAGATTTTTCAGGCTGATATTTCCGCCGCTGGTCCTCAGCACGGAAGAGACAGCCTGCGGTACATATGCTTTAAAATTAATGGTCAGCCCCCTCCGTCCGTTCATATTCTTTCCCTTCGGTTTGGCAATGGCTGTCAGCTTATGGTCATTCACAGAAATAGTAAGGTCATATAACTCCTGCAATCTCTTTGAGACCTCTTCTTTGGAAAGGTCATTGTCGTTATTATTATTGCCCCAGACATAGACCTCCAGCCTGGCCTCGGCAGCAGGCACCCCGGTCACGGAAATATTTCCTCCCGTAGTTACCAGTTCCATCCGCTGAAGGGATTCACCGGACAGGGGTTTCTGTAAATAGGGGGGCGTATGGCCCGACTGTGCGTCTGCCGCCAGGATGGACAATCCGGCCAATGTCAGGAAAAGTATCTTTCGCATAATGAGCTCTTTTAGTTTCCACTAAAGTCACGCTTTCAAAGGCAAATGTTGCATGGAAAAAGGCATTTATACCGGAAATGTTACTTTAGCAGCGTAATGAACAGGAACAGAAGACTGCCAGCACCGGATTTAGTACGCTGCCTGGGGATAACTATCATTCTTTTTAGTATGCTGCCCGGCCAGGTTTCGGCCTCGTACAACAACGAGCCCGGCGACTCCGTGGTCACTTCCGGCAGACAGGCGGCCCTCCGTTATCTTGAAAAGATGCCCGTACCCGATTCCAGCGCCTGGTGGCCGAATGTTCACCCTCGCCTGTTTATGGAAAATCTCCGCACGAACGTCAATACGCCCCTGGCCATGTACCAGGGCATCAATACCAACTTCTGCGGTTATGCGGCCCTTTCCTACCTGCCCCTGCACGACAACCCGCTGGGATATGTAAAATTTATGCTGGAATTATATCGGGAAGGAAAAGCCACCTGGGGCAAAATAACTTTTGCCCCCTCCCCGGCTATTAAACAGGCAGCAGGCACCCTGCATTTTAAAGGAGTTTTAGACATCCGGCCCGCTGACCAAATATGGTTCCTGTCCCTGGCTGATCATTTTAAAGGATACCTGAACCTGTTCTTTCCCCATTATCACCCGGGCTCCGAAGATACATTCTGGGCAGCGGTCAACTTCGGAAAGTTCAACCGGATCATCAGCCATCTCCTGGGTTATGAAGTGCGCTCCGCAGGATCCGATCTGATCCGCCCCCGCTTCCACGATCTTTTCGGCTACCTTCACCAGTCAGTGGAGACAGGTATCACTTTTCTCTATGTCAACAATAACTACCTGCATAAAAAAGATCATAGTAAATCAACCTTCAGTTTTCCCACTCATTTTATCGTATTGCTGGATATCTGGAAGACCGGTGACGAATTCACCATCATTTACTGGGATTATGGAGGAAGGACCCTGCGCCAGGTGAGCCCTGCCTTTTTGAAAAAAATACTTTTCGGGGTAACCCGGTGCACCAAACAATTCGATCCCCCCAACCCCCTCCAATAACTGACGTTATGTTTTATAAACCATCATATACACCAGGGCGACATCGCATACAAGGACGACACCGCATGGCAGGACCCGTCCTCCTTCTTTTCACCATTCTGGCGGCGGCAAGTTCCTGTACCTCCCTGAATATTACCAACTATTATCATAAACACCAGTCAACGCTCGACAGCATCGATCAAACCTTTAAAAAGGCTTACCAGGAACGGCCTTTTTCCATCGAATTCACCGACAGGCCCTTCAATCATGTGTCCCTGGAGCTGATGACCGATACCCTGACCTATATTTATGAGTTTGGAGTGAACGAACAACGAATGCAGGACACCTTGCTGAAGTACCGGTTCGATGCCCCCGCCATCAATGCGCTTATTACGCAGATGCGCTCCGTCAATTGCACCTGGGTGAACGACCTGGACTACTATACCGACAATAAACGACAATCCCTGATCTATATATCCCTATGGCCCCGGATCTTCAACCGCCCCTTCGTCAATAAAAAATATTATATCCTCACCTACTTCTCCCTGCCGCAGTATTTCGACAGCGAAGGCAACCTCCTGGTCCGCCGCAGGCTGAAAAGGATCCGGAAAATAAATGGAGAGACCTTTAAAAAGATCAATAGTAAAGTTTGTTATACCCTGTCGGACCGCTTCCGGTGAGCTAATTTCTAAGGTCCACGATCACATTAATCGTCAGGGCAACGATCACCGTATTGAACAGGAAGGACAACATCCCGTGAAGCAGGGCCAGCCGGCGGATCTTGCGGTCAGAGATCTCGATGTCCGAAACCTGGAAGGTCATCCCGATAACAAAAGAGAAATAGGCAAAATCCAGGTAATCCGGCCATAGCTCATGAGGTATCTGCAAGCCCACCGTACGCTCATCCGGGTTGATGGGATGGTCGCCGTAATACAGCAATGCATAACGGTAAGCGAACATGGAATGTAGCAGGAACCAGGAACAGGTCACCCCGGCAATGTAAATAAAAGTTTCCAGTCCCTTATCCAGCTGCCAGCCGCCTTTTTTCCCCAATAAGGCCAGGATACCCATCAGGCTCCCGATCGTAGCGATCAGCACGATGAAAAAGACCACTACCCGCCCGGAGTCCTCTGTCTTGGCCAGCACCCGGATCTGCCGGGGATGCATACTGAAAAAAATGAGTGCACTGATGACGAGCATAGTGATACTGAAGCTATCCCAGCCGATCATAACACGGGTCATTTTCTCCATATGAAAAGGCAGTAGTCCCACGGAGATGATCATCGATACCCCAAAACTTATCACCAGCTTATAAATGGAAGGCATTCTGTGGAGCCAGGAAGGACAATTGATATAGTCTGACAAGAGATTGTATTTTTAACAGCCCTAATCTACGCAAAAAAATAGTCCCCTGCCTTTTTTTAACATCCCGGAAGCCTCAAACCGAAAGCGGGTATATTTAGCTACCGTCAGCTATCTTTGACCTGGCCAAATCAGCTGCCGGTTGCCCAGGCCAAAATCGGCTAATCATTGGATAAGAATTGTATACCATTTTAAAGCAGACCGGTATAAATTCACCGTGTACTATTTTTTACCGGGCGCCTCTTGAGCTTACCAAACATGGCCCCCACGTTAAAACTGCTCTGATATGAACCGTAAACTTTCGTTCCTGCTCCTTATAATATCCGCCAGCTATATCCCAGCCCGGGCCCAGCTCTACAACCCGCTGATCGATGTGCAGCATTATCAATTCTCCCTCCTGCTGAATGATGCGGATAACAACATCCGGGGAAAAGCAGCTATTACCGTCTTATTCAGGGAAGACGCTGAAAAATTCTCCCTGGACCTGGTAAAGAAGAACAGCACAGGCAAGGGAATGAAGGTCGGCTCGGTCAAAGAGGGAGACAAAAGACTTCGTTTTCGTCAGGACAGCGTTACCCTGCAGATCTATACCGCCCCTGCTGCCCACAGGTCTGTCAACGGAAAAATGGTCTCCGTTCCCGGCAAGTCCGCTACAGCGGGCACCCTTCATACCTACACGATCGTCTACGAAGGCATTCCGGCGGATGGCCTCATCATCGGCAACAATAAGTTCGGCAAACGGGGCTTTTTTGGCGACAACTGGCCCAATCGCGCGCACAACTGGCTGCCTTGTGTAGACCATCCGTCCGATAAGGCTACGCTTGACTTCCAGGTGACGGCGCCCGACCACTATACCGTCGTCGCCAACGGCTCCCTGCAGGAAGAAAAGGCAGCGTCCGACCATAAAAAAATCACCCGCTGGAAAGAGTCCGTTCCGCTTGCGCCTAAAGTAATGGTGATCGGTGTTGCCGACTTCGCTGTGGATCATCCCGGTGACGCCATGGGGGTTCCTGTCTGGAATTATGTGTACCAGGAAAACAAAGATGCCGGTTTCAAAAGTTATGCCTATGCTCTTCAGATCCTTCCTTTTTATATTCAGCATATCGGCCCCTATCCCTTTGAAAAATGCGGCAACGTGCAATCCAAAACCCGTTATGGCGGGTTGGAGAACGCCAGCGCCATCTTTTATAATGAGTCTTCCGTCGGTTCTGCCGGCATAGAATCGTTGATGGCGCACGAGATCGCCCATCAGTGGTTTGGCGACGCAGCCACCGAGACGCAGTGGCAGCATCTCTGGCTTAGCGAAGGGTTTGCCACCTATATGACCCATTGTTACCTGGAGAATAAATATGGCAGCGATACGCTAAAAAAAGGACTGGCAGAGGACCGGCTCCGGGTCATCGGTTATGAGAAAAAAAGGCTGACCCCGATCATCGACACCAGCGTCGGCGACGACTACATGAAACTGCTCAACGCCAATAGTTACCAAAAAGGCGGATGGGTATTACATATGTTACGGCATTCTATCGGGGACGAACTTTTCTGGAAGGGGATATCCGCCTATTATACGACTTACCGGAACAAAAATGCCGGCAGCGTAGACTTCCAAAAGGTGATGGAAGCCGTGACAGGCAAAAACCTGGACGTTTTTTTCCATGAATGGCTGCTCCAGACGGGCCATCCACACCTGAAAGTGCAGTGGGACTATGACCAGGATAAGCAACAGTTTCATATCCGGTTCACGAGCAACAGCCCAGCCTTTTCCTATCCGCTGGAATATTCGGTAGACGGCGTCCTGCAGCATATCGAAATCACCAGGCAGGATACGGAAGCCTGGCTGCCCATGCCGCAGAAGCCAGCCAGTGTGGTGATGGACCCCAACGTGGTTCTTCTCGCGGACTTCGAGGTTACGCCTTCGTAAGAGGCACCACCACCTCCGCAGCAAAGATCCGCGCGGGATCGCCGAACAGCGCCAAACTCTCCGCCATGACCCCTGCCGATGGGACCAGCTTTTTATGCTGAACCAACCGCCCGTTATAGTAGACGCTGACCGGACTCGAAAAATCAACTTTATCGACATATAGCCGGATCGTTCCGGTCACTATTCCTTTTTTGTCAGCCGACAGGATGTGATAGATATTGCCTTTTTTCTCCACATAGAAACTGCGCTCGTTAGTCCCGCCGCCGGAAAGACCATCCAGCCGGATATATCCGAACCCCTTCCGGTAGGTGAAAGGCACGTTCTTTTCTTCCGTATTGATGGTATCATACACCGGATAATAGGCAAAACTTAACGTATCGGGATACACATTGCGGGTGAAACCACTCAGCCAGGGCGCCGTGTTGAAGTAGTCGATCCCATGTCCCTTGCCGCCCTGCACTACGACGGCATGCGGAAACTGCCCCGGATGGGCGGCGCCCAAACTATCCAGAAGACCTTGCCACAGGTGACCAAAAAGGGCCCGGCCATAGGCAAAGTCATTTTGTCCCACTTCCACGCGAAAAGCCGTATTACGCAGGTTTTCTGCAGGCACCTGGTTGGTATCCACGGCTCCCGCCATTGGCCCTGCACCGGCAAAATAATCGGCGAAAAAAGGTCCCATCCGAAAGCTGCCATATCCACCTTCCGATATGCCCATGATATAGGTCCGGTTGGGATCGATATCTCCGGACAATACACCCAGCTGCCAGGCCCTGATAAAGGCCGCTTGTGCAGACCGGTTATACCAGCGCCCCCTCCTGTCGTCCGGCATACGCGGCACGAAGTAGAGGCTTGGCGTGTCCTTATACCTTGAGCCTAAGATCTTGGCTGCACGCCATTCGCTGTTGTTGACGGATGAAGTCCAGGGACCCGGCTCATTCGGGAAGCAACCGCCGCCATGGAGATTGATGAACAATGGATATCCTCCTCCCGGGCGATGTCCTTTCTTCAGGACGGCGAAAAGCATGTGTTTGCCATCCGGGAGGGCCCATTCGATGGAATCCTTCCAGCCGTTTTGCGCCACTTCCGGCCAGTCCTGCTTCAGGCGGCCGGCGTTGGCCTCCTTCCAGGCGTTCCAGATCCATTGACGGTAAGCCGCAATGCTGTCCGCCGGAAGAGTCTCCTTATACCAGGAGGCCATCGGATCAGTGAGATGCTCCGATTCCGATTCCAGGCCGGAAGAGAAATAAGACACCAGCGCCTCCATGGAAGGATGGGAAGGCGGGTTGACTGCCGGACGGGGAACAGGGCCGTTGGCCGCAGGACGGGGAACAGGGCTGTTGACTGCGGGACGGGGAACGAGACCATTGACCGCAGGACGGGAAGTGGGACCGGTGACTGCGGGATGGGAAAGAGGGCTGGTCGTCAGCAGGAAGGCTGCCGCCAGAGCTAAGCTACAGTTTGTCAAAAATGCCATTTTTATTTTCGTTTACGCCTGATCAGGATAAAGGCTCCGGTCAGCAACAGCAGTCCGGGCAATACACCCAAAAAGATAATCTTTAATTTCTTTACAGACGCCCCCGTGAGGTTCAAATGATTGTCCAACGGTCTGGGCCTCGTCGTCTCGACCGGGAACTCATTGTAACAGAGCCATCCGAACAAGGCGGTGTTGAATTCAAAGTTAGCGGTTCTAACGTTATGCCGGCCCAATTCCGCATTACTTAATAAATCCGCATCCCCCAGGACCAGTATGCGCTGTTCCTTCCCGTTGACCTTGCGGATCAGTCTCACCGCCGTGGGCACCGGCCGTTTGTCGTCTCCTTCCGACGGTGTATAAACGATTTCCGCCGAATCTTTCACCAGGGGGCCCTTTTTATTCCAGTTGGAGCGCTCGTTCGTCATCAGCAAAGGCTGGATGTCGAAATGGGCGCCTCCGGCAATATTCGTGTCCCTGGCGACACCGGTGATGTCGATACCCACAGCACCGGGCATGGATACGCGAACGCTATCGGCGTAATCGCGGGCCAGCGATCTGGAAAAATTCACCGCCGCAGGGGTAAGGCCGGCAAGCAGCAGATCGGGGGACATTTCCCTGCTTTTCTGGACGAGGGTGCCATCCATCAGGCGGAGGCCAAGGGTCTGCAGCAGGGGGTTGAGCAATTCCTGTTTACCCGGTTCCCCGGCGATCAGCAGGTTGCCCCCGCCGGCGATAAAATCCCGCAATTTGGCCATGACTACCGTATCCAGGGCTGTCCTGGGATCGGCGATGACCAGCGCGGCGATATCCGCGGGGATGGATCCAAACTCCAGGTTCACCGTGTCCACATCAAAGCCCTGGTTGATAAGGGCGTAACGGAAAGTCTTCTGGCTGGTGAGGATCTTGTAGTCCCGGTCCCCTATCCTGGCAGTGCTGCGTTCGAGCTCACCCTGGAGAAAGACGATCCTGGGGAGTTTTACCATCAGGCGTTTGAAGCCGGCAGCCGTTTCGGTTTCGCCGGGGAAGATGCCGGGGTCGTCGAAAAGACGCAGGAAAGTAGTCTTTCCCCTGTATTTCAGCTGCATGACATACTTGTTATCTTCCGGGCGCAGGTCGATCAACCGATGGATCTCTTCCGGGGTTTTGAACAGCTTAGGATCTACCCGGTAGGATTTCACATAACGGTCGGCCTGGGTCTTCAGGTCGTCCTGCTTCCCCTTTCCACGCGGCCTGCCATAATCTACCGTATCGTAATAGTATACGTAATTGAACTGAATATCCGGCTTGAAGCGGAGATAAGGCTCCCAGCGTCCCAGATCGGCATTACGCTGGGCAGGGTTACCCAGCCAGAAATGATTTTCCAGCAGATTGATATAAGAAGTCACGACCAGGGGACTGTCCATCTCCTTTACAATCTTCTGAACGTTAGGGGAAAGCGTATTTCGTTTGTTAGCCGTGGCGTCGTAATAGCCAATCCAGCCCGGGCGGGAGAAGATATAACCGGTCATCACCCCGATCAGCAGGATGGCCGCATAACGGCCCGTTCGTCGATACCAGGGCAGGAATTTCATTCCGGACTGCAGCTTGACAATACTGAAGCCCAGGAAAATGAAGACGATGATCAGGAAATACAGGACATCTTTCGTACTGATAAGACCCGACAGGAGATGATCCGCCCGTCCCGATATGGAAAGGAAATAAGTCAGATCCCGCATGAAGTCGATATCCTGCCATACGGACCCGATATAACTCAGCACGGCAAACAACACCAGCGTACTGATCGCCGCCACCACCTGGTAGGAAGTAAGGCAGGACATGAAGAGACCGATGGCGGAATAGGCGCAGAGCAGCAGGTACAGGCCCAACAGACCGGAAAAGATCTGGCCGGTCCCTGCGTGTTGGATATTGAAGATCCCTGTCACGGCGAAAATCGCCAGGCAAAGGATCAGCAGGAAACAATAAGCCATCATGGCCAAAAATTTTCCACCGACGATCTCGGTCACCCGTACCGGGGAAGAATACAATAACCGGATGGTTCCGCTGCCCGTCTCCCGGCTCATGAGGCCCATCGTCAGCAGGGGAAGGTAGAGATATAATTTTCCCATGATGGAAAAGAACATGCCCTGGGAACCGAAGATCCTTTCGGTAAGCATGACCAGCGGAGATCCCAGGTCCTGGTACATGGCCCAGCTTTCAACGGAAGAGGTATATTCCAGGCCGCATTGGAAAAGAAATACCACCAGCAGGAACCAGGCGATAGGAGAATAAAACAGCAGGTTCAGCTCGATCCTGGCGATTCTGAGAGTCGTCTTCATTATTTGGTATTGGAAGATTTTTTAGATAATTGTGCGAATATTTCGTCGATCGAGCTCTTGTCCAGTCCGATCTCCCGCAGGCGCCAGTCTTCGCGCACGCTGGTGGTGATAAGTGTCTCGGTGATGGCGGCATCGCCGTTAAACCAGAGCCGGACCTGTCTTTGCGTCAGAAAGTCCACACTTGTCGCGCCCGGGATGGCCAGCAGGGCCTCCCGGGACGGAGGGTTCTCCATCAGCATCAGTACGCTGTGGGGCTCTACATAATTATTGAACGCGTCCATCGTATCGGAAAAAACGATCCGCCCCGACTCGATCATCTTGATCTCTTTACACAACACCTGAATCTCGGACAGCACATGGGAGGAAAAAATGACGGCCCGGTCCGTGGCGATCTCGCGGATCAGCGCCCGCACTTCGACGATCTGATTGGGGTCGAGGCCATTGGTAGGCTCGTCCAGCACCACTAATCGGGGCCGGTGGATGATAGCCTGCGCAATCCCCACCCGCTGGCGGTAGCCGCCTGACAGGTTGCGGATGAGCCGGTCGCTGAAATGGGCGATGCCGCAACGTTCCTTCGTCTCTTCCAGGGCCGGCCGTACTTTATCCTTGTCCATGCGCCTTAGAAAGGCGCAATGGACAAGGTATTCGTCTACGGTAAGATCCATATATAAGGGCGGGTTCTGGGGAAGGAAACCGATCAGCCGTTTGGCAGCCAGCGGGTCTTCACTGATATCGATACCATTGATATAGACCTTTCCTTCTGTGGGGAAAAGCGATCCGCACAGGATGTTCATGGTAGTAGACTTCCCGGCGCCGTTGGAGCCAAGCAGTCCTACGATACCAGTGGGCCCTATTTCCATATTGATGTCCCTGATTGCCCAGTGGGAGCTATAACGATGAGACAGGTGTTCGATCTTTACGAGAGGTTCTGACATGATAAAAGTTACTAGGGATTTTGTGGCATACCGGGATTAAAATACAGGATCATCGAGGGCACCTGCAGCTGGTACCTCGGGCTGCCGGGTTCCAGCGTGGCGATGACATCGCCTGTTCCGCCATAGCGGTTCACCGTCGGCATACTTCCTTCGGCATTCAGGCGGACCATGTCCAGCCAGCGAAGACCATTGAAGGCAAATTCAAATTTCCGTTCGTCCAGCACTTTCTGCAGGACGGCAGCGGGGTCGGAGGACTGGAAAGGCTGGTAAGTAGCGGCGCGTATACGGCATTTGCGCACGGCGTCCAGGTGCTGGAGGGCCGTCGCCAGATCGCCCGAACGGACAGCTGCTTCCGCGATGATCAGGTGCATTTCAGCGATAGTCGTTCCATTATTGGGATGAGCCTTGCCCGAAGTCAATCCATAAGGGACATACTGGACGAGCCCCCTTTGAGTAAAGCTATAGTTTCCAATATTCCTGTAGAAAAAATGTAACCGCAAATCGGTGGTATCGAATGATTTCAGGAGATCCAGCGTAGGATACTCGATATAGCTGTTGCTGCTGCTGTACCGTGCGTAAATAGCGTCCGGTCTGGTCTGCAGGGGTCCGATGCCGACGTCGCTGGCCATGGTATTGTAATCGGGCAATGTCGCCGGGTCAGCGTTCAACGCCAGCTGGGCATTTTTCGCGGCATCGGTATAATCGTGCGCCAGGAAGTAGGTGCGGGCCAGCAGGCTGTAACCCGCAGCGATGGAACCGCGAAAACGGTTGAGGGGATTATCCGCCGGCAGATCGGGAATCGCCTGGTTCAAATCGGAAATGATATGGTCGTATATCTCTTTGACCGTGCTCCTGGGCGGGGTCGCATCGGTGACGTCTACCGAAGTGACGAAGGGTACGGCCAGATCCTTGTCTGCAGTCGTCGAGTCATAAGACTTACCGAAAAGATTGACCAGGTAAAGATATTCCATGGACCTGCCCAGCAGGCCCTCCGCCATCAGTCTCTTTTTATCCTGGGGAGTGCCTCCGACGGCATCATTGATTTCGTCGATGACGGCATTATAATAATAGATATTCGAATAATGGTTGGCCCAGAATAAGGGGGTTGCCTTGATATCCAGGGTGAACTGAGGTGCCCAGAGGTACACCAGGTCGGTGGCCAGCGTGGAAGTCAACGCAATACCGACATTGTCCTGGTCGTCAGCCAGGAGGTTCAGTTCCCTGTCGCCGCTGGTATATACCTGTACGGCATCCAGCCATTGGTCGTAATCCTGCACGTTTTTCAGGATCGTCCTCCCCTTGGGTTTTACATCGAGATATTTATTACAACTGGTGCCCAGGGTCAGCGCCAGTAGTGCGGGTAATAAAAATTTATAGGAATTTTTCATGTTTTACAGTTTGTGGGAAAGATCCCGCTGCTAAAAATTAGTGAAAAGGCCGATGGTGTAACTGGGCGTCAGGTATCTCTTGGCAAAGCTGCCCGTGGCCATGCTGTAATTATACCTGTTGAGGCCAATGGTATATACATTGGAGGCCTGTGCCTTCAGCTCGAAACTGGTGAAACCAGCCCTCTTCGTCCATCCAGAACTCCGCAGGTCATAGGAAGCCGTCAGATCGCTGAGGGTCAGATATGCCCCATTTACAGTATACTTCGTATTGTAAGAGTACGAATACGAGGCTTCCAGGCTCATGGCCGTCGAACTATAGATGCCCAGGACATCCGTGTTCTTCTCGTCTCCCTTTTGTTTCCAGTAATTCTGAGCACCGGCCAGGGGTCTTACATCATTCGCGCTGGGACGCGGAACGACTACTTTGAAGTCGAAATAATAACCGATCATGCAATAGAAATAGAAATGGCCGATGTCCACCCGGTTGCTGATGCCGCCGTTGTACACGGGGATGGCAGAACCGCCGTACACCACATCCTTAATGCCGCGGTCGTTAGCTCCGGTAGGCCGGACAAGGTTGCCTTTTTCATCCTTCATCATGGGCAGGCCGGTCGAGTCCAGTCCGCCATACCGGTAGCTGAAAACGGAACCTATGGCATAACCCGGCAGAAAGGCAGTATTGGTAGGAGTGACATACGAATAAGAAGGGCTCTTTTCCGTGATAGCCTGGTAGACCTTCAGCACCTTGCTGGTATTGCGGGAGAGGACAAAGCCCGTATTCCAGACAAAATTCCGGTGTTTGATCCAGTCGGCATGCAGACTGATCTCGATTCCCGAGTTACGCAGGGAGGCCGAGTTCACCTGGGCCTGGCTGACGCCCCTGGTCGGGTCGATCTGGTCGTTGCCCAATACGTCGGTGCTTTTCTTATTGTAGTAATCTATGGAACCGGAGACATCCTTAAATATCGTATAGTCCAGTCCGAAGTTTACGTTTTGGGTCTGCTCCCAACGGAGGGCCTTGTTGGCGGGGGAAGACAACACCAATCCTGTCAGCTCGGGAACGATGGAGTAAGGATTCAGCGAGTAGTTGGCGATGATCTGGGGCAGGCTGCTCTTCGACACGTTACCGTCAAAACCATCGGCAACACGCAGTTTCAACGAGTTCACCCAATCCGCATTCTCCATGAATTTTTCCTTCTGGATATTCCAGTTGGCGCCCAGTGACCAGAGGGGTTTGTGGCGATAACGGGGATCCGTACCGAAGAGATCGGACTCGTCGATACGTATGCTGCCGGACAGGGAATATTTGTTCCGGAAAGAATAAACGATATTGGAATACATGGAAACATAACGGTCATCTGTATATGCCTGGGCAAAGAGGCTGGGATAGCTCAATACGCCGTTACCGGGATACAGTCCAAAACCGCCGTTGCCGCCGCTGCCCAGGATCTTGTTGTAGTCGATGGGCTGCTGCAGGAGGGTCTGGTCGTCGTAACCGAAGTTGGCGCTGGAGGAGGCCTGGTTGACGATGCGGCGTACTTCCCCGCCGATGATGGCGTTCAGGGAATGGTCGCGGCCGATCTTCCGGTCATAGTTCAGCTGTGCCCGGCCCGTATAGCTGGTGGTGGAAGCGTTCTGCTGCTGCAGGTAACCGCCGGGGGGTATGTTGAAGACGATCCCGGCAGTCGTATTCTGAGCATATTTGTTGACATATTGCCGGGCCTGGGAAGACTTGCCGCTGGCGTAGTGCCGGGTATCGGTGTGGGAATTCTCATAAATGCCCCCGAAGGTAAAATTAAATCCATACCCGATGTGATAAGCGAAATTAGCCGTGACACGGTTGTCCAGGACATGCGTTTTATCGCTGATCTCCTTTACGTCCACCAGGGGATAGACAAGGTTGTCCGGGAAGCCCTTGGCCATCATGACGCTGTCATAGTGCGGGTTGACGGCCGACCCGCTGACGATGGGCAGGGGATTGCCATGGGCGTCCTGGAATTGCTCGGAAGGATAGACATTGTTCAGGGACGGTATCGGAGCCGTTTTGGCCCAGCTTTCGATGTAGTCGGTGGTAAGGTCGAGGGAGAATTTCCGGGTAAAATTCATGATCGTCCTGCCGGTGAGCTGCAGCTTCCGGTTGTTGTTATCGATCCTTCCGGGGGTGGAGCCCAGGTAATTGCCCGTGATATAATAAGTGGCTTTCTCCGTACCGCCGGACATATCCAGATTATACTGCTGCGTGACGGCCGTGCGCAGGAAGAGATCCTCGTATTGCCTGATATTATTCTGCGTGTACAGCTGGTCGAACAGCTGGTCTTCCTGTTGCTGTGTCAACAGACCAGCCACTTTTTTCAGCATGAGGTCCACGCCCGGCTGATAGGCCGTATAACTGTTGACATAATATTGGTTCCAATAGCTGGGAGGATATACCGTTCCGTCCTTGTAGTTGTCGCGCAGATATTTTAAGTGGGCGGAAGGAGGAGCCCATTTATATCGTGTGTAATTTTCCTTTGGCTGGATGCCCAGGGTAGTACGGAAGTTAAAGCGGGTAGCGCCCACTTTGGCCTTTTTCCTTTCGATGATGATGACGCCATTGGAAGCCCTTACCCCATAGATCGCGGCAGCGGCGGCGTCTTTCAGGATGGTGACGGATTCTATCTCATTCGGGTTGATGTCGTTCAGCGAGAGTTCGGTCGGATAACCATCCACGACGATTAGCGGCGAGGGGTTGCCGGAGATGGTAGAGATGCCGCGAATCTGGAAGAGATTGTTGCCCTGGAATTTTATATTGTTGTTGATCATCAACCCCGAGAGCTTGTTGGTCAGGCCCGAGAGGAAGTCGGTGCTGATCCTCGTTTCATATTCCCGGGTGGTGATGGTGGAGATGGCGCCCGTGCTTTGTTCGGGGCGGATCCGCTGGTAACCGGTATTCACGGATATCGCCACCGAGTCCATCTCTGCCGCATGGGCCGCCAGCCGGATATTCAGGTTGGTCTGGTTGCCGATGACAAATTCTTCCCGCTGGTAGCCGATATAGCTAACCAGGATACGGTCGCCCTGGTGCACGTCCAGGTCGAACTCGCCGTTGGCATTGGTAAAAGTTCCCTTCCGGGTGCTCCGCACAACGACATACGCGCCGGCCAGCGGCCTGCCCGCCGAATCGGTGATACGGCCATGAATATTGGCCAGGGGAGCGGATTCCAGCTCCTCGGCAGTCTTCACCGGCGCCCTTTCTTTTTTGACGATAAAAACAGTATTGCCTTTAATGGACCAGGTGATCGACTGGTCCGGGAGGATCTTCGACAAGGCCGTCGACAGATCGGAGTTCTTCAGCTCTACCGTCACCTGCCTGGTTACATCCACCGTATTCCTGTCATAGAAAAAAGCATACCCTGTCTGCTGGTGGATTATGGTAAACAGTCTTTCCAGCGGCTCTGAACGGGCAGAGTAGGTAATGGTCTGTGCGTCGCTGTTCGCAAACGCATGTAAACCAACTGTCAGTAATAGAATAGCCGTTAGCCTCATAACGCGCGTTAGTTTGGTTAAGCATCCCTTCCGTTGCCATAGGACATGGCAAGGGCGGTTGCAAAGTGCTTCAAATTGCATACTTTTGCATTGTTTTGGTTTATTAAATAAGCAGTTGTTACTGACTGTCAAAAGAATTGACCTCAACAAGACCGGGTAGGCTTCCAATCTGATCCCGGTCTTATTTTTTATCAACCCGCGGCCGGCTTCATCCATTTATCTCATGGCTGAACGACAATTTTGTTATTGATAATTTTATATTTCACTTTATTTTCCGACAATCCTTCCATCACCTGGTTCAGCGTCAGGCTGCGACCGATCTCCCCGTTAAAGAGACGGGAAGGGATCGTTCCTTCATATTCCACCTCTACATTGTACCAGCGTGACAGCTGGCGCATAACAGTGGGAACATCGGCATCCTTGAAGAAGAACCAGCCATTTTTCCAGGCGACGGCAGCCTCCACATTGGCAGACTCCATCCGCACCAGCTTTCCGTCCTGTCCCTGCCGCGCTTGCGCGCCGGGTAACAGCTGCACCGTCTGGCTCCCCTGTTCCACCCTGACGCCTCCCTCCAGCAGTGTCACCGTACGGCCAGGTTCATCCGCATAGGCATTGACATTGAATTGGGTGCCGAGCACAGCCACCTGCATGTCTTTCCCATCATCTGCCGCCACGACAACTTTAAAAGGATGCGTTTTATCCTTTGCCACATCGAAATACACTTCCCCCGTCATTTTCACCATACGCTCCGCACCGGCAAAATTGGTCGGAAAAGTGATGGAGCTGGCAGCATTCAACCAGACCTGTGTGCCATCCGGCAATAACAGCTGGTACTGCCCTCCCCTTGGAGTCGAGAGGGTATTGAACGATACCGTTTTTTCTTCCTTATCCCCATCGGTTGTATAGATCAGCTGGCTATTCCCGGATTTCTGCACTTGGCTATTGCCGTCCCTGGTAAGAAATCCATCCGAGGCGCTATCCAACCCAATGCGTCGTCCGTCGGACAAGGTCAGCACGGCTCTGTTCCCTCCGGGAAGAAAGTCCCTGCTCTTTGTTGACCGGGCCGCCACACCGGTTCTCATAGCCTGGCGCCAGTAAAGACCGGAAATCAGCATCAATAGCAGCACCGCAGCCACGGCCCACCAGCGGCGACCCGGCATCCGGCGCAGAAGACCGGGCCTGGCGTCGTGCCGCTCCTGCTTCGGAACATGGTCCCGGAGGATAGTCTCCACTACGGGTTTCCAGCGGGTTTCGTCGTAATCCGGATCGCCGGGCTGCTGTAGGCCCATCTCCTGCAGCATAGGCGCCCACCGGCTGTCATCAGGATATTTTTTCAGCAAGGCCAACAACGACTCCTGCTCCGGGGCCGTCAGCTGATCGTCAAGATAACGTTGCAACAAATAGGACATAAGGTCTTTTTCAGCCATACTGTCTTTCATTTTTTAGCCGGATTATAAGGCTTATAACAACTACACTCCCGAATAAGGACATCGGGTGGTCGGGAACTAAGAATTTTTTACAATTTCTATCAGCAGGATAATGCCAAGGGACGTTTCGCTATGGTCGTTGAGGTATTCCCGGATAGATCTCAGCGCAATGACCAGGTGGTCTTTTACTGTGTTGGGGGAAATGTCCAGCCTGTCGGCTATCTGTTGATAGGTCAGTCCTTCCTGGCGACTGAGCCGGAAGACTTCCTGACGTTTGGGAGGCAGCAGTTGGATAGCGGCTTCCACCAGCACAGCCATTTCTTTGCCCTCCAGCTCCTGCAGGAAACTGTCGCCTGCGGCGGTTTCAGACCGGGCAAAGGCGCCGGCATGTTTGACTGCCGCATTCATCCGGTTGCGAAGATGGCTCATGGAAAGGTTAGACGCTATGAGGAACAGCCATGCGGCGGGTTTTTCCATCACGCCGACAGTAGCGCGGTGCACCCAGAGACGTAAAAAGGTTTCCTGAACGATCTCTTCGGCTGCACTTTCGGATTTGGTGATCCGCCGCACAAAAGGGAACAGACGGGCGTTGTAGTGGTGGAATAATTCCGTAAATGCCTTACTGTCTCCACCCGCCGTTCGCCGGAACCATTCTTTTTCCAGGTATGTATACTCATCAGATGCCAATACAGGGAGGATGTTTTCGGTATAAAAGTACTTAAAAAGCTGCATTCCCCTTGCCCCTTTTATATAGCGCCCGATAAAGAAAGCTGATACGCATGCCTGACACAATAAAAAAACGACCCTGCCGCTGGCAGGGTCGCATAAATCCGAGATCCTGATAAATGATCCGCTATCCTATTAAAGTTCCATAGTTATTCTACTTTTGCAAAGTCCCGGTCTCAGTAGCCGGACTGCTCTCATACTCCGGCTGTTCCGATCCACCCGTTCCATTCTCACTCGTCGGCTGCTTCTGACCATTGCCATTGGAGGGTTGTTGGTTATTCCCATTGGAAGGTTGATTATTTCCGTTGGAAGGTTGCTGTCCATTCCCGTTATAAGGCTGTGGCTGATTGTTATTATTCCTTCTCGAATTATAATAATAATCCCTTCTGGCCTGAATGACGGTAGCATCCCTGTCATGTTTCAGCTGATTGACGCTATCCCTTCTTTCTTTACGGGTAAGTGTCTTATCATCTTTCGTAGCCTTGATCTGTGCCGCATAATCATTCTTGATATCATCTATCTGCAAAGCCAGCCTGGAAGGCATAGCGCCATAACCATAGTAGTACGGGGGGTATCCATAAGGACCGTAGAACCCGCCATAAGGATAGAACGGATAGCCAAAGCCCAGACCGAATCCAACATAGGTACGGGGATAAAAAGCAACGCCACCGCCATGGTAGCCACCGCCGTGGTATCCTCCGCCTCCGTGCCCCCGCTGGGCGGAAGCGCCTAAAGCAAGACCAAGAGAAAAAAGCACTATCAGTAATTTCTTACCGGCATTCAGATTTATTCTGTTTAAGTATTTTAGCATCTTCGTTTTCATAACTCTAATTTTAATGTTCTGTATAATGAGAGTGCAAAAATCGAACAAGGTTTAAACATCTATTTTACTTATAACGTATCTATAACAATCTCTTTAGGATTCTTTAGGATAAGGGATTGTTAAGAGCCGTTTTATACCCCCATCGGGCATTCTTACACAAAAAGCAAAAAGCCTGCAAGTAGCAGGCTGCTGCCATCCTGTCGCCGGATGGTGTCTATATTGCATATATTCTGTCATTGACATCATAAAATACTAATTATTTTAGTATTTTACATCTAAAATCCGTATTTTCACATATGCCCAAACATCCCATCTACACCATCGGTCACGGCACCCGAAAGAGCAGCGAGCTCCTGGATCTCCTGAAAAAATTTGCTATCGATTTCCTCCTCGACATCCGGTCCAGGCCTTATTCGAAATTCAACCCGCAATTCAACAGGGAAGAGCTGGCCGCGTCCCTGGAGCTTCATGGAATAAAATATGTCTACATGGGCGATACCCTGGGCGGCAGGCCCTCCGATCCCTCCTGTTATAAGGTCAATGGCAAAGTAGATTATGAGATCCTCCGGCAAAAGAATGCCTTTAGGATTGGCATTGAAAGAGTAAAGACAGCTTATGAAAAGGATCTAAAGGTCGCCCTTATGTGCAGCGAGCTCAGACCCGGCCAGTGCCATCGAAGCAAGCTGATCGGCAGCGTTCTTCACCAGGAAAAAATATCGATCCGGCATATCGATGAAAAGGGAGAAGCAAGAGACCAGGAACAAATCAGCCGAAGCAGCCATTTACTGCAGGGCATGCTCATACCTATATAACAGTACGCATAACAATATAACAGCACCCTGCCCCCTCCCCTTTTACCTTCCCGGGTATCACCCACCCTTATTCGCTAAAAACAAATAAGCAAAAACCCTTAGGTTTAGTAGAAAAAGTCCGAATGACAAAATAGGAACTGTCCCCCACCGTTAAAACCCCGGCCCTCGGTGGAACACCACCAATCGTTAAGCTCTGAAACCATAGCCGATGCTGTCCAGATCCGTTAAACCAACATGTCTGGCCTACCTGCTTCTGTTGTTATTATGCTTTACAGCATCATGCTTTACCGCAACAGCCCAGCAGCAAAGCCTTAAATTCGAACACCTGGATATCAATTCAGGGCTCTCACAAAATAATGTGCTTTGCGTACTGCAGGATAGCCGTGGCTTCCTATGGTTTGGCACCCGCGATGGACTCAACAAATACGATGGCTACCAGATCACCATCTACCGGAATGAGCCTAAAAACAAGACCAGCATCAGCAATAACTTCATTTCCGACATCATCGAAGACAGTCATGGCTACATCTGGATCGCCACAAGAGGAGGCGGGCTCAACCGCTATGACAGAGAAAAAGATCAATTTATTTCTTTTATGGCCAATCCGGAAGCCTCCGCCCGGGATAAAAACCACCCCGCCGGTAATAACACCGGCAATAACCCTGCCGGCAGATCCGACATTCCCAGCAATCTGCTCACCAGCCTGGCTACTGACAAAGACAACAACCTCTGGATCGGGACAGAAGACCAGGGAGTTATTTACTTCGAACCGGACCGGCGCCTGTTCTCCCGGTACATCACCCGCTCGGAAGATGGCAAAAGCCTCAGCGGCGACTATGTCCGGGATGTACTGGTAGATAGCCGGCAAAATGTATGGGTGGCCACCTATGGGAATGGTCTCGACCTGCTGGACAAAGCTACGGGCAGCTTCACCCGTTTTCAACACCGGGAAAAAGATAGTTCCTCACTCTGCAACGACAACGTATGGACCCTCTTTGAGGACTCCCGGCATCGGCTCTGGGTAGGGACGGATGGCGGAGGTCTGGACATGATGAACGATTCCTCCCCCGTCGGACACTTCCACCATTTTGCCCGCATGACCCATAACGGCGACAGATTGCCGGGAAATACCGTCTATGCCCTGGGAGAAGACGAAAAAGGCAAGCTCTGGATCGGGATGGAGAATGGCGGCCTGAGCATTTTCGATCCCCCGACCCATATCCTTCAACATTACGAACACGACGACATAGACCGCTCCAGCCTGAGTGACAACTCCATCCATACCGCCTATAAAGATAATATCGGCAATATGTGGGTCGGCACCTTCTCCGGCGGCATGGATATCTTCCAGAAGGACGCTACCCGCTTCACCCATTACAAGCACAATTCAAATGAGAATAGTCTCAGCAACAATCACGTGCTGTGCATCGTGCAGAACTCGAAGAAAAAACTATGGATCGGCACCGATGGGGGAGGACTTAACCTCTTCGATCCGATGACAAAGAAATTCAGGCATTTCCTGCACCGCGAAGGCGATAAGAACAGCATTTGCGGAGATTACGTTTTATGCGCCGCTGAAGATAAAAAAGGGGATGTCTGGATCGGCACCTGGGCAAGCGGCATTACCGTATTCAACCCGGAAAAGAACACCTACCGGCATTTCAAACATGATCCCGCTAATCCTTCCAGCCTCAGCAATAATAATATATATGCTATCCTTCACGACCATGACAACAACACCTGGATCGGCACCTATGGCGGAGGATTGGACCTCTATCACCCCCGGGACGGAACATTCAGCCATTATATCAATGACGATGGCAATCCCGCCAGCATCAACAACAAGAAGATCCATTCCCTCTTTGAAGACAGTCAGGGCATCCTCTGGCTGGGTACTGACGGGGGAGGCATGCTCTGTTTCAATAAACAAACACATCAGTTTACTTCCTTCCTGCATGACGACAAAAAAAACAGCCTGAGCGATAACAGGGTCGGTGAAGTCTACGAAGACGAAAAAGGCGGTATGTGGATCGGCACCATGGCCGGCCTTAATTATTTCGACAGGCAGCGACGCCTCTTCCGGACATATACGACCGGGGACGGATTACCCAATAACGTCATCCTGGGCATCCTGCCCGGAAAGAAAGACGAACTGTGGATCAGCACCAACAAAGGGCTGGCTCTTTTCAATTATAATCCGGTTACCCAAAAAAGCAGGAACTTCAGCACCTCCGATGGATTACAATCCTATGAATTCAAAGAGAACGCTTATTGCCGGAGCAGCAGCGGCGCCCTGTATTTCGGAGGCGTCAACGGGTTCAATGAGTTCTTCCCGGACAGTATAAAAGAACGTCCCTCTGAACCGCCTCTGCTGATAACCGGCTTCCAGGTCTTCAACAAAGACCTTCCCATAGCAAAAGACGATCACGATCATTCCCCGTTAAAAAAATCCATTACAGAAACTAAAGAAATTACCCTACCCTATTATAATTCTGTCATCTCCTTCGAATTTGCCTCGCTGAACTATACCTGCCGGGATAGAAAACAATACGCCTATATCCTGGAAGGATTCGATAAGACCTGGAATTATGTAGGCAGCAAACGCACAGCTACCTATACCAACCTGGATGCAGGAGATTATATTTTCCAGGTAAAAGGACTCGACTATGAAGGAAAATGGATGCGGGGTACTACGACCATCAAGCTGCACATCACCCCTCCCTTCTGGCAAACCTGGTGGTTCAGACTGGGAGGCTTGCTAATAATCGCGGGTGTGTGCATCAGCCTGTATCGTCTCCGTAGCAGCCGCATCAGAGCGCATCAGAAAAGATTGGAGCAGCTGGTGCAGGAGCGAACAGAACAATTGGCCCATGCCATGGAAGATGAACGAAAAGCCCGCCTCAACGAGGCCAGGGCCCGGCAGGAAGCAGAACGGGCCAATCGCGCAAAAAGCGAGTTCCTCGCCAATATGAGCCATGAGATCCGCACGCCGATGAACGGCATGATCGGAATGGCCTCCTTGCTGGAACAAACGCCTCTTAATAATGAACAACAGGGATACGCCCGGACGATCCAAAGCTGCGGGGAGACCCTGCTGACAGTGATCAACGATATCCTTGATTTTTCAAAGATCGAGTCAGGCAAAATGGACCTGGATGAAAAAGAAACAGACCTGCGCAAATGTGTGGAAGAAGTGCTGGGTATCTTTGCGGCCAAAGCCGCACAGGCAGGCCTTCAGCTAACCTGCCAGGTCGATGAGGCAATCTCCTTTTCCATCATAACTGACAAAGATCGCCTGCGCCAGATCCTCATCAATCTGATAGGCAACGCTATTAAATTCACCCGCCAGGGAGAAGTGCGGGTAAGGGTATTTATTGTCGGACCTTCGGCCAGGACGCCACCGGCAGGAATAATGCAATCACCAAAAGCAGATATCCTGAAAACAGGACAGATGGAGATCGGTTTCGAAGTAACGGATACAGGTATCGGCATCGCTCCGGATAAATTGGACCATCTCTTCAAAGCCTTTTCCCAGGTGGATTCTTCCATAACCCGCAAATATGGAGGCACCGGCCTGGGGCTCGTCATCTGTGACAAATTGATCAGCCTGCTGGGCGGCCGGATCAGAGTGACCAGCGAAGAAGGAAAAGGATCCACCTTCAGCTTTACCATCCTCACCCGCCCCGGCCGCACCGAAACAGGAATAGCCCACCCACCCCCAATCCAGCTCCCTACCGACCTGGCAAAAAAATATCCTTTACAGATTTTAGTAGCAGAAGACAACCCGATCAACCAACAGCTGGCCCTCATCATATTGACAAAAATGGGTTATACCCCGGAATTCGTGGAAAATGGAAAAGAAGCCCTGAATAAGCTAAAGGAAAAAAAGATCGATCTCATCCTGATGGACATACAAATGCCCGAAATGGATGGACTGGAAGCTACCAGGATCATCCGCAGCACCAATGGCCCCCGCCCCTTCATAGTCGCCATGACGGCTAACGCCATGCAGGGAGACCAGGAAGAATATCTGGCAGAAGGCATGAACGACTACCTCAGCAAACCCGTTGACCTCAACGAACTGGTGCGCATCCTGAAGAAATGGGGAGAGAAATTACTCAACCCGGTTTAACTTTTCCTACCCTACCGTAAAACAAAATCCCAGACTATATACATCTACCCGCCAGGATTATCATTTTGGTAAAATCTGATGTAACTGGGTAGAATACAAAAAAGCAGGTTAAAATTAAACTACTTTTTAAAAAATTTAGTTAATTTATTGTATAAACGTACTAAATAGGACGACTTAACGCTAGCCTTACTAATATTTTATTAAATCATACTCTAAACTTCAATGAATCAACAGTCAGGCATAACATGTAGGTTTTCCTGTTTTGCACAACCTGCGCGGTTTTTGTGTCAAGGTCACAAAAAATGTCCGTAGGATCTTTTTATAGGTCATTTTTTATAGGTCATTAATTATTCTATTAGGTAATCATTTTAAAAACCAACGCTCATGAGAAAATTTGTATTGTTTTGCAGTCTTGTCTTTTTATGCGACCAGCTATGGGCCCAAAGCAGGGTAATCAGCGGTAAAGTTCTGGATGAGAAAGGGAATGCTATTCCAAGCGCCAGCGTACAGATCAAAGGCAGCCGGCGGGGTACTACTACTACTCCGGATGGCGTATTCAGTATTTCGGTCCCCTCCTCCGCCAAAACGCTCGTCGTCTCTTCCCTTAATTTTACCACGCAGGACGTTCCCATCACTGAGAATATGTCTGTTGTCCTGAAACTTTCCCCGAAGGCCAGTTTACAGGAAGTCGTCGTAGTTGCTTATGGAACCCAGAAAAAAAGCGAACTCACCAGCGCCATTTCCATCGTGAACGCCGATGCGATCAAAAATCAACAGGTGGTCTCTGTCGGCCAGGCATTACAGGGAACTGCGCCAGGCGTACAAGTAGTCAATACCAACGGACAGCCCGGATCAAATCCGACGATCCGCATCCGGGGCTTCGCTTCTTCCGCTTCCAGTTCGGATCCCCTGATCGTATTGGATGGAATTCCTTATGACGGCAATTTAAATATGATCAATCCGGGGGATATCGAAAATTTTTCGGTGCTGAAGGATGCATCGGCAGCTGCCCTGTACGGTTCCCGGGCCGCCAATGGCGTCATTCTCATCAATACCAGGACAGGCAGGCGGAATGCTACACCCAGCGTCAATGTAACATCCTCCTATGGTCTTTCCTCCCGCGCGGTAAAAGATTACAGGTATCTCAACACGCAACAGCAATTCGAACTGGGCTGGGAAGCCCTAAAGAACACCTATGATGATGCGGCAGTCCCCAACTCGGGACAAATGGCGTCTCAGAACCTTATTAAAAATCACTTTCAGTATAACCCCTACGGCCCCAGCACGCCAAATCCGGTAGGCGCAGACGGTAAACTGGTGTCCGGCGCCAACTTATTATGGAACGACGATTGGACCAAGGCGCTGACCAACTCAAATACGGCACGCCGGGATGTTAATATTGGAGTCAGCGGGGGCACCGACCGTTCGAGATATTTCTTTTCCGCGGGTTATCTGAACCAGGATGGATATGTCATCAAAAGTAACTACAAACGCGTCACTACCACCCTGAACTATACCACCGATCTCACCAACTGGCTGCAGGTCGGCGCCAAGGCCAATATTATTTCCTCCAAACAAAATTACCCGGCCCAGGGGGATGGCACCTACTCCGATGTAGTCGCTTATGGGAGAAGCATGTCTTCCGTATTTCCTATCTATGCCAGGGATGACAATGGCGTGCTTATCAAGGATGCCAATGGCAATCCTGTATTCGATTTCGGGAAACCAATTCCCGGCCGGACGGTCAACGTGAACAGACCCGTGCTCAATCCCTCCAATGTCGTAGGGACGGTGAACCTGGATAATTGGGATTATGACCGTCTGCTAAGCAATCTGAATGCCTACGGGCAGGTCAATTTCACCAGGAACCTGTATTTCAAAAGCACTTTCGGCATCAACCGGTCGACCCTCGATGAACTGCATTACGAGAACAGGGATTATGGTGATGCCGCCAGCGTCGGAGGCCGTACCTATAAAGAAGTGGATCTGACCACTTCTTATACCTGGAACAATATGCTAGGCTTTGACCAGCACTTTGGCGATCATCATATCGAGGCCATGGCCAGCTATGAAGCCTATAAATACAATTACGAAACTACCTACGGATCGAAAACCGGTTTCGCCTTTCCTAATCAGCAGCAGCTAAGCGGCGCCGCCACCAACGAGGATTTCGAAGGGTACGTCAACACTTCCACCCTGGTGAGTTACCTGGCACGTGTGAAATATGATTATCAGGGCAAATATTTCGCGGAATTCACTATACGCCGGGATGGATCTTCAATTTTTGCACCCGGTCACCGGTACGGCACCTTCCCGGCGGGAGGCCTGTCCTGGATCCTGAGCAAAGAGGATTTCATGAAACCCATTTCGGCCGTCAATCTTTTAAAAGTAAGAGCATCTTATGGGGTATTGGGTAACAATGCGTTACTGGATCCCAGTCAGCCAGGGTCGAGAGCATATTTCCCCTATCTGAATCTATATGGTTCCTCCAATGACCTTACTAATCCGGGTGTTTATCTTAACCAGCTGGCCAATATCAACGTAACATGGGAGCAAAACATCTCCAGCAATATCGGGATCGACTTCGAACTTTTCAAAAGCAGGCTGACAGGTAGCATCGATCTGTTCCAAAAGAATTCCAAAAATTTGCTCTTTAATCAACCCTTAGTTCCTTCCTCCGGATTCAGCACCATCGTAAAAAATGTAGGCAAGCTGCAAAATAAAGGGATAGAGCTGAACCTTAATTACGGCATTCTGCGGAGCAAAGACTTCAACTGGGATGTCAGCCTCAACCTTACTTACCTAAAAAATAAGTTAGTCACGTTATTGCCAGCCCAGGATACTTTTGCGGCCAAAGTCCCTTTCCGCCAGGTAGTTGGCAAATCCTTGTTTGAATTTTACCTGCCGGTCTGGGCCGGGGTCGATCCCGCAACAGGCGGCGGTCAGTGGTGGATAGATGAAAAAGACGTCAACGGCACCCCTACCGGCAAGAGGGTCACTACAGACGATTATACTGTCGCACAGGCCAATCAGAAATGGGTAGGTTCGGGAATTCCGAAAATAACCGGCGGTTTTTCGACTAAGTTCAACTACAAGAAGCTGGACCTCAACATCCTCTTTAATTACTCCTTTGGAGGAAAATATTATGACGGCAACTATGCCGGACTCATGGAAGGCACCTATGCGGGTTACGGAGCACAGATGGACGTTGATGAGCTGAGAAGATGGCAAAAACCCGGCGATAAGACCGATGTTCCCCGGCTCAACCCAAGTGCGGACGATGAGGCACAACGCTCTACCCGTTTCCTGTTCAACGCCTCCTATATTCGTCTGAGGGATATAACGCTGGGTTACACGTTCAATCCTGATGTGTCCAAAAAGGTCCTCAAATCTGTTCGTATCTATGTCCAGGCTGATAATATCTATACCTGGGACAAATTGAAAAAGGGATCCGATCCGGAATCGTCCATCAACGGCGACGCCAATACCAATGCATTCCCTTTCAAGACATTTACGGCCGGACTTGACTTTAACTTTTAATGTTTAAAATCGACATTCCAATGAACAGCAATAAATATAATTTACGAATATTTTATGCAGGACTTTGCCTTGCTATTCTTTTCAGTTCCTGCAGCAAGAGCTTTATAGACGGCCAGAAACCTACGAACGCCGCGTCTCAAGCCGACGTTTTCGCCTCTGCCGAGAACGTAAGGATCTATTTCAACGGTATTTACCGGACCATGCGCAGCCAGTGGATCAGCACAGACGGCTCTGCAGGAAATTCTACCGATGCCTGGGGTTACAATTCCGTCATGATGGCCAGGGATGTGAAAGGAACGGATATCGTAATGCCCGCTAATAACTGGTATTATTTCGACTATGAGAACGATAACCGCGAGCCGACTTATCGCCGTACAAGGTTCACCTGGTACTTTTTCTATGAACTGGTCAACCAGATAAATGTCCTCATTGACGGAACTCAAAAAAGTGCTGGCATCACAGATGTGGAAAAAACCCCACTGATCGCGGAAGCAAGGGCGTTGAGAGCTTACTTCCTTTTCGAGCTGGCCCGTGAATTTTCATTTCCATTTGGAAAAGACCCCAATGCAAAGGGAGTTCCGGTCTATACCGAACCCGCAGCCGACACCACAAAGGGTAATCCCAGGGGCACCCTCACACAGACTTTCGCTCAGATCAACGATGACATCAGTTATGCCGTTCAAAACTTAAGCGCCGGCCAGATACTGAGTGACCAGGTAGATCTGAATGTAGCCTGGGGCATGGCCGCCAGGATCTATCTGGAACAGGGAAGATGGGCCGATGCGGAAACAGCCGCAAAGAACGCCATCCAGGGACATGATCTGGATCCCACAAATTATCCCAATAACTACAATGGCGTCACTTCCAGCGAAGTGCTCTGGGCACTGCCGCAAACAACGGAAAATGGCGGGCAATCCCTTTATTATGGAACACCCAGCTCCTTTTTTGTACAGGATGGCAGCGGATATGGAGCCTTCTTCATGAGCAAGTCACTGGTAAACTCCTTTTCCATGACAGACGTCCGTAATACTTTTTATGTGTATGATGATGATGACAGCCAGCCTGATTGGGCGGGCACCAATAAATTCGGTACGACAGCCGGTTCTTATGGCGATGTCGATATGATCAATGGCACAACCGTACCGTTAAAAACTATCGACTTTAATGAGTCCCTGAATATGATGCGCGTCGGCGAAATGTACCTGATCGAGGCAGAGGCCAAAGCCAGACAGAATGAAGGAGACGCCGGCGACGTCTTATTTACTCTTCAGTCTAACCGTGATCCCGCCCTGACTGCAAAATCCGGTAATACCGGTCAGGCGCTCATCGATGAAATCCTGCTGGAAAGGAGAAAAGAACTATATGGGGAATTAGGCATCGACTGGCTTGATGACAAACGTCTGCAGCTGCCGATCGACCGTACTACCTCCAATCATCCTATCCCCTATAATTACCTGATCCCGGCCAATGATCCCCGGTTTAACCTGAAGATCCCCCAGTCTGAATTACAGGCAAATAAAAGCATGACGCAGGACGATCAGAATCAATAACAAGATAGAATCAGCCACTATTCATCCATTCACACGATTCATCCATTCAAATGAACTAAAACGGTGCAGGAATAATCCTGCACCGTTTTCATATATATTATTCGTTCCAGTCGCCCTGGCACATATAACAAAAATAAACATATTAATCTGAAAAAGAGTTGGTCATCATGAAGGATCAAGCCACAACACCATAATTATCAATAAGATAAATCATACTCATTCATGGTTGAAATGATAAAAACCACCAAAACTCAGTTTGCACACGGGTATTATCAATTCTATATTTGTATAACAATTCAGATGATTGCTTCCCGCCCGATAAATACATAGATTGCCTGCCCCCATTGCTTCCGCCGTTCCTGCTCGCCATTTTACTTCACGTTTTGCCTGCCGCCAACATCGTTAACAAGTCGTAAAATATAAATTAATAATATGAACACTATCTCTGTAAGCACCCGTGTAGTAAAAGCAATCACTGCCACTGTAGCAGCCGTTGTACTTTTCATTAGCAATCCTACCGCCACCCTGGCAAATGGCGGAGATCATAAAAAAACTGCCACCCTCAACGACGAACAGGTAAATGTTCAATACGTTGGAACTAAAGACAACAGCGTTGTCTTCCGTGTAAACTTTGAAAATCCTACTGCCGAAAAATTCTGGCTGATCATCAAGAACGATGCCGGCGAAGTCGTATATCGCAAGCAGTTCAACGACGCTCATTTCTCTAAATCTGTTTACTTCCAGAAAGAAGAATCAGACATTCACCCTACTTTCGTTATCCGTAACGGAGAAAATGAGATCGTACGCCAGTTCGCAGTGAACAGGACCATCACTGAGAACACTGTTGTAACAAGATTATAATCTCTTTCTAAATAAAAAAAAGTCGCGGGATGACCCGCGACTTTTTTTTATTTAGATCATCCGACTTTTTTATTTAGGTCATCCGGCGAAATAATGTCTAATGTTTGTCCGCCGCCCTTATCCATCTAGTCCCGTTGATCGAACTATTCCTTCCCTCACAAGGATCATTGACCAGAAAAAAACTTAGCGTTTCCCCGCTCACTTCCACCTTATAAACGCCCTCCCCATCCGGGCAATAATACTTTCCTTCGTAATCCCGCATGCTCAACGTATCCTTCCGAACCTTGCAAACGGATCGGACCAATACTTCCCCATCACTGCCGGTGACGAAACTGGAATCCTTCAGAATATGGAGCGTGATCGTGTCATGTATCTGATCAAGATAAACCTTCCAGGCAGTATTCTGCAAAGACTGAGCATTCAGGTTCGTGGCAGCAGCCATCAACACAATAATAGTGAGAAGAGCTAATTTTCGCATAAAAATTTATTATTAATTAAAAAAAGGCTAAAGACCGGTTTAAAGTTAACGGTCAGCAGCCCTTTTTCAAAGTTATAATATCCCGATGGCAGAAATCGGCAGCTCCGGAATAATAGCGATAGGTTAACAGAAACCTCCGGCCGGCCCCACTGACATTGTCCCCCTAATTCAACTTTTTTAAATACGCCTGCATATCGTCCCGTAACCCGACATGGATAGATGCAAGTTTTTTTATATAATATTGTTTCACATCCTCCCACCGGTAATACGGATAGGACTTCGTCCCGACAGGTAACGCCGACTCCCGCTCATTCAACAGGACCTTGACCAGCCAGTCCTTCCCATTGGAATACAGTATCCATTGGATATTGGCGCTCAATGGAATAACGGATTCCGCCCTCCAGCCGGCCTGGTACCCATAAATGGAACGGGCAGGCGTGCTTGCCTGCGGGATCCCCAGCAAAGCCGCAAATGGAGAAATAGCTTCCGCATGCGTGAACCGTAAAATGGCATCCGGCACATCCGGCAAGACATCGGCTCCCGAAGAAGCCCCGGCCACGCCCCCCGTACCCGAATGGCCCGTCACCTTGTCCGTACTGGTAATAAAATCCACCAGCAAAGGCGCCGCCACCTTCACCTGGATACCCAATGGATCAAAGCCGGGTCCCTTCTCCAGGAAATCCTGCGCCCCGGACCGGAAATCCAGCCATTCCAGGTCCTTGCGCCCAAAAGTTATCCCCAGATCGACACTGTCCTTCGTATATCCTTTCTCCTGCATTTCCCCCGGCAGCGAGAACTGCACCGAATAAAGATCATACAGGTTGTCCGCAAAAGAGACGGCGTCCAGGCCCGCAGAGCCCGTAGTGAACAGGCTCCCGCAGATATGATCAGCCGCTTCTTTTGTCCTTTTATCACTGTCCAGGGAGTCCAGTGACCGCCGGAGAACAACACTCTTTTTATAGCGCAGATAGGCCGGGGAAAGATCATAGAACCTCAATACGGCATCCAGCGAATCCACCGCCTTTTCATATTGCCGCTTCCCCGGTACTTTCGCCAATCCCCGCAAAAAGGCCTCCGCACTCTGCTGCGTTCTCAGCTTATAGGTCGTTACTATCTCCAATCCCTTTCCCCTGAACACCCTTTCGTAGTTATACAACATCCTTTCCCCGATAGCTTCCTGCTCCTCCTTTCCCAGTAGCGTGATCTGTTCGTATTTATCTTTTTCGACTGCCAGCAGCCGTTCCACCATTGCCTTCACCTGCTTCCCTTTGGAAGTAAGGGAATTGTTTTTTTCAGCAGCCTGCAGCACCTCCCGCACCCGGAGATCGGCGCCTGCCTTTGTCATAAAGCGGGCCCCATGCCTGCCCACATAATTGATGAACACGGGCGCATAACCGGCCGGAGGCGGTGTATAAGATCCCCCCGGCGCCTTATAGGGCGTTTTGGTCCCGACCTGCGCATTAACTCCCCCGGCCATCGTTAGAATAAAGAGTGTTATAAAGTTGAATTTTCTCCTGCTCGTCATGTCTGTGTTCTATTTTGAAGAAAGACTGGATGTAAAATGCTGATTGCCCGAACCGTCGGAAGGATAAGCCCCCATATCCACATTGGGATCCAGGGTTGTCGCGCCATAGTCGCCTCCCTGCGGCACCGTCCGCTGCGCCTTGAACAAGCTTGCATTGCCCTTGTGATAAGCCGGACTGCTGGTCAACAGGCTGAAATCATAATTCACATCGGTAACGATAGCCGATGGCATCTGAGCCGCAGACAAAGGAGGCGTGACGGCGGAAAAGTCGAACTGATCGACATCATACAATTTGAAACGGGGATTATTGTCCTTCGGGCTGGCGCTCATAATATCCCCGTCCTTCTCCGTAGCGACCCCATCCACTGTATAGAACTGATTGATCAGGGACTGGGCATTGGCATAAAAGAACTGGTTATCATAGGCTATGTTGGCGACATCAGCGTCCGGTGTGATCCGCATTCCAAAACGACAGTTAATGATGACATTGTTATAGATCTTCCCCTGTGCATTCTTCTCATAATCGATGGAGCCGCCGCGACCGGCTTTCAGCTGCCGGAAACCGCTGTTCAGCATCGTATTATTATACAGGTAGGTCTTGTTCTGTACAGCTCCGCCGCCGCTGTTGGAGATCTTGAAGGCATTGGTAGCTGCCCCGATCACCAGGTTATATCCTACGTCACCAACACAGCCATTTTTCAGGTTCAACGCCTCACCACCCGTCGTACCACAATCCTCAAAGGTATTTCTCATCACGCTGACATGCCCGTGCAGCAGCCGCATGCCGTCATCCGAGGTACCGAAGATCCAGGAGTCTTCTATAATGACGTTCCCATCGATATTCGTATAGGAAAGACTATTTCTGGGATCATTAGGGGCAAATACATTCGGGTCCGCAGCAGGACCGGCCGGCCCGCCGGCAAATTCAATATGTGTCCATTTGATGACCACGTCGCCGCTGGTCTCACCGCATTGAATACCACCCCAGAGCCCCTTGCCGATGCTGGCCGCATTTCGCAGGTTGTCCGGCACTGTGATATAGTTATTGCTGTCCGCCGTACCCAGGCTGATAAAAGTTCCGTTACAGGTGATCTGCGGACTCGTCGAAAAGGTCTTGCCATCCCCGATAGCGATCAGCCTGGAGCCGGGCTGCATCAACAGGGTATCAAACTGATTGATCGTGATGTCGGAGGAGAAATAATAGGTCTTTCCGGACAGCAGGGTCCCTGTCACCGATCCTGTCAGCGTGTCGCTGGTAATAGGATGGCTGGCGTTTTGAACTTTAGGGCTGACATAGACATTTTCGGCTTTATGACAAGCAGCCAGGTATAACAACGAAGCCGCCAGGACACCCGATCTGACAACATTATATTTAGTAGACATGATAGTTTAGTTTGGATTGATTAAAATTTGAATTTTACGCCCAGCAGGTAATTCGCTCCATACGTATCCTTCCGCATGAAGATATTTTTGCCGGGGGTCTGATAGGGCGCATAACTGTTCGTCGTACCTGTCACATAAGCCTGCGGCACTTCCAGTTCATAGGGCGTATTCAGGATATTGTTCACCTTGGCATATACATACCAGTGACGAGCGAGCTTTTTCTCTACGGAAAAGTCCAGCTGTTCAAAATCCTTCTGCCAGATATCATAGCCATAGAACTGCGACACCGTATTGATCCGTTTGCTCGTATATCCAAAGGCCAGCTGCGCGTTCAATCCCAGCTTGTTGTCGTCTTTGAACAACAGCGAGAAATTGGCAATATGTTTGGATTGTCCCTGCAGGGGACGTTTCTGCTCGGGATACTCGGTTTGCGTACCACCCGTGACAGGGAACTCATGCTCCTTGGTAGTGGTGATCGATGAATTGGTATAGGTGTAGTTCAATTTTACTCCCAGCCATCTCCAATACTTGGTCAGATCCAGTTCCGCTCCGTAATTGGTGGCATTCCCAAAATTCGAAGGTATATAATAGGTCATATTGCTGCTGGAGCCAGGCTCGGAGGGATCAGGTATATTGGTAACCGAATATTCGATGGGATTTTTCAGCCTTTTGTAAAATACCCCTACCAGCAGCTGGTCCAGCCCCTTGGGGAAGTATTCATAACGCAGGTCAAGATTGTCAGCCGTAGTCCGGTGCAGATAAGGATTGCCCTTTTCTATAAAACCGGTTTCGGGATCGTAGAGCGTATGCGGGATCACTTCGTAGAAATTGGGACGGCTGATAGCCGAATAATAAGAAAGACGCAATGCCTGCTTCCTTCCAAGGCTGTACTTGATATTGCCGCTGGGCAGCACATCATAATAAGAAATGTTCCCGGTCTTGCCTTTCACTGTTTCAGATACATTGCTGAGCCAGTTCAGGGCCGTATGCTCATAACGGGCGCCACCGGTAACAAGCCAGGGGCCCCACTCGATCTTTACCATGCCATAGGCTGCTCCTACTTTTTCTTCGGCCGTATAGTTCAGCGGATCGCTCGAAGTTCCCTGGCCATTCTTTATACTCCAGGTATTCTGGCTGACATCGCCATTATAATTCTGTGAGCCCGGATCGGGGTCCAGTTCATATTGGTCATAACTGCTGGTCCGGTGTTTGTTCCGGTACATACCGCCGATCGACCAGTCCACTTTTGCCGTCGCGATATTCGACCGGTAAAGCAAATTGAGGTAACCGCTCTTGTCCTCATCCGTACTGTGGGTGAACTCCCGGGTCGAGGATTGCAGCGTGGGAGGATCAGGCACTTTCTCTCCGGTGACGGGATCCTTTTGGACGCCGCCATCTACTCCGAGCGTAGCCTCATCGGGCCGGTTCAGCGTAGCCCTGGAATAGGCGGCCGTCCAGTCGAGAAAGAAATTGGTGGCAAGGGTATGCTGTCCCTTGAGGGTATAGTTGGATATCTGCTGCACTTCATGGAGGTCCCTGAAGGTATTGGAAATACGTCCAAAGCCGGGACCTACCCGGTTCAGCTCCAGATTGGTATCCGATACACTACGGAACTCCTGCCGCATCAGGTTCATATAAGCCCCATAAAAACTTATCTTATTCTTATCGTTCAGGCGGTAATCCAGCCTGACATGCGCACCGCTCCGCTGCTGCTGGACAGAAAGATGACGGCGTGCAACGCTGGCCAGCTGCAAACGGCCATCAACGATCTCATCCGGCTGCTCAAAAAGGATCGAGCTCACATTCCGATAGTTGTTCTGGAAACTGCCCGCTACCATGACACCCAGCTTGTCGCCAAAAAGACGACCACCCAGCGACAGTCCCAATACTTCTCCAAAAGGATTGTGGCTGGTGTTATGGCTGAACGCGTTATTGGGGAAATCCTTCATGGTGGCCACATAATTTATCCCGTTGATATCCCGCGGCGAACGGCTCAGACTGGGACCCGCGTCGAACTTCGTATAGTCCTGTGTAAAAAAACTGTTGGCATAACCCAACGCCGCATTGGCATTGACGCTGAACTTCGAAGGAGCATCCTTCATCACCATATTCACCGCGCCGCCGATGGCATCCCCTTCCATATTCGGTGTGAGCGACTTGAAGATCTCCAGCCTCTCCAGCATGTCCGCCGGGAAGATATCCAGGGGTACATACCGGTTCTTATTGTCCGGGCTGGGGATCTTAATGCCATTCACAAGGGTATAGATATACCTTTTTTCCATCCCTCGTACGATTATATATTGTCCCTCTCCATTGGAGCTCCGCTCCAGAGACACCCCGGAAACACGCTGGGCCGTATTGGCTACCGACAGATCCGGTGAAACCTCTATCGCCCGGGCCGAAAGAGAGTTCTGTACAATGTCCGCCCGGCGGTCCGCAATCTGGGAACTCCGCTCCGACCCCCTCGCGCCGCCTACGATGCTCACCGCAGCCAGCTCGCTTTTCTTTGATTCCAGCCCGACCTGCAGAGTTTTGGCAGTACCATCCGCCAGGTCCATCTCCACTTCATATCGCTCATACCCCACGAATTTGACCGACACCTCATAATGACCGGCAGTTATATGCCGCACAATAAAAGCCCCATTCAGACCCGACAGCAAATGGATCTCTTTCTTACCGGCAGCTCCTTTGGAGGCAATCTCCAAACTTGCCCCCGGTAAAGGCTCCCCGGTCTGTTTGTCTGTTACCGTCCCGCTAAGCGGAGCAGTCTGTGCATGAGCGGCTACCCAGCCCCCACACAAAAAAATCACCAAAGAAAATAATCGCTTCATATAAGCTAGTTTTTAGTTTTTTACATATCCCCCGGAGAAATTCCGGGTGGCCCTGCAAATGTGCAAAGTAGCTTGATGAGTCAGTAAAAAGAGGGGTGAACAAAATGAGAACAGCCTGCGCCCCCCCGTATACGGGGCAGCAGCAGCGTGAACAAACAAGGTATAATGATTTGATTTTCAATATGAATGTCCGTACAGCACCCGCCATTACCAAATTGTTACCACCGGGAAAGCTGCCGACAATTAGCTGCCGGCACCTTTTTACAGCGACTGGACAAAAGCCGTCAGGCTTTCCCCCGTCTCCAGGCTTAGCTTCTTTTTAAGGCGATAGCGGGACACCCGCAGACTATCCTGGGAGATCCCCAGCAGCGTGGCAATATCCCCGGAAGCAAGATTTAATTTAATAAGGGACAGCAGCCGGAGGTCATTGCCTGTCAGTTCCTCATTATAAGTTTTCAGGTTGTCGAAAAACTGTTGATGTACCTGCCCGAAAGTTTCCCGGAACTCATTCCAGTACTGATCATGGTTAAAATTCAGGTTGATCAGCTGGATCAGCTGCTGCAATTGCTTCTTCTGGTCCCGTTTGTCGTCTTTTACCAGGAGGGCAAGCCTGTCACGCAGGTCCTCCAGCAGCTGGTTTTTCTGAATGACATGCAGGGTGGAGCTGGTGAGCCCCTTCCTTTTTACTTCCAGCTCCCGCACCAACTTGTCTTCCTGCAGCTGCCGGTTCTCCAGCTCCGCCTGCATAAGTTCCCGCTGGGTCTTGTAAATATGCCGGTCCTGCTCGCTGGTCAGCCTTTCCGTCCGGATCTTCAGCCGCTGCCGGCTGATGATCACCCAGCCCAGGACCACCAGCAGGATCACTACGATAATGACAGCTATGGTAATAATAAAGGTGATATTCCGGGCATTTTCCAGGGAGACGATCTCGTCATTCTTCTTGTCGATGTCAAAGAGAACGCTGAGAAAGGCCGTTTGACGGTTGTTCTCCTTGGAATAAATATCGATTGTGGCCCGGCGGGACAGCTCCAGGTAATGATAGGCGCTATCGTTCTGGCCCAGCAAATTATAGGCTTTGCCGAGGTCCCGGTAAGCCGCTCCCTTTTCATACAGGTCATTGGTCTTTTCAGAAAGCGCCAGCGCCTTGCGCGTTTGTATAATGGCTTCCCGGTAATGCCCCGTCTTGCGTAGGATATCCCCCAGGTTGTTCACCACTTCGATACTGCCCACTTCTTCACCCGCCTGCTCATAAAGCTGCAGGGAATTCCTGAAATAATAGGAAGAGGAATCATACTGTTCCAGATCCTCGAAGATGCTGCCCATGTTCTCATAGATCTTGGCCATCCCCTGCTTGTGGGAGATCCGGCTGTATTGCTGCAAGGCCAGCCGCTGGAAATAAAAAGCGCTGTCATACCGCTGCTGCTTTTCGTACAGATGCCCGATCTTCCCATAGGTCTCCGCCAGCCCCCCGCTATTCCCCGCCTGCTCATAGATCGACAGGGCTTCATCATATTGCCGGCGCGCCAGGGGTATCTGCCGGTTATAGTAATAAAGGATGCCCATGTCATTCAGGTTGGCGGCTACCCGTTCGTGATTGCCCTCTTCCCGGAAGAGCTTATCCGCCTGCCCATGAAAATCCAGGGCCTGGGGAAAATTGCCCAGGTAGTAACAGATCTGTCCCATTTGCTGCAGACAGATCCCCGTTCCCAGGCGATCTTTTTTAGCGATCGACTGACTATACATTTCCTTTAATAACAAGAACGCGCTGTCGGGAAATTGTTTACTGAGCCGCTGGGTATAAGCCAGCTCCGCACGATCATTCTCCTGTGCCTGTCCGGATATAACCTGCACACAAAACAAGAAGAATAGAAAAAAGAAATTAAAAAAATAACGCATATATCACAAACAAGGAGCAAAGAAAGGTTTTTAGTATTATGTAATTGTTAAGGAGGCTCTTCCGGGCGGCATAAAGCCACTTCCCTGCATTTTACCCCTCATCATTTTTACCGCCTCAACCCGCCCCTTCACCGGCAATATGGACAAAATTACCGCGAAAGCGTTGCCCCTTCCTGTCTTACCCATTACCTTAGCGTGCATGAATCATGTATCTGTCCTCCCCGTGTTGCAGGTAGAAAGCCTGAATGTCTCTTATGGTCATTTTCAAGCCGTACGAAATGTCAGCTTCGACGTACAGGCGGGAGAGATCTTTGGCTTACTGGGCCCGAATGGCGCCGGGAAAACAAGCACGCTCAGCGCGGTGGAAGGTCTGCTGAAACCCCAGTCCGGCACGATCAGGGTGGCAGGATATTCCATCCTGGAACAGCCCATGCACGCCCGGGCCAGCATGGGCGTCCAATTACAGGCTACCAGCTTCCAGCCGGAGCTCAACGTGACGGAGATCATTCAGCTCTATGCCGGCATTTATGGGCTCAGGCTGTCGAAAGACCAGGTGGGAGCTGCTCTTTCTGATATCCAGCTGCAGGACGCCGCGTCCAAACGTTACGGCCAGCTCTCCGGCGGTCAGCAGCAAAGAGTATCCCTCGTCATCGCCACCATCCACAATCCCCGGCTGGTCCTGCTGGATGAGCCTACCACCGGGCTCGACCCGCAATCCCGCCGGCAGCTCTGGGAAAGAATAGAGACCATGCGGGAAAAAGGCCATGGCATCCTGCTCACTACCCATTCCATGGAAGAAGCAGAGTCCATATGCGACCGTATTGCCATCATCGATCATGGACAGGTGGTCGCCACCGGCACCCCGCAGGCATTGATCGATAGCAACCGCGACCGCCCCGAAGTCATCCGCGCCTCCCGCAAAGGAAAGATCACCCTGGAAGATGTTTTCATCGGGCTTACCGGTTATGCAGTCCGTTCCTGATTTATTTTGGGTCCTAAATTATTGGGCAAACCAATCCCCTCATTCAAAATTTAAAGCACAACATTCTAAATAACAAATAATGGCAACGATACTCCCATCCACTTCTGCCGTATTCTCCGCCCTGCTCCGCGCAGATCTTACCACCCAGTGGCGTAACCGCAGAGCCTCTATCCTGGTGATCCTGGTACCCGCCCTGATCCTCATTTCCTGGAAAGGGCTGATACCCATGCTCGGCGGAGCATTCGTTCTTTCCAACTGTATCACGATAGGACTCATCGCCATCGGGCTCATGGGATATTCGAACTCCATCGCCCGTGACCGGGATAAAGGGATCTTCCAGCGCCTTCGGGTGGCGCCTGCTCCCGCCTGGTCCATTATGGCAAGCCGCCTCACCGTACAGCTGATCATGATCATTATCATGACCACTGCATTATTCCTGATAGGTTATCAGTATGATAAAATAATACTCAGCCCTGCCGGTTATATCCTTGGCCTGCTAACGGCAATCGTAGGCGGAGCCGTATACCTGAGCCTGGGACAGGCAATTGTGGGATTGATCAAAAATCCGGAAACCGTCAATGTCACAACCCGGCTTGTATATTTCGTTTTTATTATGGTCGGCATGTTCACCGGATTGGGCAGGTCAAACGTATTGGGAAAAGAGATCGGTGATGCCGTCAGCTGGTCCCCCTATGGCACGGTCAAACGTATCATCTCCGACGGCCTTCAGGCCGATGCCTGGACGGGAACGACTTCCATGGCTCTTTTGGTGACCCTGGGCTACACGATCCTATTCACAACGCTGGGGATTAAATGGTTTCGCTGGAATAGCCGTTGAATAGCCGTTGAGAAAAACCGGAATAGCCGCCGAGAAAAAAATGAAAAATTTACTTACCAGCCGATTCCATAGTCTTCTCCGTTATTGCTGCTGCCCCCCCAGAGAGTACCATGTTTCGTATCGATATAGATCGCGTTGATAGGCCCGCTCGTACGGTCGCCGTAAGTGGCGACATATCCCATTTTACGCAAGTCCCTGCGTGTCCAGTCAGGCGTGCTGCTGCCCAGCACGATATGCCCGGCACGGGGACGGCGGTCATCCGTCCGCTCGCCGCCCAGGGACAGCCAGAGCTGATCCGAATTGATATTGGGGGCCTCTGCCGCCTCCTGCACAGTCATACCGAACTCGACGATATTCAGGAAGAACTGCAGTAAGTTCTGGTCCTGCGTATCGCCTCCCTGCACACTGAAGCAGAGGAACGGCTTGCCATCCTTTAACGCCATGCTGGGTGTCAGCGTCACCCGCGGCCTTTTATGAGGAGCCACCACATTAAAAGGCTCGATAATGGAATCAAGTACAAAACTTTGCATACGCTGGCTCATCCCCACCCCCGTATGTCCTGCGACACAGGCCGGATTCCAGCCACCGCTGGGAGTGACGGAAATCACCCATCCATCCTTATCGGCCGCCTCGATGCTGGTAGTCCCGCGCCAAAGCCGGTCATGGTACAGCTCCTCATTCACCGGTCCCCCGGGATCAGTATGATCGAAGGCGATGTCGCGGTCAGCAGCTGTTCCGGACGCACCGTTGACAGCATCACCGGCCGCTACCGACCCGGAAACGCCATCCTGCATTCCCGCATCCGTAGTGGCATTCATGGCCCCACCCGTACTGGGCGCACTATTTCCGCTACGAACAGGGGACTGGCCCATACGCGCCCTTTCCTTCAACAGCCCGGTAAAAGGGTTGGTCCGGCCCTCATACGGATAAGGATCACCGGGAGCCGCCATCGCATCATTGTATTCATAATTGATCAGTTTGGCCCGGTCCTTCGCATATTCCTTGCTCAACAACCCCTTCATCGGCTGGCCCGTAGCAAAATAAGGGTCCCCATAATAAAAGTCCCTGTCGGCAAAAGCAAGGTTCATCGCCTGGTACACCGTGTGGATATAACGGGTGCTGTTATAGCCCATGTCTTTCAGGTTGAAATTCTCCAGTATGTTCAGGCTCTGCAGCATAGCCGGTCCCTGCGTCCACTGCTGCAGCTTATAGACTTCGACACCTTTGTAGTTAACATGTGCAGGCTCTTCTTCGATAGGTTTCCAGGCGGCAAGATCCTCCATCGTGATGAGTCCGCCCTGCTCCTGGCAGCCACGAACGAATTCCTTTGCAATATCGCCTTTATAAAACCGGTCATAAGCGGCATAAATAGCTTCCTTCCGCGTCTTCTTATGTTTCAGGGCATCCTGCTCCGCCTCTACCATCCTGGTCAGCGTCTCCAGCAGGTCCTTCTGTACGAAGACTTCCCCGGCTTCGGGCGCTTCTCTTTTCTCTCCGGGATGCGTGAGGAACAAGGCTTTACTGTATGGCCATTCCTTCAGCCGCTTTTTTTGTCCCTCGAAACTATTGGCAGTCTGCGCCTCGATGGCATATCCCTTCGCCATTTCCATGGCGGGGGTAAGTACCTCCTTCAGGCTCATCGTACCGTATTCTGCCAGCATATAACAAAGTCCCCCGGGAGTACCCGGTGTGACAGCCGCCAGCGGACCATATTCCGGCGGGAAATTATATCCTTTGCTCTTGAAAAAAGCCGGTGTAGCGCCCGTAGGAGCAAAACCCAACGCATCGATAGCGATCACCTTACCAGTCTTCGGATTATAGATAATGGCCTGCGTCTCTCCTCCCCAGCTCAATACATCCCACATGGTGCAAACGGCGCCCAACATGCCGCAGGCTGCATCGATGGCATTACCTCCTTTCTGGAAGATCTGAGCCCCGGCCTCGGCAGCGAGGGGCTTGCCCGTAACAGCCATCCAGTGATTGCCGTGAAGAGGCGGCTTTTGGGTGGACTGTGCCAGGACGAAAAGGGAACTGTTGGTAGCGATCAGCAACAGCAGAAGAGCTTGTTTTTTCATGTGCAGAAAATTTTGATACTTGGAAATTAGACAGTAATCAGGACTAAACCTGAAAAAACGAGGCGGCAGGAGCTAATTTTTTTCGTAGTAAATGCAAGTATCTACTGGGCTGGAATAACCTACGCGGATATTAGCTTTTTCTTACTGCTATTTAGCCCGATGCTGTTTGCTGTAATAAAAAAATCATTCTTTCTCAGTGGACTTTTGAGGCGCCCGGCCCTTAAAAATGGATGATCGCAAATCCATTCCTCCTGTAATTATTATCATAAGGGATGACGACTTCCTCTTCCGAGATCTGCCGGGATTGCTGAAAATGCAGGTTGGTATTTTTGAACTTCCAGAACAGGACACCTGCATCCGGAATCACATCCCCCCGATGGTCCAGGACCGTAGTGGTGGCATACGGATCTTCCCCCCGGAAAAAACTATTGTATAAAAAGACAAGTCTATCCCTTACCGGTACCATAAAATAGGACAGGTTAGGAGAGTTCAGCTCCGTGACCTGCTCCTTGCTGATCATTCCGCTCCAGCAAGTGTCGCCACGATTGGCAGGAAAATAGAACATGCCCAGATCCCCCCGCGCATGGCTGTCCCCCAGCCCGCCCAGCGTGCGGTATCTCGCATACCCGTCCCGGAGGACCGGCAAACGCACCCCGCCATTATTGGGTATATCATAAGTAGCAAGCAGAAAGGCAGGGTCCCATTGCGCATCATAGCTCTCCCCATCCTCATACCAATCCGTGAATACCCTCCCATATTCTTTCAACAGGAGAAACCCCTTTCCCGGCACCGCTATAAAACTTTCCTTTACCACATTCTCCTCCTTCACCTTGCCGGAAACCAGCGTACTGAACCGGTAAGCAGAATCAAAATCGAAGGACTTATCCTTCATCGAATAATGCGCTACCCGGACATTCTTAAGCATATCGTAATGAAAGGTGGACAATACCCCCGCAGACGCCTCTTCCCGTTCATTATTGATGGACAGATTTACTTCCTCTATCGTAGTTGACGGAGGCAAGCCCATCTCCTTATAAGATACAACAGTGTCCTCGGCGTTGAAATGAAACAGTAAATAGTTCCGGCTGGTCCTGGAAGGGGTTTCCATCAGCCATTGCCCGTTATTGGCCAGCTTCACCGGCACATTGTCAAAATCCTCCAGCGGATAATTGGTAAAGTCATTCTGAATGGTAGGCTGCGTGATAAAAGGATGTTTATACACCTGGTAAGACTGTACCTGCCAGTCCTGGTCGAACAGAACAGCATGCAGCCGGGGCGGAGAAGCCCCCATCGATTCAAATCCCAACAGCAGTATCCGGGACCTGTCAGCTGAACGGACCAGTAGAAAATTATTCCCCGACTCGCTAAAAGGAAAAGAACCGATGATCCTGCCCTCAGCTACCTGACTGCCTCCTGGCTCATACCGCTTCAGCCATACCATCGTTTTTTTATGCCCGCCTAAAAGGACCATCTGCTCAAAATAGCTGTCGCTGAAGACCTGGTATTCCTTGATCGCCGTATCTGAAAAAGAAAGAAATGGGATAGTATTCACCGGCTTCATCCGGCGATCATAAATGTCGAATTGCTGCTCTTCATGAGTGCCGATCCTTTTCGCCGTTTGCACCCAATAATAATCCCCGGCCCTTCCCGCCAGCTCCATTCGAAGGGTGAACCGGTCCCCGACAGGAGAACAGTACAACACTCTCTGGGCTGGAAGCAAGGAAGTATGCAACACAAGCAAGACGCTTATACATATTACTATCCTGTACCTCATAAATTAGGGTCTTTTCTACTACCTGCTGCGTGGATCCATAAGGTAAAATCTGTCCGGGGAGGATATAGAGATTAGTCTATCTAATATACATAAAAATTCGTAGAACACAAGCGAATCTTTTCCACCTCAGCCCGTCTTCTTTTCCAGCTATTCCAGACATAGAATGGAGTTCCGGCCAGCAGAGAAAATACAAAGGCCAGCGAAGCAGGTATGAGCACTCGCGCCCGTCCCTTGACAGCAATATCATGAATTTGAACTGCTCCACCAGCCCCCTGGTGAAATTCATGACCATGATAACGGAGGCCAGGACACTTGCAAGTATGATCGGCAGGGAAGGAACACCCCTTTTATTTTCTTTGGCGAAGATGGCAGGAAATAATTTATCCTTCGCAATAGCAAACGGGATCTGCCCCTGTATCAATATCCATCCGTTCAGAGCGCCGAAAGCCGCGATGGCAACTCCCGCCGAGACCCAGTAACGGGCATGATCACCCCAGATCCTCGCTGCTGCATCGGCAAAAGGGGTAACGGAATGCTCCAGGTCCCGGGAAGAAAGGAGGCCCATCACGCTCACCGCTCCCAATATGCAGATCAGTAAGGTAATGATCGTACCCAGCATGGTGGCCCGGGGAATCGTCTTCTCCGGCTCGGCGATGCTGCCTGCCGGTATCGTAGCGCATTCAATTCCCACGAAGGCGAAAAGGGTCAGGGAAGCGCTGGTCCCGATAGCTCCGATAACGGAGCCGCCGCTCCGGTTAAAAGGAATATAATAATCCCGCCGTATAAAAAAGATCCCCACGATGCATGCGGCAATAATTTACTGGCATTACTGAAAACTTTGGCAATGAACAGGGCGCCCCCACCATATTACCGATCACCAGGGAAGTGGCCGTCCATAAGCCCAGCTTATTGTTCAATAGCAGTCAATTTTAATTAAATGTATACAATCTAATTCCTGCATTGGGAAAATTCTGTCCAACCCTGGGATTAAAATAAGAGGAAGGGGAAAGAGGGGAAAAAAATCCCGAACATGCAAACATTCTAATAGCATGACAATCAGTAGGATAAAAAAGTTTTATCCACACAATTCCGAAATAATCTTCCCGGCACGCGGCTTGTAATATCCTATTCGGTTTTTCATAGGATATTGGATTTAAAAACGGGGCTGGATTTCTATCCTGGCCCTTTTTTATTTTAAACCGCTGGATTGGCAAGGTTATACTACAAAAATTTACAAGGCGAAATTTCTATATAAATGAGAATTCATATAACAAATCCCCTGATTCCTGCGTAGTTTTGACCTCTATTTCCTTACCCCTCAGACAAGCTAATAAATTTTGGGAAAGATAGTTATTGCCAGATATCGCTACTTTTTTCGGGTTCATTAACTCAATCAGATCATAATTAATGTTGTTAGCGCTGCCGTGATGAGGCATCTTTAACCAGAAAATATTACTCAATTGATCTTTATATCCAGGTATATTATAAAAAGAATCTATTCCGGCGTCTGCCGGAAATAAAAAATGATGCGATCCAATCGTTATTTTAAAAATACAACTATTTAAATTAACAGGTGTAATAGGTGATCTTGTTTTCGATATTACCTTACAAAGATCATCAATATTCCCGGCTATTTCTCCTTCTTCTGCCAAAGAGTCTTTAATACAGGTATCGATATCTAAATGCTGGGGAAATAATTCGTCATAGTATTTTTGAGTTGGCCCTAAGATGGAAATCTCTGGCCATCCAGGAACTTGGCACTTCCCGGCAATGGGTTCTTCACATACCATGTCTAATTTTTTGATAAGCTGAAGAATTTGCTGCTCTTTTTCTATACTCTGAATGAGCATTTCTTCTTGTTCCTTATAACGATCTTTATATTGATTTCCTATTACATCATCCTCTTCCAGGGGCAGAATACCTTCATGCTCTTTCAAATCTTTTTTTATTGACCAATCCAATTTCTCAAGATTAGTCGTGTTAAACATCCAAATTTTCTTCAGATCTCGTCCATAATGCTCTATAATTGGCAGTAGCCCGCCAATATGGTCATTATCATAGTGGCTTCCAACTATTAAATCCGGAGTTTTTTTCCCGACGCTTTCCATGAAGGCCCCTAATTTTATCAGAACAGATGCAGCATCCTTTTCACGTCCTCCATCTAAGAGGATTACAAGGTTGTCATCTTCTTTCTCCAGGCTAATAGCTATAGCATCTGCGTCTTTAACATCGATAATTAAGATCCTGATTTTCATTGTTATTTAATAAATTTGCCACTCCTAACAGTAAAACCGATGGCAAGCCGTATAGCATTTTATAGCCTTCCTATATCTGAACTACCTTTATTTTTGATTGAAGTATTTAAGCATAAATACAAGTTTGAAGATAAATATTGTCAAACGATAATCGAAAAACATTTCATACCTCATTTAAATAATTTAAAAGAAGATCTTTGGTCTATCATTGAATTCCCATATGTAGATAAGATGTATAGAGATACTTATTATCATTATTATGCGTCCAAATCAAAAAACTATGATAGAGATACTATTCGTCTTTCCTTTTTTCTTAAAGAGACAGATCTTGAAAGGTTTCGGGGCGAAGGCGATATAGCAGATCTGAGAGACAGTTATGCCGGATTTATTATTATTAGGCCTACTTTTCCGAAAATCATAGGGAGATCTGCTATTGCGCCCAAAGCATTAAGAAATAACGATTTTCTATGTTGCACATCGCCTATAGCAGCTACCGTGAATAATATAAAAATGAAAGTCCGGGCTTTCCCACATGCATCTCAGGATAGCCAGGCAATTGTTTGTGCAGAAACAACGATATGGTCATTATTTGAATACTTTGGAAACAAATACGTCGATTATGGCCCTATTCTCCCTTCTCAAATTAACAAGATACTTCAGCAATATTCCTACAAACGGCAGGTCCCTTCAGAGGGCCTGACTGCCGAACAAATGACCTACGCCGTAAGGGAATTAGGGTTTGGAGCAATGATTTATTCCAAAGCAAAACATTCAAACGAATTCCATACGGTATTGAGTACATTTATTGAATCTGGAATACCCATTATTGGCGTCCTGAAAAATCAGTATTATACACATGCTATAAACATTATAGGTAGAGAAACTGATAATAGGGAAAAGATTGCAGGAGAACTTCGCTTTGAGGATGGTGAAGGCGATCTTAAAATAGCCGATTATAATAAGATCCAAAGAAAATACGTATTTATAGATGACAATTATCCTCCATACCAAATAGCATCCTTAGAATACCCATGTCTGTATTATAAAGATCAGAGATGGCACGATTGTCAATTAACCCACATTATAGTCCCATTATATCGCAAAATATACCTTGATCCCATAAAAGCAAGAAGAAATTTTTTGACGGTTCTAAAAGAAATCGATTTCTTTTACAAAAATGATGAAGCTAAGATCCTCAAGATTTTTCTTGCTTCGAGCCGGTCTTACAAGGAGTACATAGCATTAAGCCCCGATTTAGATATTACAGTAAAGGAAAGTATTTTAGCAATCGGAATGCCCCGATTTATTTGGGTTGCAGAAATTAGTACCACAGAAGATTTTATACACAATAGAATCTCCGGCTTACTTATCCAGGATGCAACGGAACCCGTTGACTATTCCGACAAGACCTATCTAACAGATATTCCTGTTTTTTTTGGAGGCTTTAAAACAGATCTTTTTACGTATTTAGACGGAAAATTAGAATTTATTCATAATTTTGCCTCAAATTTAGAGGCTTACAAAAGTAATTTACATTAACTTTAAGGCTTCTCTATATGACAAAATATAAGAATTCATATCAGATGGTACGGGAACGCCTTGAACAGGAAGGAAAGATTACTGTACTTACCCCTGAGCAAAACTTCGACTTGATCACTTCCTTAAATAAGAAAATGTCCGAAGGTGAGTTAGAAATTAAGGTAAAAGGGATAGAGGCTGAAATGGAGCTAGCTTCTATAGTATTAACAGCCTGATAATAAAGTCCCCGCTCACTTCCTCGCAAACGTCTTCACTACATTATGGATGGGCTTCAACGTCTGCAGATACGCATAAATTGCGGCGAGATCTTTTTCCTGCATTTTGGAATAGGCGATCCAGGGCATGGGGGTATTAAAATTATCCGGCCCCACCCGCTTAGGTTGATAGCTGCTATCCGCATATTGCCTGAATTTCCGGATGAACAGGGTCCGGTCCATGTTGCCGATGCCGGTTTCTTTATCGGGGGTAATATTGGCGGAAGTGACCACCGTTCCATTCGGAAAGTCAAAGGTCCGTCCCCCGCCATATTCGGAGCCTTCCACCCGCCTCCCCTTGTTTACCTTACTATGGCATTCCACACAATCGGCCATCGTAGTGAGATAACGCCCATAAGCCATAATATTATTTGAATCCGGTTTCTTCTCCGGAACAGATTTGGACGGAAAGGTATTCACAAGAAGGTTCAACGGAAAATCCAGCTCCCGGACCGGTATATCATTTTTCACCGCGGGTAATGTCCGGACATAAGCAATGATGCTCATGATATCTTCCGGGTCCATCCTGCCATAGGCATGATACGCCATTAAGGGAAATAAGGCCTTCCCATCCTTATTCTCCCCGGTCGTGATCGCCCGGTACAATTCACCGTCCGTCCAGCTGCCCAGCGCATAAGGAGTGATATTGGAGGAATAAAGCGTACCGGGAAACCCTATCTCTTTTCCGAATTTTTCACCGCCGCCGCCGAAGGTCGCCGGTTTCGATGGGCCCGCATAGATGCTCCAGTCCCTTTGGCTATGACAGTCCATACAGGCAGCCACGTGATTGGCCAGGTAATCCCCACGGCTTATACGCCCGGGCGTGCCCTGGACAGAAAGATCCTGCGGAGCGCCTACATGCGGAAGCGCTGCTTTTACATAGAGGATCAGTCCTCCGGCCAGCACAACGACCACTAACAAAATTACCAGGATCACACGGACAGCTATTTTCATTGATCAGCAACATTTATAGGTTCAAAAAAGGATGTTGCTTCAAATATATATTATTATTGCTTATCCCTACCTGGCCAAAAGCCCGGCAGGGATCTTCCCAACGGCCGATGGAAAAGGCAGGCCCAGTAAACGGGCGATCGCCGGCGCCATATCCCTTTCGTTCATTTCAGCGATCACACCGCCTTGGCGGATGCCGGGACCATAGGCCACAAATCCTGTCCGGATCTCGAAAAAGTCCGGGAAGTAACCATGCGTTCCCCCATGTCCCAAACCTACGGCTACGCCGGTCATCGCATTTCCCAAAGAGGCGCCGTTAAGCCCGCTCAAAGCAAATTCCACTTCCGGGTTGCCCCCAATGCCATCCAGCTCCTTCCGGGAGATGAACCGGAACAGCTGTTTTACACTGTCCGGCTGGTCATTCAGCAGCTGGCGCACCTTCGCAAGGGTGGCCTTATCCTTCCTGTCTTTCAGGTACAGGTAGCTGGATCCGCCCACGGAAAAGAACTGAGCTTTCCAGTCATCTTTTTTAACATCGGTGATCAGTCCCGCCTGCATCAGCCAGACATTGGGATTGACCGTTCTTTTCACATCCAGGAATCCATGGTCGCCCGTGACGATCATTACGGTCTCCTCCCAGATACCCGCCTGCTTCAATGCCTCTTCGATAATGCCGACGGCACTGTCCGCATTGGCTACCGCAGACCGCACCAGGTCCCCATCCCGGCCCTGCTGATGCTCAAAATGATCGACGGAGAACAGATGGATCGTCATCAGGTTGGGGGAGTCTTTTTTGATCACGTAGGCGGCTATCCGGGCGACATTCACGTCCTTTCCATATTCAATGGCCGCCGCGCCGTTAAAAACATTCTTTTTCACCTCATCGACAAAACCGGCCGGCTTCGAATACTTCTCCCTCACTTCCTCGCCCATGCTGCCGATATCCGGGATATTATACGACACAGGCGCATCGGCCGAGACGGGCCAGAACAGAGAGGCTACCTTCATGTTCTTTTGCTGCGCAGCCCCCCAGAGGGTGGGAACCTTAATGGAGCTGTCATTCCAATACATTTTTCCGGTCGGCCCATTGGGCTCGAACATACTATTATAATAAATACCATGCCTGGCCGGCTGCACGCCCGTTACAATAGTGGTATGCGAAGGATAGGTCATCGAAGGGAAAACGCTGTTCACACCTTTCGCATAAGCTCCCCCGGCCATCAGCTCCCGGATATGGACGGCATGCCACGAAGAGTCCAGATAAAAATCCGGGCGAAAGCCATCTACCGTTACCACCACAACATGTTTCACCGTCTGCGCCCGGCTGGTCAGCATACCGGCCAACATACCGGCCACCAATACAGCAGCTATAAAAATCTTCTTCATAATTATCTTATTTTCTGAATTATCTTATTTTCTGAGCTTTCTATAAGTAAGAGGCTGCAAATAACGTGAAATCGGTTTGCCGGACGATGCCTCCCCCGAAATTTAACGGAAAGTTCAAACCCTTTTTCGGATCTCCCCTTTCCCGATCCCGCATTTATCGCGCACCCGGCCTCCGGTGATCCCGTCGGCAACCGGCCAGCGCCCATCCCTGACAATCAAACGGTCCCCCAGGGCGTCAGTGCCTGCAATATTTATTGATACATTTCAATAAATAGATTTATATTTGCGCTCCATACACGATCTCCTTGCCATCCGAAATTCCCGTTCATCCAATACATTTTTAACCATCGAAATCATTCTCATGAAGAAGTCTATCTATATCATGGCGCTGGGCGCCTTTGGCATCATCACTACCGAATTTGGCGTTATCGGCATCCTGCCGGCTATAGCCAAACAATTTAATATTTCTATCGACACGGCAGGCTGGCTGTTAAGCGGATTCGCCCTTACTATCGCGCTCACCGGCCCCTTTACCGTGCTGCTGACAGCTAAGATCAATCGTAAGATAATGATGAGCCTGGTCCTGTTCGTCTTTATCCTCTCCAACATTCTTTCAGCCATCGCCCCCAGCTTCACGGTCCTGATGATCGCCCGGATCTTACCCGCCTTCCTGCATCCCGTATTCTGGGCGGTAGCGACGGTAGCCGCAGCCAAACAGGTAGAGCCTTCGCAGGCGCCCAAAGCAGTGTCCGTCGTACTCGGCGGGCTGAGCGTAGCCACCGTGCTCGGCGTCCCCATTACTACCTATATGGCCGAATTGTTCAACTGGCAGGCATCCTTCCTCCTCTCAGGTCTTATCAACCTCGCAGCATTCCTGGGACTGGTGTTCTTTGTACCCTCTATGCCCGCCGATGAGACTACCTCCTACAAAACGCAGCTGAAAATATTCCGGAACGGCCAGCTGTGGGTCAACCTGGTGGCCACCCTGATCATGATCGCAGGCATGTTCGCCAGTTATGGCTACCTGGCGTCCTACCTGGACAAGATCACACACATGAATGGCGTACAGGTAAGCATCATGCTGCTTTTATTCGGCGCCGCAGGCATATTCGGGAACTGGCTGGCAGGCATCGCCCTGAGCCGCAATGCCATGCTCACCCTGAGAGTCTTCCTCTTTTCCCTGGTCGTCATACATATACTCGCCTTCACCTTCGGCGGCTCTTTTTTCATCATGGCTGGCATTATCAGCCTATGGGGATTTGTACACACCGCAGGCTTCCTGATCGGACAGACCCGCTCCACTTCGGAAGCGCCCGAAGCGCCGGAACTGGCAGCCAGCCTCATGGTATCCTTCGGTAATGCCGGAGTGACGGCAGGCACCTTGTTGGGAGGATTTGTCATCACCCATTACGGGATACAGCATCTCCCCTGGATGAGTATCACCTTGTTCGTTGCCGCCCTGGGCATCAGCTCTATCGTCGTTAAGAAAAAGAAGGTTCCCGCAGGGAACGAATATGAAACTGCTATCCCGGTCATGGAAGGGATCATCATGGAGGGCATCGTAACGGAAGAAGAAGCCGAAGAAGGTATCTGTTACTGCTAATCCCTTATAATAGATAAACCTTATAATGCATCAACCTTATAATGCATAAAGAGGGAATCCTTATAAAGAGGTAAATCCTTAATACATAAAAAGAGGATCCGCTTTAAACTTCTTCCAGTCGTCTTCCAGCTGTAACCTGATCTTCCCGAACAGCTCCCGGTCGAAGTCCCCGAACTGCAGGGTTCTGCCGGCAAGCGGCAGGGATTCCTCCTGCACCAGGATCCTTTCCAGGACCAGCGCATATTCCAGCAATTTAGCGCAGGTGGTGAACTGTCCGCAGGCCACCACTTTGTCCATTCTCCTGCTGTCGGAATCTTCTTTATCGTACCAGAGCGTAGTGGCCATCGTACGCGCCTGCTCGGCCACCGAACTTAACTTCGCACATCCATTTAACAGCAGCTCTTCACAATCCTTACCCCAATGGTCATTTGGCAGCGGAACAGGCAGGGAATAGTCTTTTGAGCTGAATTTTTTCCGGATGGTGCTCTCCCGGCTGGCTATATTGAACAGGCTCAATTCATATATGACATTGAATACCCTCCGATTGCCCCAGATATCGCTTCCATAAAAGTTTCCGAAAAAGATATCGAAGATCAGCCTCCGGGTCTGCTTCAGGTTGATATCCAATAAGAGACTTAACATGGAGCCCACCCTTGCCTTCCCCATTTGCTCCAATACCCCAAACCGGGCCCCTTTCAGATATTTGACCATCGAGCCCAGCGCCTCATCGGAGAAATTAGCCACTGCCGGCACTTCTTCTTTCAGGGAAGAAACGATCTCCTTGTCCGAAGCCCCGAAAATATCCGACAGTTTCCCGATCAGGGGGCTGCCTGCCTTATAGCCCACGGCAAAAACGACCAGCAATAACAACAATATAGACGGCGACAACAAAAGGAACCCTATATTGGTCAAGCCCCTCAGCTCTGCAAAGGCAAGAAGAAGAATGGCAGCGAACAGCAGGATCAACGATACGATACCGGTTATTTTCAAAGCAGTGCTCAGCCCCTTCAGAACTTTGGCCCAGTCTCCGGCCAGACGGGCGATATTCTTTTTACGCAGGCCCCCCTTCTCCAACGGAGCCGGAGGTACATATGGGTCCATGAAATAACTGGCGACATCCGTCACTATCACCATGTCAAATCCATTATCCGGGTCAGGATTATCAGACGGCAGCGTTCTGCGTCTCACATCCGCCAGCATGGCGCTATACACCCCCTGGTTGTCATCGATGCCCCCATCCATCAGCCCAATGGAAGTATCCAATGCCCGGGGCCGGTTATCATAATCCGTTATGATCATTGCCTGCTCCAGCGTATTGCTGTTAAGCCCCTTGTTCACACCGTCCTTGCCGGGATAGGTAAAGTCCCGGGGATAGATAATAGGCTCGAAGCCGGCGGGAAAACAGGAAGAAGAGGCCATAATATCCCCCAGCTTGATCTGCTGCAGGGTCTCGAGACCGGTCTTGCTGTTCTTATCAAAGTATATGTATTGATTGCCGGTCTTTCCTTCCACGGAAGCAGCGCCCGCCGACGCAACCGTCCCCCCTGTCTGCCAGCGAAAAGAGATCCCCCGGTAGAACTCCGTCGCATTAAAGCATACCTCTATATCCTTCCCTTCCCCCCAGAACACTCCAAAAGTCTCGCCTTTGAATAATTTCTGGTCATAGATCTTAGCGAATGCATTGATAAAATTCCTGCTCTTCTCCTCGTTCTCCCACTCCCGATCGTCATTCATTAATTTCAACACGTCATCCAATAAGCCCTCTCCGCCCATGAATTCCAGAATATCCTTATACACCTTCTCAAAAGGGAACCCTCTTTTTGTGTAGGCGGCATATAACATACCCGCAAAGGTCCCCCCGGAAGCCGATGAAATGAATTCCACATTATCCAGCAAGCTCCTTTCCTTCCCCTCCCTATCCGTATACTTCAGATGATGGAGATAACTCATGGTTCCGACGCTGTATGAGGCAGCCCGGAAACCTCCGCCCGATAAAGCCAGGGCTATTTTCTGAAAAGGGGTCTTCAATACTTCCGCTTCCAATCCCTTTTTGAGCCTCGGGGAGGCCGTGAGATCGTGCCCCGGATCGCCCGCCTGCATTAGCTGTTCATCCATAAAGAACCGGTTTTATTTAACCTGTCAATATATAGATTTTTCACCATGTAAAAAAGAGTGTTTCTACGGATTTTTTTTTCACCGGATTTGCGCATATTAGTACCTTCAGATCCACACCGGATCGTCTCACCCTAACTTGCACCTATGGCCAATCAGATCCCCAATAAGAAACCTCCCTTCCGCAAATTAAGAGGATATGCCTTTGACCCCAGCCTCTCTTTAAAGATAGACACCGTAGCCATCAATGATCTTGTCTATAAGATCCCCTGGGAAGAGCTGGACCCGGGACCCTCAGGGGAATATGTCGAGGTCATCGATTATGATCCTACGGTAAATAAGTTCTATCGCGCAGTAGATCTGGATGATGATTATATCCTCGCGCAGGATGGACTGGATCCCAGTGAGAGCAATCCGCAGTTCCATCAGCAAATGCTGTATTCTGTCGTCATGACCACCATCAAAAATTTTGAAAAGGCCCTTGGCAGGAAGATCATATGGGAGCCCCGGCTGATCGCAGAAGAGGGGCACTACGAAGATTACGTTGCCAGATTAAGGCTCTACCCCCATGCCATACGGGAAGCCAATGCCTACTATAGCCCGCTGAAAAAAGCGATCCTGTTCGGCTATTTCTCTTCCACCCCGGCGGATGAAACGCTGAATATGCCTGATTCCCTGGTATTCACCTGCCTCAGCCACGACATCATAGCCCATGAAACGACCCATGCCATCCTGGACGGTATTCATAATTATTATAATGAACCCACCAATCCCGATGTACTGTCCTTCCACGAGGCTTTTGCAGATATTGTGGCCCTCTTCCAGCACTTTACCTTCCCCGAAGTGCTCAAACACCAGATCGCCAAGACAAGAGGAGACCTCGGCGCTCAAAATTTGCTGGGACAGCTGGCGCAGGAATTCGGCACCGCCATCGGAGACTACGGAAGCTTACGGGACGCTATCGGTGAGATCGATGAGACCACTCACCAATGGCGGCCTAAAGTGCCCAGCCCGGATGATTACCGCTCCATAACGGAACCCCATGCCCGCGGAAGTATTTTAGTAGCCGCCGTATTCGAAGCCTTCCTCAACATTTATAAAAACCGGGTTGCCGATCTGTTGCGGATCGCATCCCAGGGCTCCGGCATCCTGCCCCAGGGTGAACTACACCCCGATCTTGTCAACAGGCTGGCAGGCGAAGCGGCTAAAGCCGCCGGTCATGTATTGAATATGTGCATCCGCGCCCTCGACTATTGCCCCCCGATAGATATTACGTTCGGAGATTATCTCCGGGCTATCATTTCCGCGGACTCCGACGCCATATTGGACGATACCCGCGATTACCGCCTCGCCTTCATCGATGCCTTCCGCAGAAGAGGCATCTACCCGGAAAATATAAAGACCCTCAGCCTGGAAAGCCTTCGTTACCCCTCACTGAACATCGGGTATATGACAGATGATAAGGGAAAGAAAATCTCCACCGACGCCTTTGAAAGTAATGACCTTCCTGTCAGTAACGAAACCAAAAATCTATTGGGGGTGATCAACGGCTTCCTCCGTGACTATGGGAATGATATTAAATATATCAACGACCGGGAGATGATCTACAAGATCACCCGCCAATACATTGGGGGGAACGAGAAGGATAAGAGCATGGATAGAGGGATCAGGAATATATTTCCGGAAAAAGAGATCGTCGGCCTCCACAAACGTCTCAATGTAAAATTCTCCAACTCGATCGACTTCGCCAGGATCACCGGACTGGCGTTTGTCAACGGATTCCAGGAGCTGGGCATCCGCTTATCAACATACGGCGGCCCTTCCTACCAGATCGCAAAAATGCGGCTGGTATCCCGGGTAGGACCCGATGGAGCCCAGGTCAACCAGGTCATTATCTCCATGGTCCAGAAATGCGGAATAATATGTAAAGACGGAAAGTTTTCTCATTATACGCCGGCCCGGGACCCTTATTCCAAACTGGACGATAAAGGAAAAGAAATTCCCAAAGACGCTTTCGAATTCCGGGGAGGCTGTACATTGATCTTCGACCTGGATTCTCAACGGCTAAAATACGCTATTACCAAACCCTTGCTGGATATGGATAATCTAAAGGAAGGCGAGCTTCCCGCCATCAACCAGAGGCGTCTGCAGGCCCAGTATAAGTTCATACAGGGGGACACAGGGAGCGGCGAGAACGAATTCACGGATTATTTCGGAAATGGTATCAATAAGCTTACAGAACCATTCGCATTCCTGCATCAACATTAATACAATCACCATGACAAAAGCAAAGAGTGTCGTCCGGAAAAAAAAGGCATCCCCCCCAAAAAAGGCCCTCCCAAAGAAAAATGCCTCCCCGAAGAACAACATTGCTCCAAAGAAGAATACCCCCCGCGCAAAAAACAAGACCGCCCCAAAAAAGACCGGCGCTTCCGCAAAACTTCCCCCCTCCGTGAAAATTGACCGCGTGATCATCCGGATGTATTGCCTGGGCACCGGAGATTGCTTTTTGGTAAAATATTGCAGCGGCGACCGGGAAGTATTCACCATGATGATCGATTGCGGGAGCTGCCGGGGCGACTCCGCGGCATTTACTCCCTACCTGGAAGATCTTGCTGACAGCCTCAACAACAAGACGATAGACCTCCTGGTGATCACCCACGAACACAACGATCATGTCAATGGATTCGATAAATGTTATGATATTTTTAAGGAACTCACCATTAAAGAAGCCTGGTTTGCCTGGACAGAAGATCCGGGCGATCCCACAGGAGACGTCGCGGCCTTGAAATCAAAGCAGAAAAAAATGAAAAAGGCGTTGCAGCATTCAATAGCGGCCATCCGGCAAAAACACGATGCTTTTGCCGCCAGTCCTGCAAAAAATGCCTTTAAAATACCCCTGATGGAAAGCAACAAGGCTTTCTTAAACGGGCTCGACACCCTGGCAGCGATCAACCTCGCGGAGGGAACGGAAGCAAGCGCTCCCCTGCCCGGCATGAAAAAAATAAAAGACCTGCTCCTCGAAAAAAAAGTCAGGACACGTTATCTGAGCCCCGGAGATATAATGACCATTCCCGCATTGGCTGGCCTGAACTTTTATGTATTGGGACCTCCCGCCAGTAAAGATTTCCTTTTCAAAGACGGTCACCAGGGAACCGATGTCTATAAAAAGAACCTGACCCTGAACGATAGTTCACTGGCCATAAGCTCTTTTCTCGGTATAGGTTCGCAACCTACTCCGAATGATTGGCCCTTTGTCACCACTTATGTAGCCGGGACCGATGCCTCCCCGGCCAACCAGCCCTCCGCCGTAATGCGGGCCACAGATGCAAGCCAGCCCACCGCAAGCCGTTCAGCCAATGTAAAACAGCCGGGGGTGACCGGCCGGACTGTCGCCGATACGGGTATCGATGCAGACGAAGCCATCATGAGGACCTATAGAGACCCGGTAAATGCCTGGCGAACCATCGATGATGACTGGCTGAATGGGGCGGGCGCTCTTGCCTTGCGGCTCAATAGCCACATTAATAATACCAGCCTGGTGCTGGCCATTGAATTCAATGATACGCAAAAGGTATTGTTGTTCCCCGGAGACGCAGAATATGGTTCCTGGGAAAGCTGGCACCTGATAGAAAAATGGCTGACAAAAGGAAAAGATAAGCGGCCCTGGGCGGAAGACCTGCTCAATCGTACCGTTTTTTATAAGGTAGGACATCATCTCAGCTATAATGGGACAGCCCTGGAAAAAGGGATCCTGATGATGGAAAGCCCCGAGCTGGCAGCGATGGCTACCCTGGACCGTCATCGCATCGCCAAAGGATGGACCAGCACCATGCCTAACACCTTCCTGCTGCAGGAACTGATACGACGCACACAGGGAAAGTTCTTTATCATGGACGAATTCGAGATCCCCAAAGGCCCGTCCAGTGTCCTCAATCCCGACTCCTTAGGGAAGAAAGTTTACCAGGCAGGGACCTTAAAAGGCAAAGGGACGATCCTCTATAAACAATTTACCATTACGAGGCTTTAAGATGGGGCTGGAAATACATCGGGGACCAGGTTATAACATGGTCCCCGATGCTGACGACTGGGGTTATATACCTGCATCCATCCACACCCTGCGTGGCCCCCGTATGACAACAGGCTCATTCAAAACGTTAAGAATTCGTGATATATTCCGCAATAAAAGGGTAATCCGGCCTTTATTGTATACCTTTTCCTCCTATGCTTAAACACGTCGCAGACTTAAAAACATTGCTCTATCTCGTTCTCGCCACCGCCATTTTTTTCGTTCAATGGAGTATTGGTTTTTATTGGCCGGTATACATACTATCCCTGTATCTCGCCATTAGCGTTGCTGTGATCGCCCATAACCACAACCATGTCCCGATGTGGAAGTCTTCCCTCCTCAATAATATCTCGGATAACTGGATCACCCTGCTCTATGGGTTTCCCGCCTTCGCCTGGACGCCCACGCATAATAAAAATCACCATAAGTTCAATAATCGTGAAGGAGATTTTACGATCACCTATCGCATCAGCGAACGGAACAATCTTTTAACCCTGCTCACCTATCCTTCCATCAGCAGTTATTTTCAGCAAAGCCCCGTCATGGGCCATCTCCGGCACCTGTACGCCAACAAAAGAAATAAATTCTACCTGGCCATTTTACAATACATCACCCTGGGACTTTTCATCGGGATCACCCTATGGCTGGACTGGCGGAAATCCCTGCTCTATGTCGTCGTCCCTCAACAGGTCGCCTTATTCACCGTCATGATCTTTAACTATATCCAGCACGTTCATGCAGATGAAGAATCAGCCTATGATCACTCCCGTAATTTTGTCAGCAGGTTCACCAACTTCATGATGTTCAACAACGGCTATCATACAGCCCACCACAATAAAGCCAGCGTTCACTGGAGCCAGCTCCCCCAGGCCCACGCCCGCATAGCCCACCTGATCGCTCCGCACCTTAACCAACGGGTGATCTTACTTTATCTTTTCAAGACTTATATCATAGCCCCCTTCGGATTTGCCTATAAAAAGACAACTTCTATGCGGCTGTTGCGCAAAGCAGCCCTCACCCCTACCCCTACTAATAAAACACAAAGGGATTGATTTATTAGTTATTCGCCTTACTTTTAAACATTCTAAACCACCAGCTATGAATGTTCCATCGGTAAGCCGCTACACTATCCGCAAAATTAAAGCCGTTGCTGTCCTGCTGCTGCTCAGCCCCCTCCTGCTGACCGCATTTGCCTGCCCGGCGCAAAAAATCCTGCGGGTCGGCGTGGCCGGCCTCACACACGACCACGTACACAATATCATGCGCCAGTTCAAAAAAGGCGAAGTGATCATAGCAGGCATTGCCGAAGCGGATGAACAGCTGGTAACACGTTATAAAAAGACCTACCAGCTGCCGGACTCTCTTTTCTTCAAGAGCCTGCCGGCCTTACTGGAACATGTAAGACCGGACGCGGTACTGGCCTATAACTCCATTATCGAACACCTGGGAGTAGTGGAGATCTGCGCTCCCAAAGGAATTTCCGTCATGGTGGAAAAGCCCCTGGCTACTACGGTAAAAGACGCGGAACGTATCGCAGCGCTGGCCAGGCAATATCATATCCATGTTCTTACCAACTACGAGACCACCTGGTATAATACCAATCAGCAGATAAATGACATGGTCAATACGGAACATGCTGTCGGTGAAGTGCGGAAAATGATCGTCCACGATGGCCACCAGGGACCGAAAGAGATCGGCTGCAGCCAGGATTTTCTCAGCTGGCTTACCGATCCGGTAAAAAATGGCGGGGGAGCTATAAGAGATTTTGGTTGTTATGGCGCCAACCTGATGACCTGGCTGATGAAAGGTAAAGCTCCGGTTTCCGTTACGGCCATCACACATCATATCAAGCCTTCTATCTATCCCAAAGTTGACGATGACGCCACCATCCTACTGGAATATGCCGATGCAACAGGCATTATCGAAGCCTCCTGGAACTGGCCTTTCAGCATTAAAGACTGGGAAGTATTCGGCGTATCGGGATATCTCCACGCCCTGAACGATAAAGACCTGGTGCAAAGGAGCAAAAGGTCCTACGACAGCATCGCCGTCCGGCCCGCTGCCTACCAGGACAACCTGCCTTACCTGGCAGATGTCCTGAGCGGAAAGACCGACCCGGGAAATGATTGCTCCTCCCTGGAGAACAACCTCATCGTTGTACGGATACTGGCCGCGGCCAGCAAGTCCGCCGCCGAAGGTAAAAAGATCGTTCTCTAAATAATACGGGGAAGAATCCTTTCCTTATCCGATATTTGGACATGCAATTGACCAGGAAAGTCATTGGCGAAGAGCTCAATAAGTTTGAAGAATATTTCGAAGATGCCGTAAAAAGTCCGGTCCCTCTTATGGACAGGATCATGAAATATATCACCCTGCGTAAAGGCAAGCAAATGCGGCCCATGTTCGTATTATTATGCTCCCGCCTTGGAGGAACGATCAATGACAAAAGTTACCGGGCCGCCTTATTTGTAGAGATCCTGCATACTTCTTCGCTGGTACACGACGACCTCGTCGACGATTCTACCGAAAGAAGAGGCGCTTTCTCCATCAATGCCCTATGGAAGAACAGAACAGCCGTTTTTGTGGGGGACAACCTCTTTACAAAAAGCATCTTGCTTTTATTATCCAATAAAGACCATCGGACCCTGAAAATCTATTCGGATGCCATTGGAAAAGTAATTGAAGGTGAATTGCTGCAAATGGAGAAATCCAATAAGCTGAATCTGAAAGAGGACATTTATTATGACATTATAAAAGGGAAGACCGCCACGCTTTTGGCAGCCTGCTGCGCAGCCGGAGCCGCTTCGACTTTTGAAGACGATCCCGCCGTCCGGAAATTATATCTCTTCGGTGAAACAGTAGGCATTGCTTTTCAAATAAAAGATGATTTGCTGGATTATGGCAGCGCAGCTATTGGCAAACCGACCGGGAACGATATTAAAGAAAAGAAAATAACGCTCCCGCTTATTTATACACTGAATACCTGCAGCCCCTCTCTTAAGAAAAAAATATTGAACATCGTTAAACACCACAATACCGATAAGCAAATGGTGGACTTTGTCGTGGAGGAAGTCGTTAAGGCCGGAGGAATTCGGTACGCCGAAGAAAAAATGCTGCTTTACCGGGATAATGCCCTGAAACTACTATCCGAGTTCCCCTCCTCCGATACCCGTGATGCCCTGCAAGAGCTGGTGCTCTATACTACTGACAGGAATCACTGATCGACAGCTATAGGGTAAGTGACGCGGGGTTCCCAAATGAAGGTTGTACAAATCCCGGCGCCGCTCTTTTACCGGACGCCTGTTCGAAACTATATGCCAGGCCCAGCAATTCCCCCTCGCGGTACGCGCCTGCAATAAAGGAGAAGCCGACGGGCAGCCCCATCACCATTCCCATGGGAACCGTAATATGCGGATACCCGGCCATGGCAGCCGGTGAAGAAAAAGAGAATCCCGTATCATAATCCCCATTGATCAGGTCGATACAGCAGGCCACACCATTGGTCGGAGCCGAAATAACATCCAGCTTATGCTGAGTCATCAGGTCATCAATGATCTTCCGTCGATGGTCGCCTCGTTCAGCGAGAAATTGTCGAAGACTCTACCCGGAGAACCCGTTGCGTCCCTTGCTTCTGACCCGTTCGGGCCGGCCGCGGTTGCCGCATTCGGATCGGCCGTACCTGCCGGTTTACCATCCGCGGAGGAATGACAGGAAGCTGCCGCCAGCGCGGTAATTGACAAGGCTGACAAAGAGGTATTTCTCAGGAATCTCCTTCTTTCCATGTAGTTAGTTTGTGGCAAACTCAATATACGCCAAATCCGATGTTCATTCCAGGCCCCCGGAAAAACTTAGTGGACAAGGCGCCTCTGCCGGCAGGGGGGATAAAAAAACCCTGCCTACGGGCAGGGTAGCTAAAGGTATGTATATTTGCGCCAGAAAAAAAGTACGTAGTCTACCATTGCTTCATCATTATTTTATTCATTATGACCATCCGCATATTTGTAACCGGCGGCACTTTCGACAAAGAGTACAATGAACTCACAGGAGAACTTTTTTTTAAGGAGACCCATCTTCCTGAAATGCTGCAGCGCAGCCGGAGCACGCTGGACGTGACCGTAAGAACGCTGATGATGATCGACAGTCTTAACATGACAGATGAGGACCGGGAACTGATCGCGCATCAATGCCGGGCTGCCGGAGATGACAAGATCATTATCACCCATGGCACCGACACCATGTCCGTCACAGCCCGGGTGCTGGCCGAAAAAGTACCGGGAAAAACGATTGTGCTCACCGGGGCCATGATCCCTTATAAATTCGGAAGCTCCGATGGATTCTTCAATCTCGGCGGCGCCCTTGCTTTTGCCCAGATGCTTCCCCCCGGAGTCTATGTAGCCATGAATGGCCGTTATTTTACCTGGGACAATGTCCGAAAGAACAGGCAGACGGGGCAGTTTGAGGAATTGCTCTAAAACGCCACGGACCTGTTGCCCAAATAATCAGCTAATCACCGTTTATGAACAAGAAAACACTATTCATTCTCGCATTCATGGCCGGTGGCCTTTTTCTCCGGGCGCAACGGGTAGGTTCCTCTCCGGAGTATATCACAACATTAACGGCCGACTGGAAAGGCGAACGCTTTCCTGACGGAAGGCCCAAAGTGCCTGACGCTATCCTGGAAAGATTGAAAAACATATCCCTGGAAGATGTCTGGAGTGTTCTGCGGAATAAAGGGTACCAGAACCAGTTCGAAGGAGATTGGCATGTTATCCGCCCGGATAGCGTAATGACAGGCCGTGTCGTGACGGCGCAATACATGCCTTCCCGGCCGGACCTGATCAAGGTAGTGAAAGAACAGGGTAAGGCGGAAGGCCGCAACCCGCAGGGAGGCACTAATTCATGGCCTATCGACGTACTGGTCGACGGAGATGTCTATGTCGCAGACGGCTATCTGAAAATGGCCGATGGCACCCTTATCGGGGACAACCTGGGAAATGCCATTTACGCCCGGTCTCACAGAGGCGTGATCTTCTACGGATCTGTCAGGGACGAAGCCGGACTGAGCGAGATCAAAGGGTTCAACGGCTGGGTGAAAGGCGTCGATCCTTCCTATATCCAGCAGATGATGCTCACCTCGATCAATCAACCCATCCGCATCGGCCGGGCCATTGTATTGCCCGGAGATGTAGTGCTGGCCAATAAATACGGCGCAATCTTCATTCCCGCACACCTGGCGGAAGAAGTAGTGATCACCTCTGAGGTCACGGAACTAAGAGATGAATTCGGTCACCAGCGTTTGAAAGAGAAAAAATACCTGGCCGGCCAGATCGACAGCCAATGGACGGAAGACATCAAAAAAGACTTTCTCGACTGGGTGAACCATTACCCCGGCAAGCTGCCCATGACTAAAAAAGAACTGGACGATTACCTGAAAGACCGGAACTATTAATATCCAAAGCCCCCGGCCTCATTCACTGCCCGGGCCTTTTCTGATGGAAAGACCCATTCGCTCAACCTTCTAATCTGTTCGACTCTTGAATAAGTTGTCTGTTTATAAGATAGCGCTGGCCCTGTCCTTACTCTGCTTCCTGGCAATTGTCCTGATTATTCTCACCGGACATATCGGCCAGGCCGGTCCCTTCTGCATCAGCTGTTTCATTGCCCTGGCGATCGGGTGCAGAGGATACCCCTTGCTGAAAGGGTTTTCCTATACGGTCACGATCTTTGCAGCAGTGACGACAGCCCTGTATTACCCGCATTACTTCGTGACCTGGAATGGGTTCAGGCTGGCAACATTGATCACACCGCTGATCCAGCTGATCATGTTTGGCATGGGTACATCGATGGGGCTGAAAGACTTCGCGGGAGTGATCAAAACGCCTAAGGGGGTATTCATCGGGGTGGTGAGCCATTTCATTATTATGCCGCTGATCGGTTTCACCCTGGCCAGGCTCAGTGGCCTGCCTCCGGAAATCGCGGCAGGGATTATTTTGATCGGCTGCTCCCCCAATGGCATGGCCTCCAATGTGATCTCTTACCTGGCCAAAGCAAACCTGGCGCTGTCCATCACCATCACCGCCGTGTCCACCATGCTGGCCCCCTTCATAACGCCTTTTTTAATGAAGGGACTGGCCGGAGCGTTTGTTAAGATCAATGCCCTGAACATGATGTGGGATATCATCAAAATGGTGATCATCCCGATCGGTGCGGGGATCCTGTTCAATAAGCTGGTCAGCGGCAGGGCAAAATGGCTGGATAAGACTATGCCCCTGGTATCGATGTTCGGCATCGCTTTCATCATCATGATCATCACGGCGGCGGGAAGGGATAGCCTGCTGACGATCGGACCTTTACTGGTGCTGTTTGTCCTCATTCATAACTTGTCAGGATATACGCTGGGATATTGGACAGGCCGCTTGTTCAGGATGAATGAACGGGACTGCCGTACCATGGCGATCGAAGTAGGAATGCAAAACGGCGGATTAGCTTCCGGCCTCGCAAAAGAAATGGGCAAGATGGCCACCGTAGGCCTGGCCCCGGCCATCTTTGGCCCGCTGATGAATGTTACCGGCTCCATACTGGCATCCTGGTGGCATCGCAGGCCGCCCGCCGACAGCTTGGAAAGCAATGAGAAGAACGGAACGGCAGCCCGGGAACCCCAATGATGACCGGCGAAGTTCCAGCTATTTTACTTCCCCGATCAGCTATTTTACCTCCTCCACCGGCGGCGGATTCCTTAATTTTCCGAATAAATAAAATACGCCTATCTGTAATACACTGTTCTTAATCGTCCCTAACTGAACAGGAGCCGTTTGCGTAGCGCTGGGTGACGCATCATTAATATTGCTCAACCCCAGATTATACCGGATATCCAGCCCAAGGTTAATAGGAGATATATAACCACCCCCGAAAGCCCAGCTGAAATCAGTTGATTTATATTGACTTTTCACGTGATAGGTATTGGTAACGGTAGCGCCTACAATACTCTCTACGATGCTGGCAGAGGCCAGGTAACCTACCTGGGGACCCGTTTCAGCATAAAAGCCAAAAGGTAATTTGTATTGTAAAAGAACGGGCAAAGTAAAATAATTAAACTTATACTTTTCTGTTGCGCTCACCAGGTATCCGCCGGAGGGATTGCCTTGAGCGCCCTGTTGGGAATAGTCGAGTTCGGGCTGTAAGGTGAGCTTCTTCGTCAAAGGAATAGAAACGATGAAACCTGCATGAAAATCTGTTTTCGGAAAATTACGTATTGACATAGGGTTGCCGTTGACATTTACACCTTGCGTTGTGCTGGTCAATATTTCAGCACTGTTGAACCCTCCCTTAATACCGAATTCGATCTGCGCATTCACTGTTATTGCAACTATATTGGCGGTCAAAAACAACAAGCATAATTTTCTGAATGTAGTTAGCGTCATAATAAATTTAGTTGGTTAAATTCTTGTCGGACTTTCCAAAAACGTCCAAAAGTAACGCCATAAAGATAGGCTTTGTGTAAAGGCTTTGTTAACGAACCAAAATTTTAATGTGACTTTAAGAAAGTCCTGACCGGCAAAATTGCTGCAACTACCCGTTCATAATTATATTAATACCGCTCCTCCGTCAATAACGATATTCTGGCCCGTGCCAAAATTTTGCTTCATCAGGTAAAGAAAAGCCTGGGCAATGTCCCCGGCCTCGCCTACCCGACCTACCAGCATGGAATCGCCTACCGTTTTATAGAAATTTTCCCGGTCTGCTTCCGTCATACTATTCCATAAATTGGTTTTGACCACCCCCGGAACGACACTGTTCACCCGTATGGGAGCCAATTCTACCGCCGCAGCCCGGACAAATCCTTCCATTGCCCCGCAGATGCTGGATGCCAATGCCCAGCCTTTGCCGGGACGGATGCTGGCAATACCGCTGGTCAGATTGATAGACCCACCCTTGTTAATATGCGGCGTCCCGTATTTAACGGCCGCAAAGGCCCCCCAATAGCGAAGCGTAAAGAATTCACGGGCCTTGTCGATCTCCGTTTCGCCAATATTGGCCAGGTTCAGGTTTTCTGCTGCCGTATACACCAGGTGATCGAAACTGCCCGTCTTTTCAAAAAACGTCCTGATATTGTCTTCCTTGCCAAGATCTGCGGCATACCCTTCGCTGCCTTCCGGAAGCGACTGTAACGCCTGATCTATTCGTTGCTGGTTGCCGGATACAATGACGACTTTTGCGCCTTCTGCTGCCGCAGCTTCAGCGGTAGCCAGTCCCAGGCCTGAGCTTCCACCCAATATGACTACTTTTTTACCCGATAAAGCGCTGATTTTATTTTCCATGACTATTTGTTTTAATAATGCAAATTTCGCATGGAGTAGCTGGGGAAGACTTACCAAATGGTAAAAAAGAGGCTTCCCTTAAAAATCCGGCCTTGAATCTAATCCCGGTCGACGTACTTCATAATAGCAATAATATCTTCCTCTCCGAGCGTAACTTCAGCCTGTTGAAAGGAGGTATAGACGACTTCTCCCAGCGGTGTATCCAATCCCTCTTTATTCGCCAGACGCAGGTCTTTTGCAATATGTTTCAGCGCAAAAGCAGCCTGGTAATTGCCTTGAAGAATGGCATCCCCTTTTATTTTGGCAAACACATTCCCGAGAGCGCTGTTATTGACCAGGGTAAAGAAATCCTTCAGTGCAATTCCATGCTTACGGGCAAAAACAGCAGCCTCTGCCAGTCCCTGTGCATGGAATCCCAGCAGGGTATTAATAGCCAGCTTAGCCATATTGCCGGCCCCATGGTCACCGACGAACAGCGCCAGCTTCCCCAGACGTTCAAGGATCGGCAGAACCATCTCAAATACCTTTTTCTCTCCTCCGGCCATGATCACCAGCTGTCCTTCTTCCGCCTGCCTGACACTTCCGGACACAGGAGCGTCCAGGTAATCATTACCCTGTTGCTTGCATAAGGCAGCCATTTCTTTACTGATGGCAGAAGATACGGTGCTCATATTGATGAGGATCTTACCGGTAGCCTTTGCGCTGAGCAGGCCCTGCCCGCCGGTGAACAATTGCCGGATCGCCTCATCATCCGACACCATGATGAAAACGACCTCCACCTTTTGCAGCAGGGCAGAAGGAGAATCTATCGTAGTCGCCCCCTGTGCCGTTAAGGAAGCATCTTTTGCTTTGGTACGGTTATAGACGGTTACAGGATGCCCGGCCTTTATAAGATTTCCGGACATGGGGATTCCCATTTTTCCAAGACCTATCCAGCCAATTGTAGTCATGCTCATATATCTTTTTTTTAGTTTTTAAAAAAACAAAGTTGCGGCAATCGGTTCCCCTGGCAATTACCAAATGGTAAAAGCGGGCTTACTTTATATTTCTCCGGATCCGGCTGAGTGACTGGGGCGTAATTCCCAGATAGGAAGCGATATCTTTTAATGATACGCGCAGCGCAATATCGGCCTGCTGCATAATGAATAATTTATACCGGCCTGCCGAATCCTCTCCCAGGTAGGCATTCCGGAGCTGTATCTTGTCCAGCAGCCGCTGCTGCATGATCTGGTCTATCAGCTCTTTAAAAAAAGGAAGC
>JAATFV010000257.1 GCA_015655015.1 Chitinophagales bacterium | reverse complement strand
GACGGCTCTTTTATACGGCTGAGGAATATCAGCCTGGGGTATAGCCTGCCGGCGGGCATAACGAAAAGGCTGGCTATAGAAAAGGCGAGGGTGTATGTTTCGGCTCAGAATCTTTTTACCATCACGCATTATTCGGGATTCAACCCGGAGACCAGTCAGAATGGCTCCAGTGCGGCGCAGCCGGCCATTGAAGACGGGACCTACCCGGTAGCGAAGACTGTTGTCGTTGGATTGAATATCGGGTTTTGAGGATCGACCCGGTGATCCGACCGATGGTCCGTCCGGGAATGATCGGATGCGAGGATGATCCGTTCAGTAATCGTGGTCTGGCCGTTGATCTGGCATAGTGTTGACAAGTCTTAATTTTTCGATTGAAGTTGTTAAAAATATTTTACATGAACAGAGTTCTTATTTTATCAGCGGTCATCCTATCGGTGTGCTCCGCGTGTACAAAGAAATTCATCGACCTGCCCCCTGTATCCGCCGCCAGTGCAGCTAATTTTTACAAGACGGCGGCCGATATCAACCAGGCTGTGGCCGGGGCTTATCAGTCCCTGCAGGCCACGGCCGAATACGGGCAGAACTTCACCTATTTCATGGAAGTAAATTCGGACAATTCGAAGGAAGAGAGTGTCACCAATACGGGCGGCGCTTACGGAGATTTCGACCTGCTGCGTGTTGTCTCTTCCAACGTGGCGCTCGATCAGACCTGGCAGGGATGTTATGTCGGCATCCTTCGCTGTAATACCATCCTTAGCCGTATCGGCGGCATTACGATGGACAGCGCCGCCAAAAATTTCCGTATCGGAGAATCGGAGTTCATACGGGCCCTGACTTATTTCAACCTGGTGCGGATCTGGGGTGATGTCTCCCTGGTGACGAAAGAACTGGCCAATCCTACCGATGCCTTTGCGCTGGGACGGACCAGCGCGGATTCGATCTATATGCAGGTGATCAGCGACCTGCAGGATGCTATCACCCGGCTGCCGCTAAGTGTATCGGGCGCTGATGTGGGACGGGCTACGCGGATCGCAGCGGAAAGCCTGTTGGGAAAGGTGTATCTGACGCAGAAGAACTATACCGCTGCTGCGACACCCCTGAAAGCGGTCATCGATTACGCCAATGCGAACCCAACACTGCTGACCCTGCTGCCGAATTACGCGGATATTTTTAAAGTGGCGAATAAGAATAATAAGGAAAGCATCTTCGAGATCCAATACCAAAAAGGGGGGGTAGGGACCGGCAGCTCCTTTGTCAACCTGTTCTCTCCCGCCAATACGACCCAGTTCACCAACGGGATAGGAACGGCGGTCGGAGATAATGAACCCAGCGCTAATCTCATGCAATCTTATGCCGCCGGTGATCTTCGCAAAGCTGTTTCTGTCGGTGTGCTGCCGGACGGACGCACATACGCCGCCAAGTATGTAGGCCAGGATGTGCCGGACCAGGCTAATGATGCCGGGAATGATTTTTTCGTGCTGCGTTATGCCGACGTGCTGCTGATGTATTCCGAGGTCCTGAATGAAATGGGCTATGATCCTTCCGGAACGGGGGATGCCTGGGCGGGACTGAATAAGGTGCATCAACGGGCTGGCCTGACCGCATTCACTACTGCTGATCTGCCTGATCAGGGTAGTTTCCGCCTGGCCCTGGAGAATGAGCGGAGGTTTGAGCTGGCTTTTGAGAACCATCGCTGGTTCGACCTGGTGAGGACGGGCAGGATGGCTGTGGTCATGAATGCTTCTGGTTTTGGCGGAGCGGCCGTTCAGCCTGATCAGACACTGGCTCCTGTGCCGATCAGCCAGATCAATACGAATCCGGATAAGATAAAAGATAATCCTACGCCGTATTAACGGGGCGGGATATTCCTGCAAAACCGGAATGGATATGGGTTGAAAGACTTTCTGCCGGCCGGGTGTTGATAGGATTTGTATCGCAGAACATTAATTGAATTGTATGTCGAAAGCAATATTTTCTTTCTTTTTGTTTTTTCTTTGCGGTTTTTCGATGGCAAGTGCCCAGGACAGCAACCTTGTATCCTTTGCCGCTGACGCAAAAGTCAGCGGTCCACCATCCATCGTTGCCGCAAAAGACAGCAAGCTTGCATCGTCCGCTGCTGCCGCAAAAGGCAGCAGCATATTTCCTCCCTGGCAGAAGGGTTGCCTGGACATTCATCATATCAATACAGGACGGGGAAATTCCGCCTTCCTCGTCCTGCCTGACGGGACCACGGTGCTGATAGATGCAGGCGACCTGGACAGGGCGGTTTTCGAAAAGAAGAATGCTCCGCTGAGAACTTCGCCGGCACTGCCTTTCGACACCGCCAGCGCAGGGAAGACCATCGTGAATTATATCCGGCAAGTGGCGCCGCTCCTGCAGAATACCGGGATCGACTATGCGTTGATCACTCATTTTCATGCCGATCATTATGGTCAGGTCGATGTCAATTCCCCGTCGTCGAAAAAAGGATCGTACCAATTATCCGGTATGACGGAGGTGGGGGACCTGTTGACGATCCGGAACATGATCGACCGGGGATATCCGGCTTATGATTTTCCTGTCGATCTGCGGAGATATTATAAAAGCGCACCCGGCGCCTCCGGGGGGGGCGGCGCTCCCGCTGTTCCCAGCTCTTTCCTCAATTACCTGGACTTCGTGGAGCACTATGTGGCTGCTGGTAAAATGAAGGCGGCGGCATTACAGGCCGGGCGCGATGATCAGATCGTACTGCGTTATGATGCCGCCTCCTGGCCGGACTTTCACATCCGTAATATCAAGGCCGGCAACCAGGTCTGGACGGGGAAGGGTAAAGAGACGATCGCTGTTTTTTCAGCAAACGATGTGCTGGATAAAAAAGGGGCGTTCAATGAGAACCCCCTGAGCCTTGCACTCCGGATCAGCTATGGCAAATTCGATTATTATACAGGGGGGGACAATACGGGAAGGGAAGGAGAGGACCTGCCCGGTGGCAGGGATTCGGAGTCGCCGATGGCAGAGGCGATCGGTAAAGTAGACGCCATGTCCCTGGATCACCATGGGAACAGGGATGCCAACAATGCGGGATTTTTAAAAGTGTTGGACCCGCGCGTAGTGGTCGCACAGACCTGGTGCAGCGATCAGCCGGGACAGGAGACTGCCCACCGGCTGGCTAACGGGAGGCCTGCAACGTCATCGACCGGAAAAACGGACGTCTCATCGCCCGGGAAACCCGCTACACCGCCGCCGGACGTATTCTATCTCTACCTGCAGGAGGCGACAAAGATCACCCTGGGGCCCTGGATCACCCGCTCAGCCAAAAGTTTGGAAGGGCATATAGTCATAAGGGTAATGCCCGGAGGGGATGAATACTATGTATTCGTGCTGGATGATGGCTCGGCAATGCCGACCGTTAAAAACCGTTTTGGTCCTTACCGGTCGGAGTAAAAAACTCTTTGAGCCATCACCTGGCGAGGCATTATAGTTTAATAGAATTATTATCAAAATATCAATAATTTTGCATCTAAACGACATATAAATCAGTACGATGCAACTTACAGCCAAACTCACGCAGCTCCTTCCTTTACAAACCGGCACCGGCAAGAATGGTCAATGGAAGAAACAGGAATTCATTGTAGAAACGGAAGGTCAGTTTCCTAAAAAAGTTTGTATATCTATCTGGGGCGATAAGATTAACGACAGTCAGTTGCAAATCGGCAACAATTTGAAAATTGACTTTGATGTAGAAAGCCGTGAATACAATGGAAGATGGTACACCGATGTAAAAGCATGGAAAATTGAAGTGGCGGGCGCCGGGGGGCAAACAGCTCCGGGCGGGCCTGATAACCAGGGAAGTGTCGGCGAGGAAGAGGATGGTCTACCCTTCTGAGCCTACAATATACTAAGGCTGTCCCTGATGATCCCCACGGATTCCAATATCTCTTCTTTCGTGATGACCAGGGGAGGAGCCAGTCGTATCTTATCCCCATGGGTAGGCTTGGCCAGCAGTCCATTTTCTTTCAGGGCCATGCAGAGTTCCCAGGCTGCTCCCGGGTTGGGGTGGTCGATCATGATCGCATTCAGCAGCCCTTTTCCCCGGATCAGCCGGATATAAGGGGAATTCAGCTGTTGGATCTCCTTCCGCAGCAGTTCACCCAGGACCTGGGCATTTTCTGCCAGTTTCTCTTCCTTCAGCACCCGCAGGGCCTCTATGGCTACTTTGCAGGCAAGCGGGTTACCTCCATAGGTAGAGCCATGTTCCCCGGGACGGATCGTCAGCATGATCTCGTCGTCGGCTAATACGGCCGATACGGGCAGTACGCCTCCGCTCAGGGCCTTACCCAGGATCAGGATATCGGGACGTACGTCTTCGTGGTCGCAGGCCAGCATTTTGCCGGTACGGCAGAGGCCTGTCTGTATTTCATCGGCGATGAACAAAACTCCCGCTTCCTTACATAATTGTTTGGCTTTGCGGAGATACCCTTCATCCGGAACGACCACTCCTGCCTCTCCCTGGATCGGTTCCACCAGGAAGCCTGCGACATGCCGATCCTGCAGCGCCTGTTCGAGGGCTGCGGCATCGTTGTAAGGAATAATAATAAATCCCGGCGTATAGGGGCCGAAATGCCGGTTGGAATCCGGGTCTGTGCTGAAAGAGATGACGGTGCTCGTCCTTCCGTGGAAGTTATCGGCACAGACGATGATCTTAGCCTGGTTCTCCGGTATATTCTTCACCTGGTAGCCCCAGCGGCGGCATAACTTGATGGCTGTTTCCACCGCTTCCACGCCAGTATTCATGGGCAATACCTTCTCATAGCCGAAATAATCGGTGATATACTGTGCATATTCTCCCAGCAGGTCGCTGTGAAAAGCCCGCGAGGTGAGGGTGAGCTTTTGGGCCTGTTCCAGTAATGCCCCGATGATGCGGGGGTGACAATGGCCCTGGTTTACGGCGGAATATCCGCTCAGGTAGTCGAAATAACGTCGGTCATCCACATCCCAGACAAATACTCCCATGCCGCGGTTCAACACGACCGGAAGCGGGTGATAATTATGGGCGCCGTACTGCTCTTCCAGCTCCAGGTAATGACGGGTGGTATCGGATAAGGCCGTTCCGGGGGAAATCGCTTGCATAGAAATAAAATAAAGGGATGTGAAAAGATGGTTTAGGAACAGGGCCGCCGCAGGACCGGATAGTAAGAAGCTTACCGGCAGGGGGCGATATCGTCAGACGGTGTGATCGAGGAAGTCAAGGTTGTGACCCAGAAAGTCTATGGACTGATATTGTTTAATGCGAAAAGATTTCGTGCAATATAGTTCATTTTTGCCGAAATGGCAACCCTTGGATTGTCAAAATGGGAATATTGAAATAGATAATGTTCACTGTTCCCGAAAAGGATGGTCGTTTTATTTCAATCACAATATAGGTAATTGCATTTAATAAGAAGGGGAGCCGGGGTGGACTTGTCCACCGTACCGGCTCCCTTAAAGATGATTAAACCCTGCCTGTTTTTCTTACCTCCTGTTTATTTTCCTGTGAACACTTCTTCCAGTTTCTTTCCCAGATCGTCGCCGCGCAGATTTTTGGCAATGATCATCCCGGACGGATCTACCAACACACTTTTCGGAATGCCGGCGACGCCGTATTGTAAAGCCACTTCATTTTCCGTTTTCAGGTCGCTGATCGTCGTCCAGATCATACCGTCCTTATTGAAGGCCTCTTCCCATTTGGCCTTGTCCGTGTCGAGTGATACGGTCAGTACGGTGAATCCTTTGTCCTTATAGGTATTATAGGCCTTTAGTACATAGGCGTTTTCCAGGCGGCAGATATGGCACCAGCTGGCCCAGAAGTCTACCAGCACGTATTTCCCTTTATAGGAAGACAGGCTGACCATCCTGCCGGAAGTGTCCGGCTGGGAAAAATCCGGCGCGGGCTGGCCGACAGCTGTTTTCCGGAATGTTGTCAGCCGGTCTCCTATATCTTTCCCGGTGGGAGTAGTCTTGAGCCCGGGGCTTAAATGATCATACAGGGGGCCTACTTCCGCCACATCGAGGTAGTAAGCGCTGAAATTATCCAGTACCCAGGGGGCAATAGGGGAGGATGGATTGTTCTTCACATAAGCCACTTTGATGGTATGCATGGCTGCCCATATTTCCTTTCTCCTGATCTCCGCCTTTTTCAAGCCTTCCGTATCTTTTGCCGCCATCAATCCGCCATATTGTTTCTGCAGTTCCGTCGCCTGCCCGATAAGATCTTTCAATTCCGTATTCAGCGCCGTCATAGCGTCCTGGGCAGCGGATCCTTTCACGGTGGCCTTGCCGATGAGATCGGTCGTAGTAATGGTGATCACCCCTTTGTCGAGGAACAGGGTCAGCTCGTCGCTCCTGGAATGCCCGCCGGCCGGCCCTTTGGACGCTCCCGGCGTTTGATCCTGCCTGATAAAAGAAAGAGTAGCCAGGACAGGTTCCGGGATCGTCCCGTTAAAAACGAAATGTCCCTGCCGGACCTCTGTACTATCCATCCGGAGGGTCCCGCTTCTCCCCCTTATGGTCAGGATGACTTTAACGGGAGATTGCTGTGCGGGGGCAGTTCCCTGAATAGTAAAGGGCAGGCCGGCTGGCGCCGGTTGACCGGCCTGCGCAAAAAATGTGGTCATGCTTAGCAGCCAGGCAGCCAATAAAATTTTTTTCATGTTGATTTTCTGTTTTTATGTAATAAAATAATCGACCTGTCTTATTGTCTTTTACGACGTATGAGCAATACTGTTGCAAAAATGAGCAGGCCGGCAGGCAACCCCCATTTTAAGATGATCGTCATAACATTCATACTGGTGTCAGTCAGGTTGAGCCCATTGTCTTTCCCATCCGGCAGGGAGGTATCGATCGGGAACTCGCCATGGCTGAACCATTTGAACAGACCGATCGTGAACGCGAAATTGGAGACCCGCAGGTTGCGCCGGCCTAATTCCGTATTGCTCATAAAGTCCGCGTCTCCGGTAACGACAATGCGTTGGGGCTTGCCATTTACGGAACGGCTCAGCGCCAGGGCCGTCGGGAAAGATCCTCCTTCGTCGCCATCTGCCGGCGAAAAGATCAGGGAGTCGGAATAAAGAGGCGGCCGCCCGTTATGCCCGGATCCTGTCGCATTACCGTTGGATCCTGTCGCAGTAAGGCTGGTTCCCGTTGATGTAAGGTTGGACCCGGCCGCCACAACCATTATCGTCGCCGTCGCGCCTATATTGCCGTTCACAGAGGAACCGGAGGTCCCGCCGCTGTTCATACCCCCCATAATCCCCTGGTCTTCCGTCAGCATTCTTTTCCGGATCCAGCTGGCGGCCGGTTTGGTTATCACCAGGGGCGTGATCTCCCAGCCATGGTCACCGGCATAGGTAAGCGCCGCTGCGCCCGGCATGGATACCGGCGTGCTGTCCTTCCTGCTTTTTTTAAGCGGATCATAGGAAAATAAATTGTCCGTGGCATTCGTCAGTCCGGATAAGATCAGGCCCGGAAAGTTGCCTTCCGCGTTGGGCTGTACCAGCATTCCCTCCTTCAGGCTGACTCCCAGCGGCTGCAGCAGGGGGGCGAGCAGGGCCTGGCGTCCCGGTTCGCCGGCGATCAGCAGGTTGCCGCCGGCGGTTATGTATCGCTGGATCTTCCCCAGCTCCACGCTATCGAGAGGATTACGGGGATCGGCGATGACGAGGGCCCGTATATCGGATGGGATCTCCTGGTCCTTCAGCGAAACTTTCTCCACTCCGAAGCCCTGGTTCACCAGGGAATACCGGAAAGAGATCTCGTTGGGCAGGATCTTATAATGCTTGTCTCCCGATTTGTCGATGCTGCGTTCGCCGTCTCCGTCTGCAAAAGCGATCATCGGCAGCTTTGTATCCAGCAATCGCTGGAACGCAGCCGACACTTCCGTCTCGGAGGGCCATCTTTCCATATCATCAAAGACCCGCAGGAAGGTGGTCTTCCCTTTGTATTGGAGCTGCATGACCAGCCGGTTCTTCTCCGGCCGGAGGTTAATGATCTTACGGATCTCTTCCGGGGTCTTGAAGTTGTTGATATCGACCTTGGCGCTTTTGGCGGTTTTTTCCGCGATCGCCCGCAGGTCCATCCCCTTATAGCTTTTCAATAATTCGATATTGGCCGTATCGTAGTAGTAGACATAGGTAAATTTTATATCCGGCTTGAACCGCAGGTAAGGTTCCCAGATCGCCAGGTTTGCATTGCGCTGGACAGGCAGCGCCATCCAGATGTTCCTGTCGAGCAGGTTGACATAGGTGGTGACCTCCAACGGCGCATCCATTTGCCGGATGATCTTCTGTGCGTTGGGGGAGAGGGTATTGGAGCGGATGGCGGTCGTATCCCAGTACCCGATGAGGCCGGGCCGGGAAGAGATATAACTGATCAGCATGACCGAAACGACAATACCTGCATACCGGCCTGCCCGCAGGCCGATCGGTTTCTTTGTCCTTTCATCCTGCAGCTTGTAGATGCTGAATCCCAGGAAGGCGCCGATGATCACGACGAAATAGAGGACGTCCTTGGTGGTGATCAGTCCGTCGATCATATTCATGGAACGGCCGGAGATAGACAGGAAATAGGTGAGGTCCCTGAAAAAATCATACTCCTGCCAGATTGTTCCTATATAACTCAGCAGGCTCAGCATGGCCAGGGTACAGATGGCGGCGACCACCTGGTAACCTGTCAGACAGGACATGAACAGGCCGATGGCCGCATAGGCGCTGATCAGCAGGAAAATGCCCAACAGACCGGCGGGCAGGAAGCCGATATCGGCGGACTGGATATTGAAAATGCTGACTCCGGCGAAGAGGGCTACGATCCCGACCAGCAGGGCATTGTAGAGCAGCATGGCCAGAAATTTACCGAAGACGATCTCCCGGATCTTCAAAGGGGATGAATAGAGCAGCTTGATCGTTCCGCTGCTGATTTCCCGGCTCATCAGCCCCATGGTCAGCAAAGGAATATAGAGGTACAGATTGCCGGCGACGGATGCATAGAACCCCCGGCCGCCTCCAAAGACCGACCCTGTCAGGCCATGCAGATAATTGAGGAAGGCCCCGCCCAGGTTCTTGTAAACCAGCCGCTGCTGCATGCTCCCCAGGTAGGCCAGCGCCGTCTGGAAAGAGAATACGATCAGCAGCAGCCAGGCGATCGGGGAGTAAAAAAGATTGTACAGCTCTGTTTTTGCTATTTTAAATATGGTCTTCTTCATGAAAAAATTTCTTGGGATTTGTCAATTCAAATGTTCGTGCACTTCGGCAATTCATCTGTTCAGGTCCGCTTCGGTAATGCCCGGGTCTACTCATTCATTCAGGGCCGTTTCGTCAATGCCCGGGTATATTTATGCATGGGGCCGCTTTGTCAATTCATTCGACCGTCCGTCCCCAGGGATAACTGTGCAAAGATCTCGTCGACGGAACTTTTGTCCAGACCGATCTCCCGCAATCTCCATCCCTGCGCGAGGCTGGCGGCCACGATCTTTTCGGTGATGCCGGGGTCCCCGCTGAACCAGGCCCTGACGAGCCGTTCGGTCAGGAAGTCCACCTTCGTGACCCCGGCTATCTGCAGAATAGCCTCCGCGGGGGGGGGATTCTCCAGGTGCATGGTTACACTGTGCGGCTCGACATAGTTGTTGAATGCGTCCATGGTATCCGAGAAGACGATCCTGCCCTGTTCGATCATCTTGATCTCTTTGCAGAGGAGCTGTACTTCCGGCAGGATATGCGAAGAGAAGATCACCGCGTGGTCCGCGGCGATCTCCTTGATGAGGTTCCTTACTTCGATGATCTGGTTGGGATCGAGTCCGTTGGTCGCCTCGTCCAGCACGACGAGGCGGGGACGGTGGATGATGGCTTGCGCGATGCCCACCCGTTGCTTATACCCGCCGGACAGGTTGCCGATCAGCCTTTTTCCGAAATGGGTGATGCCGCAGCGTTCTTTCACCGTTGCCACGGCTCCCCGGATACTACCGGGGGACATCAGGCGGATCTCTGCCGTGTAGGTCAGGTATTCATCTACGGTAAGGTCCGTGTACAACGGCGGGTTCTGGGGCAGAAAGCCGATCTGCTGTTTGGCGAGCTCAGGTTCTTTGCTCATATCGATCCCGTCGATATAGACATTGCCTTCCGTTTGTGTGAGCACCCCGCAGAGGATGTTCATGGTGGTGGACTTGCCTGCTCCGTTGGAGCCCAGCAGTCCCACGATGCCTGTCTGGCTGATCTCCATGTTGATATCGCGGATGGCCCAGGCACGGCTGTATTTATGGGACAGGTGTTCGATCCTGACAATAGGGTTCATATTGTTGAATAAATTGATTAAGAATGTTGTTTACGCCGGCCTGGTCAACCGGGATATGACCCCGATCAATACCCGGAATTCTGCCGCAGGTTCGGATCCAGGGTCAGCTCCGTCGTAGGTATCGGGTACAATAATTGGGTTTGGTTGATGGCCGCGTGCAGCGGTATGGCCGACAGGACGGACAACGCTTTCCCTGCCCGTTTGAGGTCCAGCCAGCGATGGCCCCATTCTGCAAAGAGCTCTGTCTGCCGCTCATGTAATATGGCGTTTAACAGATCATCGGGGCTGGCTGCTGTAGTCGGCGCCAGGGCGGCCCGGGCGCGGATCGTGTTGAGATCGGCCGCGGCCCCGGCCAGGTCATTGTTATGCACGCGGGCTTCGGCCCGGATCAGGTAGAGCTCGGCGAGGCGCAGCGCCATATAATACTGAGGCACTGCCGCTCCGGATGCGTAGGTAGCTTGTCCGATGGTATACTTATAAGCTGTGAAATAGGTCTGTCCCCCGGAAACAAACGAGGTCACCCATTTGGCATACCGCTGGTCGCCGGGTTCAAAAGCCGCTACCTGCTGGGGGGAAAGGTAATCCGTGACGGTAGGCTGCGATCCGCTTGCCCCATATGGAAGGAAATAATAGCCGTCCGGTGTGGCATTGTAAAAATAGTAAGCGGTGCTGTTCAGCTGGAATTGTAAAATGGCCTCGGAGCTGTTCTTATTGAACACCGCCGCCGGGTCCGTCACCAGGCTGAAAGATTGCGTATGGTTGATCACGCTGTCAGCCATCGCGGCAGCATTCGTCCAGTCGCCCTGGTAAAGATATACTCTGGACAGCAGGGCATAGGCCGCCCATTTGGTGGCCCGGATACGTTCTCCTCCTCCCAGGGAAAAGTCAGCTGCGAGGGACCCTGCTGCGTCATGTAAGTCCTGGACAATTTGCTTATATATATCTGCCTGCGCCGCGTTAGGCAGTTTGGACGTTATATTGTAATCGATGCTGAGAGCCAGCGGGACATTTCCGAACAGGTTGGTCAGATAAAAATAGGCCAGCGCCCGCATGAACTTAGCCTCGCCGGTATATTCCGTACGCAGGGAGTCCGACACGCCGGTAGAGGACGCCAGCGAGGGGATGGCGGCATTGGCCATGTAAACAGTATAATAGGGGTTGTTCCAGAGGAGTCCTATATCCCCATTAGTGCTGGTGCCGGTGCCGGCGAACAGCGTATTGGAATTGATCTGGTAAGCGCTGGCGTCTGTCGGTCCCTGGAATAAGATCAGCTCGTCGCTGGAGCTGCCGGCGTATTGTGTGATGAAACTGGCCCAGTTATGGCCTCCCGTTTGTGAGAATGCGCTGTAATAGAGGCTGATGATCGCTGCATTGGCCAGGGTGTTGCTGGAGAACTGAAGGTCCGTAGTGATCGAGGTGGTCGGGGCCGGGATGTCGATCAATTTTTTACAACCCCCGGATAACAGGGCCAGCAGGCAGACGGGCAGCCCCTTTCGTAAAATATGATAAATAGTCATAGTAGTGAGTTTTTAGAATGAACAGGACAGACCTCCCTGGATGATCCTTGCCGGCGGCACGGTGCCGAAAACTGAAACCTCAGGATCGACTCCTATATATTTGGAGATCGTAAAAAGATTATTGGTATAAATGTTAAAGGTCAGGCTCCTGATCCTGCTCTTTTTGAGAAGAGCGTCCGGCAGGGAATAGGACAGGCTCAACTGGTTGATCCGGATAAATGAGGCATTCGTATACAGGCCCGTAGAGGTGTTGTAATAATAATAGGAATTGTCCCCTGTAGTCGTGAGCATGGGGAATAGTGCGTGATCGCCGGGTTTGTGCCAGGTATGTGCGTACTGGAAAGCGGACATATTGTTCTGGGTTCCCGGTACGTTATAGCCATACAGCGCATTTCTGGACATCTGCTTTTTGAAATAGGCGCTCACGCTTACGGTAAAGCCTGCATAACTGAAGGATTGCTGCAGCCCGCCATAATAGCTGGGATCCAGTTTTGTGAAAATATACCGGTCATCGGTGCCAATGGGAGCCGAAGAATTCGGCCCGATCACGCCATTCTGATCATGATCTACAAAAGTATTTTTACCGGTCTGAGGGTCTACGCCGGTAAAATTATACAGGTAGATGAAATTAAGCGGTTTGCCGATTACGTAGGTGTTAGTATAGGTAGACTGGGCAAGGTTGGGAAAGGCTAGCAGCTTATTCCGGTTGAAGGAAATATTGAAATTGGCTGACCAGCTGAATTTCCTGGTCTGCATGATCAGGGCGTGCGTCCCGATCTCCAGTCCTGAATTCTGTACATTGGCAGGCAGGTTGCCCGTGACGCTGCTAAAGCCGGTGAAGGCAGGAGTAGGCAGGGGTGTCAGCTGATTATCACAGCGGTTGCGGTAGTAAGCGGCATCCAGCGTGATCCGGTCATGCAGGAAGCCCAGGCTAAAGCCCGCATCCAGCTTTTTATCCACCTCCCAGTGGTAATCCGGGGAGGCGTGGATCTGCGGAAAAGTCGTTTGAACGCCTCCGTAAGGGTAATTGGCGTAATTGCTGGCCCATTGGGAGAGATAGGAAAAAGGAGTAGCGCCGCTGCCGCCGGTAGTACCATAGCTGGCCCGCAGCTTGATGAAGCTGACAAAGGACGGCAGAATATTTTTCACCCATCTTTCTTCACTGGGGATCCAGGCGGCGCCTACCGAGCCGAAGCTGCCAAACCGGTTGTCCGGAGCGAAATTCGTAGAGCCATCCCGCCGGCCGTTGAGCGTAATGATATATTTACCGGCCCAGTTATAACCGATCGTGGCCAGCAGGGAAGCGACCTTTTGCTGGCCCCAGTTATCTGAGCTCCGGAATGTAGTGGCATTGCTGATGGTCCCTAATTGGGCATCGCTGGCTATTCCGCTCCCGGTTGTAGCTAATCCTTCCGTAGTGGTGGTGCTCAGCGAGCCGAGGACCAGGGCATTCAGCTTGCCTCTTCCAATAAGGACATTGTATTCCAGCTGCGGTTCCACCTGCCAGTTATTATTATCGTTCCTCCCGATGGTGATGCTGGCAGTGCTGGTGGTGGTGGCAGGATTATACGAGCTGATGGGGGACTTGCCGACCTGGTATCCTGAAGCAAGGTTCCCGCCCACAGAGACTCTGGCCGTCAGCCCTTTCATGATCGTGTAGGACGTGAGCAGGTTGGCATTCAGAAAATTAGTCCGGTTGTTATAAGGTTGCTTCAGCGAGGCAAAATAAAAAGCATATGGCGACCAGCCGGCATAGTTGAGGTTGCCTTTGGCGTCAAATATGGGCGGTGCATCCGGCGCATAGGCGGCGCCGGTATTTACGCTGATTGCATTCACCACCGTCTGGGAAAAGGCCGCCGACAGGGACATGGACAACCTGCGGTCCTGGCTGCTGTGACTAAGGTTCAACGAAGAGCTGATACGCTGGTTCAAACCGCTCGACGTCGTGATATCATTCTGCCGGTTATATCCGATGCCAAGACGGAAAACGGTACGCGCGTCTCCTCCCGATACGGCTACCTGGGCATTGGATACCATACCGTGCCTGCCCCAGAGGAATTTCTGCCAGTTGTAGTTGCGGGTCGTATCCCAGAGCAGCAGGTCCGGCGCATTGCTGGCAGTAGGTGTAATGCCGCTGTTGGTAAATGCTTCGTGCCGCATCGCCAGGTATTGTTTCTCGTCCAGCATATCCCAGTATCGGGTGATAAAGCTGGTGCCCTGGTCAAAACGGCCCTCCACTTTCGTAGGGCCTGCCTGGCCATGTTTGGTCGTAATAAGGATCACTCCGTTGGCAGCCCGGGCGCCATAGAGTGCGGTGGCGTCGGCATCCTTCAGCACGGAAATGGACTCGATATCCGCCGGATTTACATTGAACAAAGGGCTCTGTCCGGTGATACCCCCACCGCCGTAAGTGGGTCCGGCCAGGCTGTTGTTCTGAAGAAAACCTGTTGAGCCATAGGCATAACTGGAAGCCGTTCCGGAGGAAGTGCTCACCTGCAGGATCGAAAGCGGCACCCCGTCGATGACATAGAGGGGTTCGGAGGTCAGGTTAGGATTCAGCGAGTTCCGGCCGCGTATCTCCACTTTTACGCTGGCGCTCGGCAAAGCATTGTTATTGGGTGTGATGACCATTCCCGGCACCTGCCCCTGCAGGGCGAAGAGAGGATTCATCACCGGCTGTTTTTCGATCTCTTTTGCGGTGACGGTGCTGATATTGCCGGTAGCGTACCGCTGGGAGGTAGAGCCGTAGGCCATGACGACCTTTACATCCAGGGTGCTGGTGGCCGGGACCATCCGCAGGGTGACATATTTATCCGTACCAACCTTATGTTCCACTTTATTATAACCGATAAAGGATACGACCAGCACGGTGCCCTGGTCGACAGACTTTATCCCGAACTGTCCTTTGGCATTGGTATTGGTGCCTTTCCCGGTGCTCTTGACAACGACGGTGGCGCCGGCAAGGGGCTGGTTTCCATCTCCCAGGATAGTGCCGCTCAGCGCTGCCGGCCTGACGACCGTATCTTCCATAACGAGAACGGCCGTGGCGGGCGGAGAAGGCCGCGCTTCCAGGGTAATGATCCGTCCTTCTATGGACCAGGTAAAAGGCTGATCGGAGAAACAGCGGTCCAGCACCTCTTTCAACGGCAGGTCCGACACATGGAGTGTCACATTCATGCCGGTCTTCAGCAGCATGGGCTGATAAAAAAAAGTGAATTTCGTCTGCTTTTCGATAGCCCGGAAGACGGTTTCCAGGGGCGCATTGTCCGCATTCAGGGTGATCTTCTGCGAGACACCGCGGGCGCTCACATTCAAAAAAGCCGCGGTCAGTAAAAGTGTTGTCAGCTTCATGGCTAACAGAGTTTTGGTTAATAGCGAACCTGGTTGGGGCCAGGACGCAAAAAGAGCCTTACATTGCATACATTTGCATCGTTTAGGTGAGTGAATAAGCAGTCTTAGCGGACTTGTTTTTAAAAAGTCACCTGAACGCCGGCCAGTAATGTTAGCGCATGACTGGCCTTTGTTTTTGGCAACTACTATCTTTTATATTTTTCCTGGTATTTTCCCTTTGAACGGAGCTGCATTCTTACTTTGTAGCATGGTCGTGGTCCGGGAATTTATGGCAACACGGTAATGGTCTTCCCCTCCAGCCGGAAATGGACATGGTTTTTTTCCAGCACCCGCAGCACCTGCGAGGCATTGGCATCCCGCGGTATCTTTCCTTCGAACAGCAGCCTGGTCGGCTCTCCCTCGTAACGCACTTCCACATCATACCATCTTGCCAGCTGGCGCATGACGGAACGGATATCGGCATTGTTGAACTGGAACAGCCCGTTCTTCCAGGCCATTACCTCCTCCAGGTCGACAGCGGTCGCCAGCCCGATCTCTTTCCTGCCGGTCACTACCACTGCCTGCTGGCCCGGGCGGATGATCTTGTGGTCACCTCCCGCCTTGACGCCTACAGCCCCCTCCAGCAACGTGGTCCTTACAGCCGGATCATCGTCATAGGCATTGATATTGAAATGAGTGCCCAGCACTTCGACTTCCATATTCCGGTTCCCGGGTTCCTTCCTGTCCGCGGTTTCGCTTCCGCCGGCTCTTTCCGATGTAGCAGGAAGGGGGGCTGACACTCTGAATGGTTTCGATGCATTTTCCGCCACTTCGAAATAAACTTCTCCTCTGACAGTGACTTGCCTTTCCTTTCCGGTGAAGGCAGTCGGATAGGTGATCGACGACGCCGAGTTGAGCCAGACGCCCGTACCATCCGGCAACCGGAGCTGGTATTGCCCGCCGCGGGGGGTGCTCATGGTATTGAACAGGACTTCGTTGGTTTCTTTGCCGGCTGTATAAGACAGCTGGCCATTGGCCAGTTTGACGATACGCGTGTTCCCCTGCCGGGTGATCGTTCCATTGGCGGCGCTGTCCAGGGTAATGGTGTCGCCATTGCCTAAAGTGAGAATGGCCCTGTTGCCGCCAGGTGCAACATCGTCCTGTTGATGCAGCGTCCCGACGATCTTTACCTGCCCGGTATGCCGTATCCTGCTGAAAAACCAGCCGCAGCTTATCATTAATACCAGGATCGCGGCGGCAACCTGCCATTGTCTTTGGCGCCGGATAGCAGGAAATCCGATCACTTTGCCTGAAGACCGGTCTGCCTGCAGTATCCTTTGGATCAGCGATTCCACGGTCTGTTCATCATAGGCGCTGTCGGGACCGGCCTGCTTACCGGCCGGTAAGGCGGTCCTGAGCCGGGCGTCAATAAGGCCCGCCAGTTCGCCGCCGATATCTGCTTTGACAGCCTCCGCCAACTCATGCAGCTCCTCCGGCGTTGCCTCCGCAGTCTCTATTTTGTCCAGCAGGTATGCTATTCTCGGGTCTTCCATTTATACAGTCTTTGATCTGGTCAGTATTTGATCTTTTGCCAATGCGGCATTTCCATAGCTTCTTTGGGGTATTTCCATGGCTCCTTTGGGAGGTTTCCATGGTCCCTTATAGAGCAGACGCGCGGCGAAGGCCAGAGTACCTATGGGGAAAAAAATAATTAAGGGAAAAATAATAAAAGGAGCCAGATCCAGCCATAACCGGCTTTTTCCAGGTGTTCGCGGATAAATTTCAGGGCGCGGCCCAGGGTGTTCTTTACGCTTTGCGGCGAAAGCCCCATCTCTTCGGCAATGGCTGCGATGGGAAGGCCGGCTTCCCGGCTAAGCCGGTAGACTTTTTTTTGCTGGGGCGGCAGCAGAGCAATGGCCCTGGAAATCTCCCGCTCGATGGCGCTAAAAGCCAGCCGGGTATCGGGCCCGTCATCGGCAGCTCCCGGCCGGCCGCTTAACCCCTGCAGTTTTTTTTCGTATAATGCTTTATCCCGAAGATATTCAAAGGCTCTGTAATAGGCGATCCGTAAGATCCAGGAGCGTGGATTTTCGATGGCAGGCATTTTATCCCGGTGCAGCCAGAGGCGTAGAAAGGTCTCCTGTATGATGTCCTGTACGGCTCCTTCGTCTTTTACGATGCGGAACATAGTAGGCCTGAGCAACGGGAAGTAGGAGGAAAATAGCCTTCGAAAGGCAGCCTCGTCGCCTTCTGCTACCAGCAAAAACAATTCCTTCTCATTATGTATGGATTCCCCGGACAATCAGGCGCTTAATTTTTATCAGTTAGTTTTTCCAGCAGGATAAGACAGGAAGGTTATACCTGTGTATATGCAAATAAAGGGAAAATGCGGCGCATGGACGGGTTTTATTTTTACATCGTGATATTATATTGTGCCTGCTCAGCTCCGTATTGATCATAAAATCTCTATTTTTCGATAAAGGAAATTTGAAATTAAGGGAATGCCTGATCGGCAATTAAATTGATATATTGAATATATGAATAAGTTGCCGCGGGCTCTTACAGGGAGAAGAGCGACGCTGTATAGGCAACATTGCATACCTTAGTACCGCCATGACAAAATTAATGCAGATATGACAAACAATGACTGGAAGACCTGGCCACCACTCTCTTTTGAGAAGCTTAAAGATACCATAGCGACTGTCCAGCTGTGGACCCAGATCATCGGCAAAATAAGGTTGAAAAAAATGCCCTGGCTCAATCACTCCTGGCATGTCACCCTATATGTTTCGCCGCGCGGTTTAACAACCGGCAGCATTCCTTATGATAGGGGTATCTTCCAGCTCGATATGGATTTTATCGGGCATAAGCTGATCATTATGGCGAGCGATGGCCAAAAAGAAATGATGGAGCTGTATCCGCGTACCGTAGCGGGGTTTTATAAGGAGCTGTTCCTGAAACTGCAGCAGATGCATATTGATGTGGCGATCTATGCAAGGCCGAATGAAGTTGATCCGGCCATTCCTTTTGAGCAGGATGAGGTGCACCGGCACTATGATGCTGTGGAAATGTTTAATTTCTGGCAGGCGCTGGTGAAGATAGAGAAGGTGTTTACCCGGTTCCGGTCGGGGTTTATTGGTAAAAGCAGCCCGGTGCATTTCTTTTGGGGATCTTTTGATCTGGCGGTTACCCGTTTTTCGGGGAGAGAAGCGCCGAAACACGGGGGGGGAGCACCGAATATGCCCGACAGGGTCATGCAGGAAGCCTATTCGCATGAGGTAAGCAGTGCTGGTTTCTGGCCGGGCAGCGAACAATCCCCGGCGCCTGTATTTTATTCTTATTGTTATCCTACGCCAGCTGATTTTGGTGAACAGGGTGTTGGACCTGCACAGGCGTTCTTCAATAAGGAGATGGGGGAATTTTTCCTGCCTTATGAAGCAGTCCGGCAGGCAGATGATCCGGAGGCTACTTTGCTGCAATTTCTTCGATCAACGTATGCAGCGGCAGCCAGGACAGGAAACTGGGATAAGACTTTAGAGTGTAATCTGACTTATTTAGAAGGATAATTTCCCCCTATTTTCTTTTACGTCTGATCAGCAGGAACGCTGCAAAAATGCCGATCAATGCAGGGACTATCCAGATAAAGACCACTTTACATACTTTCACTGTCGCAGAGCCGATCTTCATTCTGTTGTCCTTTGTCCGCGGGATCGATGTATCTATAGGAAATGCACCATAGTTCAACCAGCTATAAAGGGCGGTATTGAATGGAAAGTTATTGGTTCGTATACTGGACCTGGTATATTCATTGTTACTGATGAAATCGGCATCGGCTGTAATAATGATACGCTGTTCTTTGCCGTTGATGTTCCTGGATAAAGCCAGGCCTGTGGGATAGGATCTTTTTTGGTCTCCTGCGGCGGCGGAAAAGCTGACATCGGCGGAGTCGGTCACCAGCTTCTCTTTCTTAAGCCAGCTCCGGTCAGCATCTGTCATCAATAAGGGCTGACAGGTGAACGTACTGTTGGCATCGTAGGACAGTCCTGTCACTCCGGGAGTAGATATGGGCAGAGAGTCTTCAGCAAGGCGCGCCAGCGGTTTGGACAATTTTGCTGCAGCAGGGGTAATATAACTCAGTGCCAGATCGGGTGAGAAGTCTTTGCTTTGCTGAACGATGATGCCATCCATCAGCTGAACGCCGAGCGAGTGCAGCAGGGGGTTCGATATAGATTGCTTACCAGGTTCCCCGGCGATCAGCAGGTTGCCTCCCCTATCGATATACTGTCGGATCTTCCCCAGATCTTCCTGGCTGAGATCCGACCTGGGATCGGCGATCACCAGCGTAGAAATATTGGCAGGGATATCTCCGTTTTTCAGCAGCAGGGTATCCACATCAAATCCCTGGTTGACCAGTGCGTATCTGAATGTTTTTAAGCTGGTAAAACTCTGATATTCCCGGTCGCCTTTTTTAACAATGCTTCTTTCCAGGTTGCCGGTTACAAAGGAGATCTTTGGTATGCTGGCCATCTGCAAACGTTCCAATGCGGCACAGACTTCGGTTTCGCCGGGAAACATCCGCTGGTCGTTAAAGATCCTTAAAAAGGTGGTTCTGTCCTTGTATTTAAGCTGCATGACATAGCGGTTCAGCTCCGGTTTCAGATCGATCATTTTCTGTATTTGCTCAGGGGTCTTGTAGGGAGTGAGATCGAATTCCTGGTTGCGGGCCATCAATTCAGCTCTTTGCTTCAGGGTCCTGGCGGAATCCTCCCGGCTTACGTAGGTTGCATCGTAGGGGCGATCATAATAATCGACATAGTGGAAGCTGATATCCGGCTTGAACCGGGTATACCGTTCCCAAAAAGCCAAATAATTGTTGCGTTGTTTGGGCAAGCCTACAAAATTATAATCTCCCAAAAGATTGTTGTAAGCGGTGATCTCCAGTCCGGCATCGCTCATCTTTTTTATTATTTTTTGGGCGTTAGGGCTCAGGGTATTGCTTTTATTGACTGTTACGTCGAGGTAACCGGTCATGAGCGGTCTTGAGCTGATATAACCGATGAGGAGGGCGGAAACAACAACAAGGGCATACCTTGTAAATTTTACGCTAAATGACCGCGACTCTCTTTCTCCATTCAGCTTAAGGATGGTGAACATTAGAAAGATGCCGACGATGATTATAAAATAGAGAAGGTCTTTGGTGGTGATCAGACCGGCCAGCATATGGTTGGTGCGCCCTGCCAGGGAAAGGAAGTAGGTGAGATCCCTTACAAAATCATATTCCTGCCATACATTGCCGACGTAGCTCAGGATCCCTATCATGATGAAAGTGCTTAAAGCGGCTACGATCGGATAGGTAGTCAGTGCGGACATAAACAGGCCGATGGCGGAATAGGCGCACAGCAGGAGGTAAAGGGCCAGCGCTGCGGAAAGAAACCGTACCATATCGACGGATTCGACCTGGAATGCCGAGGATAGCATGAAAATACCTACGATCGCCACTAATACGAGGCTGAATACCATCATGGCGAGATACTTTCCAAAAACGATCTGCCAGACCTTAACGGGGGAGGAGTAGAGCAATTTGATGGTGCCGCCATTGATCTCCCTGCTGATCAATCCCATCGTCAGCAAAGGAATGTAGAGATATAAATTTTGCATGACGCCGGCAAAAACTCCTTTTTCGGAGTAGAAGATATTACCGGTAATATTGCTAAGGTATCTTAGTGCATCGCCGCCTATTTCCTGCGTTCTCACGCTATGCTCCACAAATCCCATGTAGGTGATGGCGTTTTGTATCAGAAAGACGATCATCAGGAACCAGGCGATGGGGGAGTAAAAGAGGTTACGTAATTCTGTTTTCGCAATTTTTACTATAATGTTCATTATTATTAGTTAGCTGATTAATATTAATTGGGTGATTATTATTAGTCGGATGATTGTTGTTATTTGGATGATTGTTATTAGTCGGATGATTGTTGTTAGTCGGGTGATTAGTATCAGTTAGCTGATTTATTGGATAGCTGTTTAAATATTTCGTCAATAGAGCTCTTTTCATAGTTTATCTCGCTCAGGCGCCATCCGCCTTGTATACTTGCCGCGATCAGTTTTTCAGAAATATCATGTTCTCCGGTAAAATGTACCCTGAGCTGTCTTTCGGTCAGGAAATCGACACGGGTCACGCCCGGTAGTTTTAACAGCTCTTCTTTGCCGGGTGGATTATGCAGGAATAGCAGCACACTATTTGGCGCGAGGTAGTTGTTAAATGCGTCCATCGTGTCGGAAAAAACGATCCTGCCGCCTTCTATCATTTTGATATCCCGGCAAAGCAGCTGGACTTCCGATAGGATATGGGAGGAAAATACGACGAGCCTATCCTGCGCGATCTCCTTAATGAGGGCCCTTACTTCTATGATCTGGTTAGGGTCCAGGCCGTTGGTGGGTTCATCCAGCACAATGACTTTGGGCCGGTGGATGATCGCCTGAGCGATCCCCACCCGCTGGCGGTAGCCGCCGGACAGGTTACCGATGAGCCTGGAGCTGAAATGGGCGACCCCGCAACGTTCTTTTGCTGTATTTACGGCGGCCTTTATCTTATCCTTCGGGATAAACCGGAGTTCTGCGCAATAGGTCAGATATTCATCTACCGTGAGGTCGAGGTAAAGCGGGGCATTTTGCGGCAGGAAACCGATCTGTTTTTTGGCTTCTTCCGGGTTGTCCCTGATATCGATGCCGTTGATGGATACTTTTCCTTCTGTTGGTCTGAGCACCCCGCAAAGGATATTCATGGTGGTTGATTTCCCGGCGCCGTTGGAGCCCAGTAAACCCACAATGCCTGTTTGGTCGATCTCTACGTTGATATCGCGGATAGCCCAGGAACTGGTGTATTTGTGCGACAGGTGTTCGATTATTATCATACTTGTTTCCAATTTTCTTTATTGTTTTTTTAAGTAAAGCGTTGCCATACGGCAACGCTTTATGGGGCGGCCGTTCGTTTCGGCTGATGCTATCAGAATGATAGTCTGCCTGGTTATCTCGGATTTTGGGCCATGGAGGAATTGCTGATAACCTCCTGTGGAATTAGTAATGTATACCGCAGATCGTTGGGCGGTAAGGTATAGGTGATCCCGTTGTTGGTCCTTGTTAAGGTAGTGGCTGTTTTGCTATCCAGGTTCAATCTCCGCAGGTCTGTCCATCGCAAACCTCTTAACACCAGCTCTTTTCTACGTTCCACGAGGATTTTGGCAAGTGCGTCATCCGCGTCGGTGGCGACAAGTTCAACATAGGGGGTAGCATTGGAGAAACGGTTTTTAAGCAATTTATTCAGGTCGGCCATCGCCATTGCCGTATTGCCGGCTCTGGCATAACATTCGGCCCTGGTCAGATAGACTTCGTCGGTGGCCAATCCGATGAAGAGGGTTGAGGATGCGTCATAGCTGCCGATAAATTGCAGGTAACCGTCAGCGTTCAGGTCCTTGAAAAATACCTGGTTTCGCAGGTCATTACCGGCATAAGTCGCCAGCAAGTCCAGGTTGATATCGACGTACTGATTGCTGAACAGCCCGTAGTAGTCTTCGGTGGCTACGGTCTGGAAAAGTACTTCGCTGTTAAATTTTGATTGGAAATAGCTGGAGCCGTTGCTCGATAACGTATTGTAGTCCAGCAGCGTATCGTTTATCGCCAGGGCCTGGCCGGCGCTGGTTAGCGCATTGGAGTAATCGGACATGCTCAGGTAGCAACGGGCAAGCATTGCATAGGCTGCTGCCTGTCCCGGACGTGAAACCACCGGGACCTGCACCGGCAATAAGGTGGCGGCCTTTTGAAGATCGCTGGTGATCTGGTCGTATGTGGTCTTTACCGTTCCTCTTGTCGTGACTTCGTTCAGGTCGGAGGTGAACCGGAGGGGGATGCCGGGATCTGAATTTGCTGAAGAGGGCTGATAAGGGTGTGCGTACATTTGGGCCAGCAGCCAGAAACTACCCGCTCTATAAAAGAGCGCTTCGCCTTCCAGGCCATCCAGGACCGAAGCGGCCGTCGAGTTATCCTTGCGCAGCTTGTCGACCTGCTCCAGCACCAGGTTCGTTTGGAATACCACCTTATAGGGTTGTTGCCAGGTGGCGCCTGCAGACGCTCTTATCGCATTTTTATCCCACTGGTAGACGCCCAGGCTTTCCGTATTGCCGGCGACCGTTCCATAGTCTTTGTCGGCAATGAAATAGTCGTCTGACGAGATCAGCATATCACTGGGATAACTGGTATTCATCGTTCCATAATCATCCAGCAGCAGCTGGCAGTCACTGGCTGTTGTAATGGTGACATAAGCGGGATTTTCAACAATATCCAGGTATTTCTTACAGGATAATAATGGGTTGATCGTGCTATAAGCCATTAATATGAACAGGTATTTTCTTTTCATCTTGGTGTGTTTAAGGGTCAATCAAAAATTTGCGCTAAAACCAAAACCATAGGCTCTTGGTACCGGATAATCATAGATATCGGGATCCAGCCCTAATTTATTGGCCCGCCAGATGATCAGGTTTACAGGGACGGTTATATAAATTCTTGGATTTTTAATATAGGAGTTGCCTTTCCTGAAGGTGTAGTTGAGGTTGACTTCCTGCAGGCGAATATTATCGGCCTTATAGACATTGATGTCTGCATATTGGTAGAGGTAGTCGTTAAACTGGCTCCTGTTGATATCGCGGGATGGAACATTGGTGATTTTTTCATCGCCGGGTTTTTGCCACCTGGACGTATATTCCTGTCCGGCGACCTGTTGCGGGGAATAAGAGCTCATCTGGATACTGTTAAGGAATAAGGAGCTGGCTGGCCGTCGTTGAAAATAGCCTAATTTATAAATGATATTGGCCCACAGCGAGAATCCTTTAAAGCTGAAAGTATTCCCCAGGTTGCCGTAATACAATGGAACGGCTGAACCTATATTTTTCAGATCTGTATTTGGTATGGTATAGCCGGTTTCGTCCGGTCCTTTGGCGGTAAGGGCCCGTGCAGCTCCATTGGCTGAGTCCAGTCCGCCCCAATGATAGGCATAAACAGTTGACAATCGCCTGCCTTCGAAATAGTAATTGGTATTGGTCACTACCGTGGAGGCTGCTACATCTTTAGAGACATAATTTTTGGTCACTTTGACGTCGTTGTAGCTAAAGTTGAGATTTGTCTCCCAGGTGAAGGAAGCCACTTTGATGTTGAGCGACCGGAAGCGAAAATCTATGCCCGAACCTCTGAGGTCGGCGACATTATATGTCTGCCCGTTCGTTCCTAAGGTAGGGTCCAGCGGAGAGAAGGAGAGCAGATCTTTGGTGATCTTCCGGTAATACTCCAGGCTGCCGGAGATCCGGTTGTTTTTGGTGCCGTAATCCAGGGCAATGTTGGTGATGGCCGTTCGCTCCGGGCGCAGTTTGGAGTCGGAAAGGTTGTTGACGGTGGCATAGGGTAAGGAGGTGCGATAGTCCACATAGTTGGGGATGGTGATCCTTGCGTAGGGGGTGGAGCCGGGGTTGGCGTTGCCATTATATCCGAAAGTAGCCCGGAGTTTCAGATAGGGGAGCCACTTGATGTTATAGAACTTTTCATTGTTGATCTCCCAGCTGGCGCCTATTGAGTAAAAGGGAGTGCCGGTCTTATTGGTTTGATCGGCAAAGGCGCTGCTGCCATCTTTTCTGACACTTCCTGACAAGGTATAACGCCGGTCATAGGTGTAGGCGGCATTAAAAAACTCGCTCAGGGTTCTTGACCGGTTTCCCAGGAAGGATATCCCCGGCGGGTTGGGCAGCGGCGATGAAGTACTATAATTGGGGTCGAACAAGGTATTGAAATAGGTATTGTAAGTGACATTGCCTGCTTTTAAGGTGCCGGGATCATAGCCATAGTAGCCATAAGTGGGATCTGTGGTGCTCTTTGAAGCAAAGATCTCGGCGCCGATGATGGCAGTCAGCTCATGCAGGCTATTCCAGTTTTTATTGAAACTTAGCAGGCCCCGGGCCGTTTGGTTGTGTGTGGCGGCATGACCGGGGTTGTAAAATCCTCCCAGGGGAATGTTCCTTGTAAAGGTGACTGGGTCGGTGAACCGGTTGATCAGGTCCCTCATGTAGATCGATTGTCCGTTATAAAATTCGTTGGTGTTGGTCGAACCTGTACTATAATTGTAGCTGAGCTGTGCGGAAATGGCCGGTGAAAAAGTATACCGGGCATTCAAATTAATGTTGAGATTTTTAATATTGGTTCTTAGATAACTATCATTGATGTCCTCCAGCGGTTTGTAGGTATAGTCCAGGATATGATTGCCATACGCGGAGTTAAGTGCACTTATAAATCCGGGCCTGTAAAAGGGGACAGCTAACGGATTGCCGGCGTCATCTGCCAATCGGGTATAGGGGTAGAAATAGGGCGAAAGATTCGATAGTCCGGCAAAGGGCGGGGAAAGGGATAAGGGGCCTAACCCGTTGGTATTTGAAATGTCATAAGATATCCCGGAGGACAGATCTAAATGTTTAACAGGCTTGAATTGCATATTAAGCGATCCATTTATTCTATCGGAATTTGACTTGACCGTATTGTTCAATGATCTCTGGTATCCGCCGGATAGGATATAGGCGGTATTTTTTGATCCGCCGCTGACATTGAGGCTGTAATTCTGGCTGACGGCATTTTTTAGCAGGTATTTGGTCTGATCTTTTCTGATGTCATTTTTCCGCAGTGCATCGATCTTTGTATAACCATCTGCCGATGGCAGGGTCCCTTTGTTGATGGAATCCAGTATTTCGTCGACGGGACTTACCGGCTTACCGGTATAACCATTGTGGATATCCGGGGTGGCCAGATTCGTGTGCGCTTGCTGAAAACCATAAATTTCGGCGTCTATAAAATCCGAACTGTTCATTTGTTTCAGATAGTACAGGTCTGGTTTTTCGTATATGGTGACATTGCCATTAAAGGTGACTACCGGGGGACGGTTGAATTCCCCTTTTTTTGTTTTTATCACCAGGACTCCGTTGGCTGCCCTTGATCCCCAGATCGATGCTGCTGCGGCATCTTTTAAAATGGTGATGCTGACCACATCATCGGGGTTGATAAGGCTGATATCGTAAGGGTTGGCAATACCATCTATGACTACCAGCGGCTCTCCGGAGCCGTTGGTAGATAGGGTGTTTTTTCCTCTTATCGTCATGTTGTCCAGTGTAAAGCCTCCGTTATAGGTTTGCGGTGAAAGGCCGAAACCGGTTGATGGATTGGCCGATCTTACATTGGCTGCTGAATTATTAGGGCTGGTGGTATTGTTAAAAACGATGCTGGTGGTAATGCCGTCGAGCCGCTGCAATAAGTTCCCCGAGCTGGAGTGCTGGAGCTGTTTGGCCGTGATCACTTCAAAAGAGCCTGTCGCCCTTTCTTTGGGAATATCCTGGTACCCATTATTGCCTATGACGACCTCATCCAGCTTGCTTGCAACAGCTTTCAGAACGATCGATACAAATTTAGCGGCGCGTACCTGTTGTTTGGTATAACCGATATAGCTGATCTCCAGCCAGGCGTTCTCCTCTACGTGGGACATATAAAACTCGCCGTTCTGATCCGTAGTGGTATAAATATCCTTTCCTTTGATTTTAACGGAAGCATTGGCAAGGGGCCTGCCTAAAGAATCGACAATGATGCCTCTGACGTCGATGTTCGTGAAAGCAGCCGCCAGGTTGTCCAGGAAGGAGTGCTCCTTTTGTTTGACCACAATGGTGTTTGCCTCTAAAACATAGGTGAAAGGCTGTCCGGCGAAACATTCCTCCAATGCTTGCCGGATGGTGGCATTGTGTACGTTGATGTCAACCGGAATGGCTTTTTTGATAAGGTCCCTGTTAAAGAGAAAATCGTAACCGCTTTGTAAACGGATCTGGTTGAAGATGCGTTCTATGGGCGCATTTGTTTCATTAAGCGAGATCTTTTGTGCGTAAGACGCGGCGCTGACCTGGATTATGCCCACTATCAAAAAGGCCGTTGTTAATCGCATAATAAGCAGGAATTTTTGGATGTACCGTAGCGGCACACCAGTAGTTTTGGTGTAAAAATTGTACATTTGTTTTGGTTTTGAGTTGATACTTGTGCTAACTATTATTAACGAAAAGCCTGATACAGCCGGAGGTGGTCTCAACACTTCCGGCTTTTTATTAAGCAGCCGTCATGAAACTTTTTTTTGTAGTTATTTTCTTATGGTGATTTTCCTCCCTTCTATTTTAAAGTGAACGGCGCCTGTTTCTTCCATGAGGTTGAGCAGCACCGAAATGTTTTTGGATCTTGATACCAGCCCGCCTAAGGGTACATCGGAGGGGGCCGAGGGATCGTAGATCACATCTACATCATACCAGCGGGCGATATTACGCATGACTGTTCTGAAGTCTGTGCTGCGGAATACAAAGTCTCCATTCTTCCAGGCGACGACCTCCTGAAGATCTGCGTTCCGAATGCTGAGTCCGCCGGTTTTATTTAATACAGCCTGCTGGCCTGGCGTCAGTATTTTTGTTCCGATGACATTTTCCGTTGCAGCAACCTGCTTTGGATCGCCTGAAGATGGCTGTGATTGCTGTGTTAGCTGTGATTCGTTTAGGGACGCTACCGACGCAGCGCCTTCAATTACGGTAGTCTTTGCTACAGGGTCATCTGTATAATCGTTGATGTTAAAGCTCGTGCCGATATCTTCGACCAACTGCGAGCCGGATACCACCCGGAACGGCTGGGTTTTATTATGCACCACTTCAAAATAGGCTTCGCCGGAGAGAATAACTTTCCGTTCTTTTAAGGAATTAAAAGAGGTGGGATATTTCAGCGACGATGCTGCGTTAAGCCAGACTTTTGTTCCGTCGGACAGGATGACCTGGTATTGCCCGCCCCGGGGAGTTTCGATGGTGTTATACAGTAAAGTTTTGTTCACCTCCTGGTTGTCCCCCTGGTAGATCATTTTTCCGTCGGCGGTCTTGATCACGCTGATACCGGATTGCATGGCCAATTGGCCATTTTTCGCATCTGTCAGACTGATCTGCATTCCGTTGCCTAAGGTAAGCCGGGCCT
>JAATFV010000253.1 GCA_015655015.1 Chitinophagales bacterium | reverse complement strand
TGACTGTTTTTATTTCCGTGGTGACCTTACCGGTCTTATCGAGCAGGTTTTTAGCGATGAGCTGGTCGTCTACCTCTTTTAGGGCTTTGTTGCGGGTATCGGTATCCAGCGGCGTTCCGGCGCCATCATCCCCGGTAAAGAGCTGGGAGCCGATGTTGGGTGAGAGGGAAGGGATGGCGGAGGTATCTATTACCGTGTTGGGACTTGGGGCAGGTCCGGCTGCCAGAACATTGGCAGAGACAGCTACTTTCCGTAAGGCAGCTGTGGCCGGGACATCCTGCGGGACCAGGGCGATGGGAAGTTTGGCAACGCCAGGTTGCAGGACTCCTCCGATAGGGGCGCTATCATCAACGACCCTTCTTTCAATAGCTATGAGTTCGAGCTTGATCGTCTGCTTCTTGTTGAGGCGGTAGAAGAGGAAGGTCACCGCATGGCATTTGTTGGGGTTGCTGAATTCACGGGAGGAGGCTTCGAAATGATCTTCGGATTCTCCTTCGGTATGTGTCCGGGTGCTGACTTCTCCGACGGAGATGGAATGTGCTTTGTGGGTGGAGCTCACCGCCTGGGAAGCGGAGCTCTCCACGTGTGCGCGTTGCTGGTTAAGATAATCGGCGACGGAATGACTGTTGTGATTGCCGCTGGCGCTGGTGCTGGCGTCGGCGCTCAGACTAAAGGGGTTGATGCTGCCGCCGGCATCGCCATGAAAATCCCAGTGGCTGTCGGAGGATTGCTGGGCATGTCCTGATTGTGATGCGGCCGAGTCTCCCATGTATTTCTGAAAAGCGGTCATATAGTATTGCTCTTCGGAAATCTGTTCGCTCCGGTAACTCAATTTACTTTCACTGTCGAAGGTGAAGCGGCTCCTTCTGTCTGTGGTGGAGAGTCTGACTTTTTCTCCGGGTAATAACGTTGTGCTATAGACGGGATCCCCCAGGGTAAGGCCCAGGGTGCATCTCGAAAATTTAAAACGGATGACCACTTCCACATTTACTCTTCTGCGGCTGGCGGCAAGGATAGTGGTGGGGTAAGTCAACACTCTGCTGAAATTGACAACATCGCAATGATCGTCCCGGATCAGGTCCGGGCAACAGGGTATTACCGTTCCTGTTGGTTCTGTAGCGGCGCTCGTGCCAGCACTGGGGGTGCTTTGTGTAGCCATAGCTGTACATTAATTGTGGTGAATAATAGGTTGCAGAAAATAGGGGCGGATGCCTGGTCTTATTTAAAAGACAAGGGCGATCGATCAGAATGATCCAGGTAGGTGAGGAGAAGATCTATTCGGGTGCAAGATACTGCGCGTAAGAAGTTTCGTCAATACCACTTTATGGTAAAGTTTTTTATCCTTTCCATTTCCGCAGCTGCTGCAGAAGGGCGCGCATATCTTTGGGAAGGGGCGCTTCGAGGGTATGGAACTCTCCTTTCCCGTCTTTGAAGTGTAATAATTGAGAATGCAGGCCGAGCCTTTGCAGGATGGGTCTTTCCTCTTCGTCGTGTTTGGATAATTTGAAATTGCGTTTGAAGGAGGAGATCAGGATGGGGCGGGCTTCTCCGTACACGTCGTCGCAAACGATGGGATTGCCCAGGTGCTGCATGTGCACGCGGATCTGGTGGGTGCGGCCGGTGTGGATCCGGAACTGCACGAGGGAGTAGAGCCCTAATTCTTCCTGTACTTCGTAGTCGGTGAGGGAAGCTTTGCCTTTTTTATTGACCACCATTACGCCGGGCTTTACGGGATGTTCCATGAGGCCGGCATCGACACTTCCTTTTTTCTCCGGGAGGGTGCCCTGGACGATGCCTGTGTAGATCTTTTCTACGGTCCTCTCTTCGAATATTTTAGAGAAGTATTTATGTGCGGTTTCTGTTTTTGCAAAGAGGATAACGCCGCTGGTCCCGCGGTCGAGGCGGTGGACGGTGAAGATGGAGCCATATTTTTCCTTCAGCCAGCTTTTCAGGGAGGGATCTTTGCCTTCCCGGTCGGGGATGCTGAGTAAGCCTGCGGGCTTGTTGATAGCTATAAAGTCATCGTTCTCGAATATGATCTCGGGCTTGTGCATGGTGGGTAAGGATTAATTATTTAGCGGGGCGGTTGGAAGGGCGGCTTTTTCCTTTTGAGCCTTTTGAAGCGCCGGGGCGCTGGCTGGTGCGTTTGCCGGCGAAGCCTTCTTTACCGGGGCCAAAACTTTTCCCGGCTGCTTTTTTTCCGGCGCTGAAGTCTTTTTCCGGGGCGTCGGATTGGAAGCTTTTTTTGCCAGTTGAGCTTCTTTTGCCCGCGAAACCGGCTTTGTCCGGGGAACTGCGTTTGTCGCGGAAGGAGGGTTTTCCAGGGGCTGCCGATTTATCACGGAAAGATGTTTTTCCGGGAGTGGCAGATTTATCGCGGAAGGAAGTTTTTCCGGGAGCCGCGGCTTTGAAATTTTTCTTATCGCCAAACTCTTTTTTGTCCCGGGAAAAACTTCTGTCGGGAGAGAATCCCTCTTTACCGGAATCTTTCTTATCTGTGAAAGCTGTTTTGCCACCAAATTTTTTCTTGCCGCCGAAGTCTGGTTTGCCTGCTCTATCGGGGGAAGGGCGTTTGTTACCGAATGCGGGTTTGGGTTTATCCGGGGAAGCGTGTTTGTCGGAGGCTGCTTCTTTGGCGGGGCCAAAGCTTTTTCCCGGACCTTTTTTCCGGAAGGGTGCGGGTTTTGCGGAAGCGACGGATCTAAAGTTCTTTTTACCGCCGAAGTCTTCTTTCCCGGAGAATTCGTCGGGCTGGATATCATTTTCCAGGAACTCGTCGACATCTCTGTCCCGGGCGCTTTTTTTATCGCGGTAAGCCGTCTTTTCAGCCTGCATGGCTTTCGTTTGCGCGACACTCCGGGGGGCGGAGTTCAGGTATTTCAGGATGCGGATCTCTTTTTCGGTGAGCAGGCGCCATTTGCCCCGCTGTACGTTCTTTTTCGTCAGGCCTGCATACATGACACGGTCCAGTCCTCTAACGTCATAGCCCAGGTGCTCAAAGATGCGGCGAACGATCCGGTTACGGCCGCTGTGGATCTCCAGTCCGATCTGGGTCTTATCCTTGGGGTCTGCATAAGCCAGTACGTCTACGTTGGCGATGCCGTCTTCCAGGACGACTCCATCACCGATGATCTTGTCGAAATCGGCTTTGGTGAGGGCCTTGTCGAGGCTGACATGGTAGATCTTTTTGATCTCGTGTTTGGGGTGGGCCAGCTTTTGCGCCAGGTCGCCGTCATTGGTGAGCAGCAGGACGCCGGAAGTATTGCGGTCGAGCCTTCCTACGGGAAAGACCCTTTCCTGGGTGGCCTGGCGGGTGAGGTCGAGGACCGTCCTTCTTCCCTGGGGGTCATCGGTGGTCGTGATATAATCTTTAGGTTTGTTCAGAAGAATATATACGAAGTTCCGGGAGATCGTTACTTTTTTCCCGTTGACCTTCACCAGGTCGTCCGGGGAAACCTTGGTGCCGGGCTCGGTAACAGGCTGGCCGTTTACGAGCACTTTCCCTTGTTTGATCAGCTCGGCCGCGTCTCTTCGGGAGCAGATGCCGCCATGTGCGATATATTTATTCAGGGGAATGAGATTGGGATCCTGGGTGCCGGAAGCGCCGGGAGCTGCATTTTTGCCGGCGGAGCCAAAGGCTGCTGCATGAGCGGGACGGATCGATCCGGGGCCTGTTTTTGCAGGTTTTCCTGCATGGGGGGCGCCGTCTTTTTTGGGTGCTCCGGGCCGGGAATATTGCTCCGTCCGGGGCTGATTTTGCCAGCGGGCCTGGCGTTTCTCTTCGAAATGCCGTTCAATAGCCTCTTTTCGTTCTTTTTTCGCCGCTTTTTTTTCCTGTTTGAACTGTTCTTTGACGGCGCTGTTGCGCTTCTTATTAAAGAACTTATTGAAATTATCCGTTTTTCGCTTCATGCCGGGGGATTTGCTGTTTTACAACAGTAATGAATAAGAGGGCAAAGGTACCATTAATGCCGGGAATACCGTACTATTTTCCATTCGGGCCATCCGGGCTGGTCTATCCCGCGTCGGACGGTCCCTGCTGATTTGCTATTTGCGTGGAGAAATATGCTTTCGTATGGGGGCGGCTCAATATTTTCCGGTCGACATAGAAGGTCCCGAAGGGGATGATACAGGCCAGCAGTACTTTCCAGGTCGTGTTCCGGAATTTCCATTTTTGCTCCACGCCGACGCTCAGGGTATTGAAGACGAATAAGAGGAACAGGGCGCCGTGAATAGTCCCCATGATCCTTGTGCCCAGGGGGTTATGGAAAGCATATTTCATGGGCAGGGCGATGAGCAGCAATAACAGCAGAGAGATTCCTTCGAGGAACCCGATGATCCGCAGGCGTCCGATGTTGGTCTTGAAAAGATTTTCCATGTCGGTAAACGGTATGATTTAAAAAGTCTGGAAGAGCGGTCTGTGTGCAAATGGTGAAAATGGCCAGGGTATGGCTATAAAAATGAGGGTCAGTGCGATGGAAAACCACCGGAGCATGGTCCTGAACTTCTCTTCGGGAACTGTCTTTCGTTTGGCCAGGGCCGAACCGATGGTGATGAGAATGATCGCCGTCAGCATCAGGGTCATGTGCACTATTCCGAAGAAGGTAAGCTCTTTATAGGCGATGGATCTTTTAAGATCGGCGAAGAGCTGTTGGATGACGGGGCTGATAAAATACAAGGTGCAGCCGAGCATGAGCTGAATATGGGCGATGGTGGCCGTCCAATGCCTGATCGAATCGTCCGCTTTCGTAAAGGGCCTGGCGGATCGAAGACCTCTGTATGCCCTCATGATGGCGTAGACCAGGCTGGACAGGACGAGCCAGCGGAACAGAGAATGAAAGAATAAGAGTATGGGATACATCAGAAGGTGATTGAGTAAACGTTGGTTTGACTACGATTTGAGTGCGACATGATTGCGATCTGTTGTGGTGTGATCACGATTTTTGTGATTTGATTGTGATCTGTTGTGATTTGATTACAGCTCAAAGATATTTCAAAACATACTAACTAGTATGTTTTTGGATAAAAAAATTACCGCAGGCTCATAAGGTATGTTTTCAGGCCGCTCAGGTAGCTGGTGTAGCAGGTTTTCCCGTAGATCTTTCCCAGGTTGCGGATCCCTCCGTAACCGGACATGATAAAGTAGGCCGTTTGTCCGGCATCGATCTCCCTGCCGATCTTACCGGAGGTCTTACCTGCGTTCAGGCTTGCCTCGATGGCTTTCTGCCATTCGAGGACCAGGATGGAGAGGGCCTTGTTAAATTGTTTGTTCAGAGGGGCCATTTCATCGATCAGGTTGATAGCGGGGCATCCATACCGTACATCAAAAAAGGGGTTGGTCAGCAGGAGGCCTTTCATCATGGCATAGATCTCTGTAACGGGGTCCTGGCTGTCGGTGAGCGGTTGTACGAGGGCCTGGTACATTCCGGGGTACATGATCTCTTTGATCATTGCCAGCCCCATTTCGTCCTTGTTCTTAAAATGGTAGAAAAAGGCGCCTTTGGTGACTTTGGTGGTCGCAATGATATCGTCTATGCTGGTGGCCTGGTAACCGTTGGCATAGATGAGCCTGAATGATTTTTGAAGGATGACCAGTCGGGTGGCGGCAGCTTTTGACATAAGATACCATTTGGTATGATTTTCAAAGGTAAAAAAAAGTCCCGGAAGATCCGGGACTGTATTCATAAGGGTTTAATATTTAATAAGGGGGGAGGTTATAAGAAACCTGGTTATTTTGCTCCGTCACCCTGTGGATGGCGGCCGGGATAGTTATGTTCTCCTCCTGGTCCGCCGGGTCTTTGCCGGTGTGACATTTCCTGGAGTTTGGATAATTGTTCGGGGGTCAGCACCGACTTGAAGGTATCCTGTCTTTTGGCGGAGAGGTCTTTTAATTGTTCTGCTTTTTGCTGGGGCAGCAGGTCTTCATTCTCGTGAATGGACCTCATCTGGTCCTGAAGGTGTTCCTGGCCGGACTTCAGCTTTACGACCTGGTCGTCACTGAGGTTAAGCCGGAGCTTCAACCTTTCCATGCGGGCGGCGGCCATTACCTGCATATTCTCAGCGTTCCTTTTCTTACGTTCTGCCAGCTGGTCTTTTTGTTTTTGCGTAAGGAGGGCTTCCAGCTTGCTGTTCTTTTCTTTCTGCAAGGCGATCAGGCCGGCTTTGTATTCTTTCAGGGTACTATTGTCTTTTTTGAAGAGGTCGGCTGACTTTTTACGATATTCCGTATTGATCGCCATTACCTGCTTGCGTTGTTCCGGGGTGTAACGGATGCCATTGCCCTGTCCGAAACGGTTGTGCGCCCATCCCTGCTGTCCCCATTCTCCGCGACCGCGCCGTCCCTGTCCAAAAGCCTGTCCTTCTCTTCCGGGGCCGAAGCCCTGTCCGAAGCCGCCTGGTCTGAAACCTCCTCTGCCGCCACGGAAGCCGTCTCTTTTCGCGAGGCTGTCGTTGCCGCTGTTATTGCCCCAGTGGTGGTGCATATTTTTATGGCTGGCGGTATCGGTGCTCATTTTGTTGTTATCTGTGGATTGGGCATGAGCGGCCCAACCGATGAATATTGCCCCGGAAAGCAGGAATGCCTTTTGAAAAGTCCGGTAGGTTTTTGAGTTCATGGTATAGTTTGTTTGGGATATAAGACGGGGGATTATGCCGGATGTTTAACCGGACTGGCCGTTAAATACCCGGAAAAAAGGGGGATTGACCGAAAAATGGGCATTACCAGGCGGACCGCAGGGTTGATGGGGGACTGTGTTGCAGGGGGCTGTCTCGTTATGGGCCACTACTCCTTGTTCGCCAATTGGCCGCAAGCCGCATCAATATCCTTTCCACGGCTGCGACGAAGACGGGCGTTGACGCGATTTTTTTCCAGGTGGTCCATGAATTTTTCTACGGCATCGTCGTCGGGTTTGGCGAAAAGGGCCTGGGTAATAGGGTTGTATTCAATGATATTCACCAGGTCGGCAGGGATCTGGCGATAGACTTTTACCAGTTCGTCGGCATCCTGGCGGCTGTCGTTGAAGTCTTTGAAAAGGATGTATTCCAGGGTGATCTCATTGCCTGTCTGCTGATAGAAATAATTCAATGCATCGATAAGGGCTTTGATATTATTGGTCTCGTTGATCGGCATGATCTCGTTACGCTTCAGATCATTGGCTGCGTGCAGGGAGAGGGCCAGCTTGAATTTCACCTTGTCATCTCCCAGCTGCCTGATCATTTTGGCCACACCTGCCGTTGAGACGGTGATCCGTCTCGGGCTCATGCCCAGTCCATCCGGAGAGGTGATCCGTTCGATGGCTTTCAGTACATTTTTATAGTTGAGCAGGGGTTCGCCCATGCCCATGAATACGATATTGGAGAGTTTTTTCTCATAGACCCTTTCCGACTGTTGATGGATCAGGACCACTTCGTCGTAGATCTCGTCATAGTCCAGGTTGCGTCTGCGTTCCATATAACCGGTGGCGCAGAACTTACAGCTAAGGGAGCAGCCGATCTGGGAAGATACGCAGGCTGTCTTACGGTCGTCGGTCGGGATGAGCACTCCTTCGACCAGGTGCCCGTCTACTGTTCTGAAACGGCTCTTGATGGTGCCGTCCGCTGAATACTGGGTCGCGTCGACGCCCAGGGCAGGCAGGGAGAAATTGTCCAACAGACGCTGGCGCAGCTCCTTGCTGAGGTTGGTCATTGCTTCGAAGCTGTGCGCATGTTTCTGCCAGATCCACTCATAGACTTGCCGGGCCCTGAATTTCTTCTCGCCCAGGGTCTCGAAATATTGTTCTAACTCGTTGAGAGTCAAATGCCTTATGTTCTTTTTTCCTGTGTTCATCCGACTGCAAAGATACTAAGAAGGAGGGGATTGCGGGTCAAAAACCCAAATCAGGGGGTGGAAGGTCCTGGTGAGCCGGGTAAAGAGGCGCAAAGGGCTGAGGTTGGGCAAATATTTATTTTTTGTTGGTAAACACCAGCCCACCGAATGTCGAAATCCATTTGTCACCATTGTGGTCAATGAGTATGTCCCCTATTAACCGTTAGAAAGGGGCGTTATCAATGACTTAAAGAACCAAACACTCCTTTCTTATAATCTTCCATAGCCTGTTCGATCTCTTCTTTCGTATTCATGACAAAATTGTCTTTGGCGGCCACGGGTTCGTCGATCGGCGCGGCGGAGAGATATAGTATTTGCGCGTTCTCGCAGGCTGCAAGGATGATCTCATCATTGTCCTTTTCGAAAACAACCAGATGATACTGGCGGATGGTCTCGCCATTGATCATGACTTCACCGTTGGCCACGTACAATAAGGTCCAGTAACCGGGTGTCGCGGTGAGCTGTATCCGCCTGCCTTTTTCAATTTCCCCGATAATGGAGATCACCGGGGTCAGGCTGTTCAGGGGCCCCGTATTCCCATCGTAGGTTCCGCTGGCCAGGCGGAGATGGACGCCTTCCTGTTGTAATACCGGTGGTTGAAGGGTTTTGGGAGCCGATTGGTAGGTTGGGGCATCTCCTTTATGGGCTGCCGGTACATTGATCCAGAGCTGTATCAGCTCCTGCACCCCTCCTTTTTTCAAAAGCTCCGGTGTCGGTCCTTCGCTATGCAGGATCCCTTTTCCTGCAAACATCCATTGTACATCACCGGCATGGATCGTTCCTTCGTGGCCTGCATTGTCTTTATGATATCCTTCGCCCTGCAGCTGGAAGGTGACCGGAGAAAAACCCCGGTGCGGATGCGGGAGGATCCTTAATTTTCCTCCCGGCAGGATGGTTTCCGGGCCCAAATGATGGAGGACGATGAACGGATTGGCGAAGCGGAATTCCTGGTGGGGTAAGGGTTGCCTCACTTTTTCATCCGGGGTGATCTGTTTTTCCTTTCCGAGAAGGATATGGTCTATTTTTTTTTGCATGATCGATGGGTTTAAAATAGGGTGACTGCTCAATTAATTAAGAAAACCGAATTTGCCTGACTGAAATTCCCGGATCGAATCATGGATCTCCTGTTCGGTATTCATGACAAAGGGTCCGTAGCTGGCGATCGGTTCATTCAGCGGTTCGCCGCTCAATAAGAGGATGACGGTATCTTCATCGGCCCTGATTGTTATATCCTCGCCTTCATTCTTAAACAATATAAAGCTATGCTGAATGGCTTTTTCTCCGTTGACCTCAGCGCTGCCATTCACTATGAGGGCAGCGGTATTATAACCGGCGGGCAGGATAAAGCTGGTGGCGCCGCCTTTTTTCAGCTTGATGTCGAACAGGTTTACGGGAGAATAAGTCTGAGCGGGGCCGGTTATTCCGCTGGAGACTGATCCCGCGGCAGCTGATCTTACAGTAGCCGATCCCGGGGTGACTGATCCGCCGGAGACGGGCCCGTCGGAGACAGACCCTGTGACAGATGATCCGGCATTGGCTGATCCGTTAGCGGCTATTGCGTTAAAAGTACCAGCTATGACATTGACCTGACCCTGGCCGTCCGGCAATACCACTTTTCCCATTTGTTCTTTTGTGATACCCTGGTAATGGGGAGGGGTCAGTTTATCTTTTTTGGGTAAGTTGACCCAGAGCTGCACCATTTCGAAGGGGCCTCCTTTTTTAGAGAATTCCTGTTCGTGGTATTCTTTGTGCAGGATGCCCGCTCCTGCCGTCATCCATTGCACGTCTCCGGCCTTGATGATACCGCTGTTGCCGGCGCTGTCGTGATGGGCCACACTGCCTTTGTAGGCAATGGTCACGGTCTCAAACCCTTTATGGGGATGTACATCCACCCCGCGTAAATGGTCGGATGGGCCAAAGTCGAATTCGGCATTGAAGTCCAGCAGTAAGAAAGGGCTGATCCGTTGTTGCGGAACGCTGGCGCCCGGTATATAATTAAATACCCTGAAACCGTCGCCTACCATGCCGGGGCGGGCGGGTCTTGTTATTATTTTTTCGATTTGTTTTTTCATGACACAAAGGTAGGAAGGGAATGGATGGGGGAAAATAAGGCAGGTTAAGCAGGAGACTTAATATAGGTTAAGTGTGGAGCATTTTGCTTAAAAATTCAGGGGTGACGCCGATGTAGGAGGCTACTTGTTTTTGCGGCAGGCAATCTATCAGGGACGGGTATAACTGGCAGAAACTGGCATAACGTTCCTTTGCCGGGAGGCTGAGAATATTTATTAAACGGGCCTGGTAGGTGGCGATCGCGTTCTCTGAGAGGATCCTGAAAAAACGTTCGAATTTGGGGATGGCGGCATAGAGCTTGTCCAGATCGGACTTCCATAACCAGAGTACCGTACTGTCTTCCAGGGCATCGCAATACAGGAAACCGGGCTGTTGCCTGATCATGCTGTTCATATCGCCGATCCACCAGCCGGGCGGGGCAAATTGAATGACATGTTCGAATCCGTTCTTGTCCAGCGAATAACTTCGCAGGATACCTTCTGTTACAAAGACGGGTCCTTTGGTGATATCGCCTTCCTGGGTCAGATATTGCTTTTTTTTGATCTTTCTTTCGTGCAGCAGGGCAACAAAATAGTCCTGCTCTTCCGGCGTGAGGGTGACATGGGTGGCAATATGCTGCAGGAGGAGGCTGGGATCCATCGGGGACAAAAATAAGCTATTAGCCGGGTTAAAATGCCTGTTCTCCTGTTGCTTCCTTCTTATTCACCCTATGCCACCAAACTTTTACCATTGGTACATCTTGCCGGGAGATAGGAGCCATTAGCCATTATTTTAGCAGCCTGGTTCATTAAGATTCGATTAAAAAATTGCTATGAGAAAAGGTGTTTTTCTGTTGTTGATAGGATTATATGCTTGTTTCCCTGCTTTTTCACAGGCCAAGATCCGGGGGTCGGTAAAGGGGGCCCTGGTGGATACAGCCGGCAAACAGGATATGAGCGGGGCCACTGTTTCTGTGACAGCGGCCGCCTCCGATTCCTCCGATGCGGAATTTTCCATGACCGATAAAAAAGGGGGGTTCCTGATCAAAAATCTCCGCTCCGGTACGTATCATCTGCTTATTACTTTTGAAGGTTTTCGGCATATCCGGAAGGATTTTACGATCAGTGCCGCCAATAAGGACATAGACCTTAGTATTTTATATATGCAAAAGCAGTCCGACATGCTGGCGGAGGTGGTGGTGCAAAGGCCTCCGGTCAGCATCCACAAGGATACGGTGGAATACAATGCCGGCAGCTTCACTACCAAACCGAATGCCGTGGCAGAGGACCTGTTGAAGAAAATGCCGGGTATCCAGGTGGATAAGAACGGCACTATTACCGCTCAGGGGGAGACGGTTGGCCGGGTGCTGGTCAATGGCAAACGGTTTTTTAACGACGATCCCAAGCTGGCGACACGCAATCTGCCGCCGGATATCATTGAGAAGATCCAGGTATTCGACGATCTGAGCGACCAGAGCAAATTCAGCGGTTTTGACGATGGCAACCGAACGAAGACGATCAATATCGTCACCAGGAGGGATAAACGGCAGGGGTATTTTGGAAAGGCTGTGGCCGGTGCGGGTACGGATCAGAATTATGATGAGAGTGTCAATTTTCATCGTTTTAATAATGATGAGCAGATCTCCTTATTGGGGCAGGCCAATGATATCAACAAGCAGAATTTTACTGCCGAGGGCGGTTCGGGCGGGCGGGGCGGCCGGGGTGGCGGCGGTGGGGGAGGTGGCGGTGGTGGTTCCAGCAATACCGGGGTGACTACGGTCTGGGCGGGCGGGGCTAATTATCGTAATTCCTTTGGTCCGAAGACAGAAGTTTATGGAAGTTATTTCTTTAACAGCCAGCATGTGGCCGTTGAGCAGCAGGACAGCAGCATCAAGACCATTCAGGGCCAGGCTGATCAGGATTCTACCAATACCATTACGGGAAACTCGTCGAGTATTCAGCGGAGGGAAAATCACCGTATTTATCTGAACCTGGAGCAAAAGATCGACAGTAACAATTCCCTGGTTTTCCGTCCGAATGCTACTTTTCAGAACAGCACTCCCCACAGCTCGTCTTTTTCGTCGACTGCGGATAATCATGGCGCGCCTGTCAATACTTCGGTGGACCAATCTTCGGGGTATAACAGCGGATTCAATGTCAATGGTTCGAATCTCCAGCTCCGGCACAGATTCGATAAGAAATATCGTACACTGTCTCTGGACCTGAATGGTACGGCCAATGTCAGCAATGGATATAGTAATAATTATGCCATCAATGATCTATACCGGCTTGGCAGAGTGGATACGCTCAATCAGCATACTACGGATTCCGCGCATTCTTATTCGATCAGCCCGACTTTATCCTATACGGAGCCGGTGGGTAAGGATCAGATCCTGGAATTCAACTACAATTATAATTATCAGAAGAACATATCGAACAACAACACCTATGATTATGTCGATACGTTGCATGCGTATAAGCAATTCGACAGCCTGTTCAGCAACTCCTACCGGTTTGTTTCTCATTCCAACCGTTTCACCCTGAACTACCGGGTCCAGAACCCAAAATATACTTTTTCGATGGGCTCGGGTGTACAGTTCACCGGTTTCAACAGCCTTAATACCACCAAAGGGATCCAGGTCGTGCATGATTATGTGAACCTGACGCCTACAGTGAATTTTCAATATTTCATTTCCAGGACCCGGCATTTCCGGCTGAACTATACCGGCAGGACGGGGACTCCCTCTGCTACTCAGCTGCAGCCGCTGACCACCACTACTGATCAGATCAACTATCAGCAGGGAAATCCCGGTCTGCGGCCGCAATTCACCCATAGTCTGCGGATGTTGTATACTTCTTTCGATCCGGGAACGCAGCATGTGATCTTTGCTACGATCAATGCGAGCACGATCGTGAACGATATTCAGTCGGCTGTTTTTTATAATTCAAAGGGAGGGTCTCAGAGTACTTATGTCAACCTGGGCGGCACCTATAATCTCGCCGGTTATTTTAATTACGGGGTGCCGTTGAGGATCCCCAAGTCCAATCTTAATTTCATCAGCAATATCAGCTATTCACAGAGCCAGACCCTGTTGGCGCTGGATTCTACGCATGCCGCTAACAATGAATACTCTCATGTATATTCGAAGAACACCGGGCTGTCCGAGACGATCTCCTGGACGACGAATCTCAAAAAGAACTTCGATATGAACCTCAGCTCGAAGACGCAGTATAGTATCAACCAGCGGCCCGGGGCGCCCTCGCAGTCTTCTAAATCGCAAGGTGACCTGAATGTATTCTCGGAAGTGGTATCTGCGGAGATAACCGCGTATACCAATAACGGATGGCTGATCGCGGCAGACCTTGACTATACGTATACGAATAATAGTTCGCCTGCTTACAATGCGAATGTACCCTTGTTGAGTCCCAGCATTGCCAGGGAGCTATTTAAAAAGAAGAACGGGGAGTTGCGATTGAGCGTGTTCGACCTGTTGAATCAGAATGTTGCTGTGAGCAAATCGGTGTCATCCAGTTCGGAATCTTATACCCGGACAAATGTGCTTACCCGTTATGTCATGCTGACCTTCACCTATAATTTAAATAATTTTGCCGGTCCGAAGCAAAAGAGGATGCCGGGTGTGTTCCCGGGCCGCCGTGGCGGTGGTGACGGCGAGGGAGGAGGAGGCGGTTTTCGCGGCGGCGGTGGTTTTCGCGGAGGCGGCGGCGGTGGCAGAAGGGGGGGGTAGTGGATCCGGGAAGGGACAAATTGGGATGCAGAAGAGGACAAATTCGGATTTCTAAAATAACTAATTGGGATCTTTTCAGCTTAGTGTGGAATTATTTCCTTTATTTGAATATGGGAATCGGGGTTATGGTTAAACGCCAGATGCCCGATCTCTTGATGAAGGGATATTTAGCAAATAAAGATAAGATCATTAAGTCCGATATATAGACTGTAGTCCTGAGTTCCATAACCATTGCCTATACCTTTCCTATTTTCGAGAGATCTAAACAACCTGAACAGGGAGGCCGCCTCAATTTATATTGAGGCGGCCTTTTTTATGGGGAATGAATTTTATATCGGGCGAATTTTCGGCCCTTTGGGGCATGGGGGAGGCTAAAAAGGGCATTTGCCGCTAATTTCTGAAAGACAATACCGTGAGGGAGAGATAGGTTATTTGCTAACAATGTTAGTAATCAGTCTGTTGAAGCTTGATGGGTAACTATTAGGGATACCTGAAAATTTTTTAAAAAAGGACAAAACGGGAGTAAGAAAAGGCTAAAAGAGGTATAGGAAAAAGCTAAAATGGGTATAATAAAAAGGCGAAGCGGGGCGTAAAAAATAACCGGATGGGACTAAGCGATCTTAGAGGCATATATTTTAGCAATATTGCAACATGATAAAGCGTGATCGTCGTTATGAACTTATCAGGACAATGTTCAATGACGGTAAAATACAGACTCTTAACGATATTTTCGAATTCATTCCGAAAACAGTTGTCGCAACGGACCTGGGAAAGAAAGTGGACCGTTTTACCGCATTAATAAGTAAGGTGGAGAAGTTCACTGTGGAAGATCTTTTCAGGATAGGGAAATTATGTGATCTGGAGGAGACGCAAATGTTCCAGCTGGTGTTGAAGGATTATTACATACAGAAAAAGAATATCGAGAGACAAAGGGAAGATCATAAAGCTTAATAGGTTAGGCTATTTATCACCATCAAATTTTTAGTAGCAGGAATTTGATGGTTTTTTTTAGGAAAGAATTGCTAAAAAAATTAGTAATTATAATTACGCAGCATTCATTCAAGAGAAAACATGTACATCAATTGTAAGACATATTTCAGCCTGCATTACGGCACTTTTGCAACGGAAGAGCTGGTCAGCGCGGGAGTGGAAGCAGGCGCCACGGCCCTGGCTTTAACCAATATCAACTCCACTGCCGATGCCTGGGACTTTCTGCAATGCTGCCAGCAACAAAGTATAAAACCTATCCTTGGCACAGAGATCCGGAATGATCACCGGCTGCTTTATATTCTGCTGGCGAAAAACAATAAGGGTTTCCGGTGGATCAACAGATTCCTGTCTGAACATTTGCTGGAGAAAAAGTCCTTCCCGGAAAAGGCGACGGTCATTCCTTTTTTTGAAGATCCGGAAGATGGATCGGTTATTTATCCTTTGCTGGTGAAGTCTCCTGAAGAGCTGCTGCTGAATGAGTACATCGGCGTGCAGCCGGCAGAGGTGAATAAGCTGGTGAGGGTCCCTGTGGCTGCCTTCCGCGGGAAGTTTGTAGTTCGTCAGCCCGTCACTTTTCAAAATAAGACTTATTATAACCTGCACCGTCTGCTCCGGTCCGTTGATAAGAATACTCTTTTGTCCAAGCTTCCGCCGGAGGAGCAGGCAGGTCCGCAGGAGTATTTTGTGCCGCCGGCGGAGATCCTGGAAGCTTTTAAGCAATATCCTTCGATCATCGTTAATACGTATCAGCTGATCGATAGCTGCCATGTCTCGATGACATTCGGAGAGGACAAGAATAAGAAAGTATTCAGCGCTACCCGGGAAGATGACCGTATCCTGCTGGAAAAGCTGGCCCGGGATGGATTTCGGGTCCGCTATGGGCGTAATAAGAAGGCTGCGGAGAGATTGAGCAGGGAATTAAAGATCATCAATGAATTGGGATTCAATGCTTATTTCCTGATCACGCTGGATATGATCCGTTATGCCCAAAGCCGGGGGTTTTATCATGTGGGGCGTGGGAGCGGCGCCAATTCCCTGGTGGCCTATTGCCTGCAGATCACGGATGTCGATCCTATCGAGCTGGATCTTTATTTCGAGCGCTTTCTCAATCCGCAGCGAAGCAGTCCGCCGGATTTCGATATAGATTTCAGTTACAGGGACCGGGACGAAGTGATCGATTATATGTTCAAGCGATATGGGCGGCAGCATGTGGCGCTATTGGGTATGTACGCGACTTTTCAGTACAATGCTATTATCCGGCAGCTGGGGAAGGTCTTTGGCCTGCCGAAGGCCGAGATCGGGCAGCTTGCTGAAAAAGGCTATTACAATGCGGGGGGGCGGAATGAGAACTTCATGAATAAAACGGAGGAAGGAAAGATCCAGCGTATCATTCTTCAATATGGTAAGCTGCTGCAGAACTTTCCCGACCATCTGAGCATTCACCCGGGCGGCATCCTTATCTCGGAGGAGCCGATGGAGACGTATTGTGCCGTGCACATGCCTCCGAAAGGATTTCCGACCATGCAGATCGATATGTTCGTTGCGGAGAATATCGGGTTGTTTAAGCTGGACGTGCTGAGCCAGCGTGGTCTGGGACATATCAGGGAGAGCCTGGAGCTGATTAAGCAAAATAAGCAGATCGATATCGATATTCACCAGGTCCGGCAGTTCAAGAAGGATGTGCGGGTGAGGGAGCAGATCCGGACCGTGAACACTATCGGTTGCTTCTATATCGAATCTCCCGCCATGCGCAACCTGCTCCAAAAGCTGCGTTGTGATGATTACCAGACCCTGGTGGCGGCCAGCTCCATTATCCGGCCGGGTGTAGGCAGCAGCGGCATGATGAAGCAGTATATTTATCGTTTTCACAACCCCGCTGCATTCGAATATTTACATCCGAAGCTGGAAGAGCTGCTGAAAGAGACTTATGGGGTGATGGTCTACCAGGAGGATGTGTTGAAGGTGGCGCATTACTGGGCCGGGCTGGATATGGCGGATGCGGATCTGCTTCGCCGGGCCACCAGCTCAAAATACCGGGGTAAGAAGCAGCTGGTGCAGCTGAAGGAAAGGTTTTTTGCTAATTGTGCGGGGTTCGGCTATCCGGAGAAGACAACGGAGGAGGTGTGGCGACAGATCGAAAGTTTTGCCGAATACAGCTTTTGCAAGGCTCATAGTGCCTCCTATGCCGTGGAGAGCTACCAGAGCCTTTTCCTCAAGACGTACTATCCTATGGAGTTTGCCGTTGCCGTGATCAATAACTTCGGCGGCTTCTATAGCCGGGAGCTTTACTTCTACGAGCTGATGAAGACGGGCGCAAGGGTTCATCCGCCTTGTGTCAATAACAGTGATTATTATACGAATATAAATGGGGAGGATGTTCATACAGGTTTTATTCATGTGAAGGGATTGGAGCAGGGCCTGGTAGAGAGGTTCCTCGAAGAACGGGAACGTGGCGGCCCTTACCTGCACCTGACGGACTTTATCGAGCGGACGGCTATCACACCGGAAACGCTGGAGACCCTTATCCGGGTCGGGGCTTTGCGGTTCACCGGAAAAAATAAGAAAGAGCTCCTATGGGAGGGCGATTTTTTGCAAAAGAAGAACAGGGCCCTGGCCCCGGCACATCAAACTTTGTTTAAGGAAGCGACCATGCACCTGAGCTTGCCGGACCTGCCCGTGTATGACCTGGACGATATATATGATGAAATCGAATTGCTTGGCTTCCCTATCCGGGATCCTTTTGAGCTGGTGGACGATGATCCTTCCCGGTATATGCCTGCCCGGGAGCTGGCCAATTATGTTGGAAAGATCGTCACTGTTCTGGGGTATCATATCACCCATAAGCCTGTCCGTACCGTCAAAGGGGATACTATGAGCTTTGGAACTTTCCTTGATAGTAATAAGGATTGGATCGACACGGTGCATTTCCCGGAGATACATGCTTTGCATTCACCCCAGGCAGGATTTTACCGCATCAGGGGGAAGGTGGTAGAAGAGTTTGGGGTTTATAGTATCGAGGTCACGGGGATCGAGAAAGCAGGGATTAAAATGAGGGGGGCAGCGCTTAAATAATATGTTGTTACGGCCCAATCGCCATATCGCCCATTTCGACCTGGATGCTTTTTTCGTGTCTGTGGAATGCCTGAAGGATTCCCGGCTGAAGGGTAAACCCCTTATTGTGGGCGGCTCCGGGGATAGGGGAGTCGTGGCGGCCTGCAGCTATGAGGCGAGGAAGTTTGGGGTCCATAGCGCTATGCCTATCCGGCTGGCCCGCCGTCTTTGTCCCGAAGCCCTTATTATCAGGGGGGATATGGAGTCCTATTCGAAGTATTCGAACCTGGTCACGGAGATCATAAAGGAAGGCACGCCTGTATTTGAAAAGGCATCTATTGATGAGTTTTATATCGATATGACAGGGATGGATAAATTTTTTGGCTGCAGCCTTTTTGTGGCGGACCTGAGAAAGAAAGTGCTGAAAGAGAGCGGTTTGCCCATATCCTATGGGCTTGCCAGCAATAAGCTGATCAGTAAAGTTGCTACTAATGAGGTCAAGCCCAACGGTCAGATAGAGATCCCGTTTGGAGAGGAGAAGAACTTCCTCGCTCCGTTGAAGGTATCCAGGCTTCCGGGCGTCGGGCAGGAGACAGCGGCTAAGCTGCTTCGCCGGGGGGTAGAGACGGTGAGGGTCCTGGCCGCCATTCCTATCGGGATGATGGAGACCTTGCTGGGCAGGAATGGTATTGACCTCTGGCGCAAGGCGAATGGTCTGGATGAATCTCCCGTTATACCCTATCAAGAACAGAAGTCTATTTCTACCGAGCGGACCTTCCAGGTGGACACGATCGATATGGATTTTCTGCATGCTGAGCTGGTGCGTATGACGGAATCCATCGCCTTTGACCTCCGTAAGCAGGACAAGCTTACCGGCTGTGTAACAGTGAAACTGCGCTATTCTAATTTTGATACGGTTGTGAAGCAGAAGAGCGTTGATTATACGAATGCCGATCACTTGCTGTTGCTGACAGCGAATGAGGTATTCGATAAATTGTATGACCGGCGGCTCCTGGTCAGGCTGTTGGGTATCCGTTTCACCCGATTGGTACCGGGGAATTACCAGATCAGGCTTTATGAGGATACGCAGGAGATGGTGCGGCTTTACCAGTCTATCGATGGTATAAAAAAACGGTATGGAGAGAAATTTCTGATGCGGGCGGTGGGGGTAAAGAGGGGCCGCAGTTTGTGAACGGAGACTGGCTGGATTTGATAAGCGGGATAAAGGCGTAAATTGCAGGGGCATGTACAATCCATTTCCACTTCTCAGCGAGGGCCTGCTTAAGGACCAGGTAGCCAGGGGCAAACGGTATTTTGTACGCCAGACGTTTGCCCGGGGAATGAATGCCCGGCTGAAGGCAGCTTTTCTTTTGCGGGCATATCCGGAAGCAGAAAAGGAACATGCAGAGAAGCATATAGCCGCTATTCCGCGGGATGTCCATGCCTGGTTATATGATTCCGCTATCCCGGAACACCTGGAGAAACTTTTCATTGCTGCCCGACAGCCCTTTGGTTATAAGGTCTTCTATGCAGCTAAAAAAGGCGTGGACTGGAAGCCGCCGGCGATCTATGAGGAAAAGATGAGGCACTATATCCGCCGCCATCATGGAGACTGGCGTCCTACCCGGGGAGAGGAAAAAATACAGGTTGGTCTCTATGAGGAATTTGGGGAGCTTTTTATTAAATTTAGTTACGATGGGGAGGAAGATATTATACCCTTCGATGACATTGAAAAATATTGACTATGTGCCTGGACATTGCTTTTTATTCTGCGCTACAATTGATTGACGACTATTTTCCTGAACTGGTCCATGATAATGAGATCAATTTTGATCCGGATATGGGCATGCATTTCATGGCGTTAGGTCATAACCGTTATCCGGTGATCACCCGGGAAGGGGATCATTACCACCGCCGGCACTTTGAATGGGGGATTATTGCAGAATATATGGATACTCCGGAGAAGGTGAAGGCCATGCGTAAGTCCATGGTCAATGCCCGCAGTGAAAAGATATTGGGGGACCCGCGCTCTTTCTGGCACCGGATACGAAAGGCGAGATGCCTGATCCCGGTGACGGGTATCTACGAACACCGGGAGGTCAGGGGCTGGAAGAATAAAGTACCCTATCATATCCGGCTGAAGGGCCGTCGGTTATTTTGCATTCCCGGACTCTATCATTTTAATACCAGGATCCCTTCCGATCCCGAAACAGGTGAAATGCGGGGTATGTTCACGCTGATCACGAGGGCGGGCAATGAAGTTATGCGGCAGATCCACAATAGCGGGGATAATGCTTTCCGGATGCCTTTATTCCTGCCGGAGGAACTGGAGCGTGAATGGCTGAAACCTGATCTTACTGATGAGGAGATGGAGAAGATACTGGCTTATGAGATGCCTTCTGAGGAGATTGTTTATACGCCTGTATTTAGTATTCGTGGCCGGACTCCCCGTCCGGATGGTAAGCCTAAGACGGAATTTTTTGAGTATTTTAATTTGCCGCCGCTGGGGGATGGGGGCGGGGGCGGGCAGGTGGAGCTTTTTGGTTAATCCCCGATCCGCAATTCACGAATTGCGGATCGGGGATTAAGTAGTAGTTCTTATATTTTCTTCTTTATGGGTTTCTTTAATTGAACCGTTTTTCTCGTTTCCAGTTTCTTGATGCTATCTGCGACAGGCAAATTTTCCGGCATCGTTCCTCCTAATTCTTTGATCGTTTTCCGGACCTTCGTTCCAACTTCAAAGTGAGTTTTATTTGCTTCTTTTTTTCCTTTTACATTTTCCCGGTTTAATTTTTCTTCTGTTTGCGTAGCCCGGAAAAGATTGGCGGCTAATTCTGTGCTGCCCATGTGATCGAGGATGTGTTGATTTTTTTTAAGGGCTTTCTTTCTGTGGAGACCTTTTGCGTCTAAGCCGCCATACAAGCCCATATAGCCATGGTTTTGGAAAATGGCATAGTCAATTGAGGTAATTACGCCTGCGGTTTTAGCGGCGTTAGCGAGTTTTTTATTGTGCCTTGTCATTTCGAGGCGTAAGAATAGTCGTTTCTCTTCTTCAGTGTTTAGTTGTTTGTAGACATCGAGTTGTTGTAATTCCTGTAATCGGGTCTGTATGGCAAAATAGGTTTGGCCTAGTGCGACTACTTCTTTTGTGGGGTCGGCGTTTTGTACGATCAGGTAGCAGGCATAACGGGAGAGTTTTACATCGTCTATTTGTCGTGTCGCTCCAGAGCCGATTTGGACCATTTCGTGGAGTTGCACGAAATGGTTGTGAATATCCTGGCCGCTATTGGTACAGGCTTCTTTGGCTTTGTCTATTACGGGCTTAAAATTGCGGAATTCCAGGTAATCTAATGTTTTGGCAATGTCTCTGGCTGACCAGGATTCGTTTCCCTGTTCATCAATTCTTTTAATTTGTTCAAAGACGGAGTGTGTTTGTTGTACGATTTCTTTTTTCATATAGGGACTATTTAAAGTTTTAGAGCTAAACAAGGTATGAGAAAAATCAGTTCATTTCAGAAAGTTTTCTGCACAATTAGGGGGAGTTGGGATGTGAAGGAAATAGAATGGGGCGGTTAGTTGTTTATATGTAGAGCAGGTGGGAGACCCGGTTCGTGAATTTATGATGGTCAATATCGATGGCCTGGTTGGATGTGTTATGACCATATCGTGCATTTGCACGATATGGTCACAATGCCCCTGTTTTACTATGGTTGTATTACAACTATTTCACTTAATTTGCGTCCTCAAACCGAAAGATCTCACATATTTTAACCATATGAATACAGCATATATCATTGATTCGATTCGTACTCCCATTGGAAAATACGGGGGAGGGCTCAGTTCCATTCGTCCGGATGACCTGTTGGCCCATGTGGTCAGGGTCTTGTTACAGCGGAACTCCGGTATCGATCCCGCCGCTATCGAGGATCTGATCGCCGGAGATGCCAACCAGGCCGGGGAAGACAACCGGAATGTTGCGCGCATGGCGGCCCTGCTGGCGGGACTGCCGGTCACTGTGGCGGGAACGACGGTGAACCGTCTCTGCGCTTCCGGACTGCAGGCTGTGATGGATGCTTCGAGAGCGATTATGTGCGGAGAAGGGGAGCTCTATATTGCGGGAGGTGTGGAAAGCATGACGCGCGCTCCCTATGTCATGGGGAAGTCCTCTCATGCGTTCAGCCGCAATACGGAAGTATTCGACTCTACGATCGGATGGAGGTTCGTCAACAAAAAAATGGCGGAGTTATACCATCCTTATTCTATGGGGGAAACGGCGGAAAATGTGGCCAAACAATGGAAGATAGGGCGGCAGGAACAGGATGAATTCGGCCTGTGCTCCCAACAAAAATATTTTGCAGCCCTGGAAGCAGGGAAATGGAAGGAAGAGATCGCCCCTGTAGAAGTGCTGGGCGGCAAGGAAGAAAAGATCTACTTTGAAAAGGATGAGCAGCCAAGGCAGAGTTCCCCGGAGAAACTGGCGGCCCTGAGACCGGCTTTTGCGAAAGATGGTACGGTGACGGCGGGCAATGCCGCTGGTATTAATGATGGCGCAGCAGCCATGCTGCTGGCCAGTGAAGAGGCGGTGAAAAAATATCAGCTGAAACCTATTGCGAAGATCGTTAGTATGGCTATCGCCGGCGTTGATCCGTCCATTATGGGGATTGGTCCTGTATCTGCCACCCAAAAGGCATTGAAAAGAGCCGGCCTGAAGGTGGAGGATCTGGGCCTGGTAGAGCTGAATGAGGCATTTGCCGTGCAGGCGCTGGCCTGCATCCGTGAACTGGGCCTGGACACTGCGAAAGTGAATGTCAATGGAGGGTCGATCGCCATTGGTCATCCCCTGGGCTGCAGCGGAGTACGTATCTCCACTACCTTACTTCATGAAATGCAGCGGAGGGACCTCCGTTATGCGCTGGCAACCATGTGTGTAGGGGTAGGGCAGGGCGCTGCTGTAGTGTATGAGAAATTGTAGAAGGTGCGGCCGCGCAGTATTGCAGTATTATAAGAGGAGATTGCCAGAGGGCAGGCCGCCGCAGGACTATAAGAAATTGTCAGAGGGCTGGAAGAAGGGGGGCTAAAAGAGAAAATATAATGGAAGTTGCTGCGTTATAATAAGGTATGGAATTCAGGACAAAATTGGTAGTGAAACGTAAGAACAAAAAGGCCTTCATTGCCTATGCCGGTCTTTTTATTGCTATGCTTTCTATTATTATGGTCTTTGTTCCCGCCTGGCAGGATTATATCGGATGGGTATTCGGCGGCGGACTCGCCATCGTTGTCATCGGCGCTGTCATAGCCAGGGGAGATCTTATGAATTATGGCCTGTCGGAAGAAGAGCTGGTCGTATCGACCAGCGGTATTACCATCAGCGGTCAGTATTATCCTATAGGACAGGTCAGCAAGATGGATTTTAATGTGGAAGCTTATGCCGGAAGGTATATGAATGACGGGGCGATGATCTCCGGGACCTCTTCCGATGGAATGACGAACCAATTGAGCTTTGAAGCGAATGGGAAACCCGTCCATTGCGGATTTTTCTTACACAGTAAGGACCATGCTGTGGAATTGGCCGGTGTATTCAACGAGTTCTATGTAAAACATATCCCTTTTATCGAGCGAAATAAGTCCACGCGCACCTACCTTTTCCAGATCTTAACGGATCAACAGGTAGAGGAGTTCAAGAAGAGATACGGGTACGCGTAGGGGGGCGCTGCGAACTCATCCTTTTCACCAGCCCCGGAATCCGAAAAGCGGCCTTAAATAGAAACGTAAACATTTTTCCTGCTATCCGGACCGTCGATCCTGCAATCTGTTTTAAAACAGGCTTCATTTCATTGTATTGCTGAAGACGTTGCTCCCTGAGAAGGCGGCGTTCACTAACCAGACGACGTTCCATGACCGGGCTGTTTTTAGGATAATCCATGCTGAATAAATTTAATCGTTCATTCATGGATATAAAAAACAGTGCCAGGGATATTCCCTTTCCCGGGTCCCGGCTCCGGGACGGCGCCGGGGAATAAATTGCTCAACTACCGGATCATCTTGATCAGGCTGCGTAAACTATTCTCTGAGGAACCGGTCATTTTCAATTCCATATAAGTCTCTACTTTTCCATCCTGAATAGCTCCCCCGGTGAAGGTGAAGGCATCCAGCTTATTCAGTACGTTCATCATTTTTTTGTCCTTTTCGGAAGGTTCTCCCCTGTTCATGCCCTGCAAATAACCCATTACGGTCTTCAGATCGACGAAGAGGCTGAAGGGACTGTCTTTCACCCGGGATGGTATGAAATCCGTACTTCTTTTATCGGTATTGCTGAAATAGCCATCCGTAATTTGCTTGCTGAAACTAACTACAAGGATATTATCCTTCAGCGTCCAGGCCATCTTTAATTTGTTCATCAGGATGGTGCTGGCTTTGACAGAGTCTCCGCCCATATTGCCCTCAGCGCTTGCTGCTGCGGAATCTTTTATTAAATTCATTTTACGGGCCAGTTCTTTGAAAGAGGACAGATCATCGATGGTGGTGACCATATAGATGGAAGGCTGTTTTTTCCCGGAGGAATCTGCCGGCTTATCGGCAGGATCCACGACGGCTAACAAAATATCCCCTTTAAAGGAGTGTATAATATTGTCTACGGTCAATTCCTTTTTCGCCAGCATAGAGTCGACCTTCGCGCGGCTTTTAGTTTTATCCAGCATTTCTCCGATAGCTGACGGATCAACATGCAGATTGATCATTGCCAGCAGGTCGCCTTTCGGCAGTCGGGCCACCAGGTCGGTGTTCAATGGCCTGCCGGCAAATTTTGCGTAGAAAGCCAGCGAGTCCGGCGGATAGGCGGTGGTACTTTTTATGGTGATCTTTCCCGCTTCAAATCGCAGCGCCGTCAGGGTATGAGCCTTTGATTGATATACAGCGGCCATGGCTTTGGAAAAACCGGGGTCTTTGCCGCGGCCTTTTTTCATTATATTCTTTGCCAGCATGGAAATGCCTGCACCCCGCGGGGCCCACATGTGCATATCGGCATCGTCAGAGAACCCGGCTTTGAATTCCGTGTCGGTAGTATATACAGAACGGTCAAAACCTTTCAGCGCAGCAAAGCTCCTTTTAGCGGCCAGGACGGTATAATTGCCGGCCGGAAACCGCGGCCTGGCCTGTGGAGCGCTTTTGGATGACGATAGCTGCTCTCCGGCACCGGGCTTGATGATCGTTATCACGGCAACCTCTTTATCCCAGGCGACACCGTATTTGTCTTTTCCGGCTGCGCGGCCTTTATTGGGATAGGGGAAGAAGCGAAGTCCTTGTTCCTGCTGGCTCAGGAAAGCCACGAATTTCGCGGAGTCTGCCAGGTGGAAGATAATAGTGGTATAGGCAGCGCTATCGGGGTTGCCTTTATCGGTCTCTGTGACAAAGAAATCTTTTGTGATGTTGATGCCTGTTGAAAAAGGGTTCTTCATCATCTCCAACATATGGCCGGATTTATTGTCTTTTGGATTCATGGGCAGCTTCCCTATAAGGTCCTGCCAGTTAAGCTTGGAGACCAGGGCGGGAATATTGACCTGGTAGACGCTGGCGGCATCCGGAGGAAGATGCCTGAAGAGCGGGTTGTCCTGTGCGAAACTATGAAGGCCGATGAAGCTGCTGAGGAGCAACCAAAAGGAAAGGTGCTTTTTCATAAAAGTTAACCCTTTAGGAGGGCGATATGAAAGTACGGTAAAAAGGGGAATTACCACGGAATGGCGCGGCCTGCGGGCGTTAAAGAAGGTTTAATTATTTTTTCATTAAATTTATGCTTTGGCAATATTCTCTAAAGTTATTTGTGTGTGATAGACAACCCGATATATAATGACCAGGAACTGTTAAGTCAAATGGCTATAGGCTCCGAGGATGCCTTTGGAAAATTATATCATAAATATTGGGAGAAAACGTATTTGACCGCCAGTAAAAAATTGGGTGATACAGAATTGGCTAAAGAAATGGTCCATGATATCTTTCTTGACCTCTGGCGCCGCCGGCAGGAGCTGACCATAACGTATTTACCCGCCTACGTAAATAAAGCGGTCAACTACCGTGTCATCAATGCCCTGATCCAGAAAAAGGATCATTTTTTCTTCGACCTGCTGGAAAACCCCCGGCAATCTTTTTATGAAGCCGACCTCGCTATCCGTGAAAAGGACCTTATCGATCTTGTTTCTTCCTGGATAGAAGTGCTGCCGGAGAAAAGACGAGAGATATTTGTAAAGTATTATTTCGAGCATCTTACCACGGATGAAATAGCCCAGGACCTGCAGATTTCCCGCAAGACGGTACAAAACCAGCTAAGCCTATCCATTCAATACCTGCGAGCGCATTACGGACACCTTCTTTCATTACTTATCCTGCTGCAAAAATTGCCATTTAAGAAGTAGCTATTATTTTTTTTGAAAAAAAGCCGGGCAGGTCGGGAAACCTTTCCTTTTTTACTGACTATACTACTAAAATGCCTTATCATGTATCCTTCAGAAAAGGACAAAACCTATTTTTTTGAATTACTGTCGAGGTATAATAGTGGGACTACCACTCCGGCTGAAACGGAGTTTGTAGTACGGTTCCTCGCCATCCTGGAATACCGGCGTACCGATGCACTGGCAGACTTTGACGATCAGAAGAAGAGCATAGAAGACGCGATAGAACAACGGTTGTTGAGCAGCATTGGGGGGGAGTCAGTGAGTATCCGGCAGGAAACACCGGCCTCTTCCTATCGGCCTGCGGCGCATCGGGTACATTTTCTCAGGGCGGGGCGTTGGGCTGCCGCGGCTGTGTTGCTGATCTGCCTGTCGGCCGGCGCTTATTTTTTTACTCACCGTGTTCCATCGCCGCCCGTTGCGGGGATCGTTGCGCACAACGATATAAACCCGGGCAAAGCAGGCGCGCTGCTAACCCTATCCGACGGAAGGCAGATATCGCTGGATAGTCTGCAAAATGGAATGGTGGCGATGCAGGGCAATGCAGAAGTGAAAATACAGAATGGCAGTCTCGTATATAATAAGACCCATAACCGGCACGGGGAAGAGACAACCGTCTACAATACGATCAGTACGCCGCGCGGGCGGCAGTTTCAATTGATATTACCGGAAGGAACAAAGGTCTGGCTAAATGCGGCCAGCAGCCTCAGATATCCTGTAGCGTTCACCGGCGGCGAAAGAAAGGTGGAGATAACGGGTGAAGCCTGTTTTGAAGTAAGCCGGAATGCCCACCTGCCGTTCAGGGTGAAGGTCAATGACCGTACCGAAGTGGAAGTCCTGGGCACCTTCTTCAATATTAATGCCTATGGCGATGAGGCAGGCATCAAAACCACCTTGCTGGAAGGAGCCGTCAAAGTCAGCTCCGGCGGGTTGTCACAACTGCTGAGCCCGGGTCAGCAGGCACAGGTATCACCGGCGGACGGCTCGCTTGCCCTGATCGGGGATGCGGATGTGAACCAGGCGATAGCCTGGAAGAACGGCGCCTTTTCTTTCCACAATTCCAGCCTCGATGCAGTGATGCGGCAAATAGCCCGCTGGTATGATATAGAGGTGGAATATCGGGGTGCTATGCCTACAGGCAGTTTCAGCGGGGAGATCGACCGCTCGCTGACGCTGGACCAGGTATTAAAAGGATTGACAAAAACAAGAATACATTATCGGATAGAAAAAGAAAAGAAACTCATCATTCTTCCTTAAAGACATTGTTGGCTGAAAATAAAAAACCGGGTGTCAAGATTGGCGTCCTACTCCCGGTTTGCATTTAAGTTAACAAGAAACAGAGATAGAATAACTGCTTATTAATCAAACTTAAACCAGGCAAAGGTATGCAAATTACGCGTCTTCGCCCCTCCTTTCTTCGTCCCTGCCGGATGAAGGGGCGGGAATTAACCAAAACATTGCTAGTGATGAAATTAACTACTATTCTCCTGCTTACGCTGGTGCTGCAAGGAAGCGCCAGGACCGTAGCGCAGACAGTCACCTTTAGTGGTTCGCGGGTGCCCATCGAACGGGTGTTGACCATCATCAGTCAACAGACAGGCTATCGTTTTTTTTACAGGAATGAGGATCTCAAAGATGCAGCTCCCATCAGTGTCAATTTCAGCAAAGCCCCGCTCGTGCTGGCGCTCCAGGACGTTTTTGCAGGGCAGCCTCTCGACTTTGAGATACAGATGAACACCGTATTTGTCAGCAAAAGGACAATAACACCGAATGCGCCGGGCAAATCTACGCGCGTCTTTGACTTTACCGTTCAACTGCCGGCCGATGTGCATGGGGTGGTAAAAGATGAAAAACAAAATCCGATTGCCGGCGTGACTGTTTTTTCACGGGCCACCCACACAATCACCATGACCAACTCCCAGGGAGAGTTCTTATTTAAAAATATAAACGAAGGAGATTCCCTGCTGTTCAGCACGATCAATTATGAACCGGTTACTGTCCGCGCCAATACAAGAAGTTTTATGACCGTGTACCTGAAACCCAGGGTCGTAAAATTAGATGGCGTAACCGTCTATAATACCGGTTTCCAGCTGTTGGATAAAGAGAGGGCTACGGGCTCCTTTGGCAAACCGGATATGCAGACTTTTAAAGAACGCACCAGCACCATGGACCTCATCGGAAGGCTGGAAGGCCAGGTGGCCGGTTTGCAGATAGCCGTCGGCGCCAATAATACCAACGCGAACACCAACGGTAATGGTGTAACGACGCGCAAAAGCCTCATCCGGGGGTACACCTCCGCGGCATTACCTCCTGATCCGTTATATGTAGTCAACGGCGTTATCATCAGCGAGTTCAGCGCGGTCAACCTGGACGACGTGGAAGACATCACCGTACTGAAGGATGCCGCAGCCGCGGCCATTTGGGGCGCCCGGGCTGCCAACGGCGTCATCGTTATCACCACCAAATCCGGTGAAAGGAACCAGCGGCTGAATATCAGCTATAGCGGTTTTATAAATTATACGCCCCTGCCTGATTTCTCCTATGGGAAGATGATGAGCAGCCAACAGTTCATACAGTCCGCAAAAGAGATCTTTGATCCGGTAGCCTATCCATTTTCCTCCGTCAGCACCAGCGGACTGGCGCCTCATGAACAGATCTTATATGATCAGAGCAGGGGCCGTATTTCGGCGGCCGTGGCCAATCAACGGCTGGACAGTCTCGCATCGATCAATAATTTAGGGCAGATCAAAAGCATTTTTTATCGCCCGACGATCATCGACAACCACACTATTTCCGCATCCGGCGGCAATAGCTTGTATTCTTTTTACGCCTCGCTGGGTTATAGCGGCACACAAAGCTCAACGCCCGGACAGCGCAATAATTCCTACCGGCTCAACGTGTCTCAAAGCATCACGGCCGGCAGCCGGCTGAAGATCACGGTGAATACCTCCCTTATCAATACCGTCAGTTCGGGCAAAAACTATCCAGTTGTCAGTACCAGCTTCCTGCCTTACCAGCTGTTCCGGGACGCTTCAGGACACAATATCATGATGGATTACCTGACCGGTTACTCCGATTCGGTACGTCAGAATTATCAGTCCAGAAGCCGCATCAACCTCGACTATACCCCGCTGGATGAGATCAACCTGGCGCATAGCAGTTCCAATAACCTGAATGTCAACGTCACCTCCAATGCGACCCTGAAATTGTGGAAGGGGCTCAGCTTTGTAGGCACCTACGGCTACCAGACGGCCCCGGGAACGGCGATCTATTTCACGGACAACAGGACGATCAGCCAGCGTAAACAAATCGTCGGCCTTACGGTGGCGCCTACTTCCAGCTCTACGCCAATCTATAACCTGCCGACGACCGGCGGCGCCTATCAGGATGGGCATAATAACCAGCGCAACTGGACAGTCCGTAACCAGCTGGTATATGACGCGTCCCCGAGAAGGGGCCGTGATCACCTCACCCTGCAGGCTGGTAATGATGTTCAGGAAGGATATACTTACCGGACCAGCAACACGCTGCAAGGGTATAACGAAGCGCTCGGGACCTATTCCTTAATCGATTATGCCCGGTTAGGGGCCGGAGTGTCCGGAACGGTGACCGGTTATGGCTCGTTGTCCCAGCCGTTTCAGCTATCCCAGACTTATTCCCGGTTCATTTCCTATTTCGGTCTTGGCAGCTACAGCATCAGCGGTAAATATAATATCGACGCCAGCATCCGGCAGGACTATAGCAACCAGTTTGGTAAGGACCTGGCGAGTCAGAACAAACCCAGCTACAGCCTGGGAGGAAGATGGCAGCTCGCGAAAGAACGGTTCCTGCTGCCGGTAAAATGGGTGAATGATCTCAGCCTGAGGGTCACACACGGGATCACCGGCAACTCCCCTTATGTAGGGGCAGCAGCGCTGGATGACGTTTTCAGCTCGGTGACCACTTCCAACAACGCCAACGCCATCGCGGGCAATGCCCTGACCCTCTCGGGCGTTGCCAACACTACGTTGTCCTGGGAAGTTACGCATGTGACCAATATCGGGCTGGATTTTTCGATACTCAAAAGGAGGCTCAGCGGCGGCATCGATGTTTACCAGAAGAATACCACCGATCTGATCGGCAGTACTCCGTTGAACCCCTGGACAGGTCTTACTTCTCTCACGGGTAATGTCGGAAGGCTGGTCAATAAAGGCATCGAAGTTACCCTGCGTTCGGAGAATATCCGGACAAAGGATTTTGCCTGGATCACTACAATGACCTTTACCTATAATAATAACAAGCTGGTCTCTTACAGCAAGCTCAATCCCCTTCTCAATACCGCCAGCTTTTATGTCGGGGGCATTAGTAATATTGCGGGGTATAATACCAGCCCGCTCTTTGCCTATCGTTTCGCAGGGCTGGACAACCTTGGAGACCCCCAGATCTACCTGGCCAACAAAACCGTTACCAAAGCCCCCAATATCGCGCAGGTGGCCGATCTGAAATATATGGGCACTACCCGGCCTCCCGTGTTCGGCGGTATGACGAATACCTTCTCCTATAAAGGTTTCAGTCTTTCCATGAATGCGGTCTATTCCATGGGGGCCGTTATGCGCAGGGACGTGGACGGCTTTTTCTCCGGCCGGCTTTCCACATCCACTTCCCTGAGCAGCCCCAATATCCAGAATTATTTCCTCAATCGCTGGAAGAAACCCGGCGATGAAGCGGTTACCAATATACCGTCGTATGTAGCCAATGGCTCTACCAATTTCAACCGCAGGAGTACGGCTTATTACACATCGGCGGATATCAATGTGATCAGCTCTTCCTTTATAAAATTACGCGATGTTACCCTGTCTTATAACCTGCCTGGCAGCGCGGCGCGTTACCTGCGAATACAGAGAGCTAACTTTTTCGTACAAACCAATAATTATCTCCTTTGGACAAAGAATAAAGTGGGCATCGACCCCGAGTCGGTACGAGGCCCCGGGGCGGCTAAACCGGGACATGGTTATAGTTTCGGTATGAACCTCACTTTTTAATTCAACCTTAATCAGACAACAATGAAGAAAAATATAATTTTCGCTATCATCCTGACCTGCCTGCTGGCCTCCTGTAAAAAAAGCTGGCTGGAGATCGTCCCCCTGGGCAGCCAGGTGGCTAAGACTACGGACGACTATGACAAGATCATGAATGACCCCTCCCTTTATAATACCGGCAGTGTCGGCGGCTGGTCGGAGGTACAGCTCATGGGGGACGAGATTGCCGCGGAAGGCAATTATTTTATCAATAAAGGTTCGCGTGATTACCGGGACCGGTTCTTTATGTGGAAAGATTCCATTTATCCTACTTCGGATGTGACTCCCTTTACGCTGCGCAATCACCTCACGGAAATTTACCAGATCAACAAGGTGATCAATGAAGTATTGAATTCCACGGGGGGAACGGATGTCCAGAAAAGGGCGCTGCGCGCGGAGGCCCTGGCTACCCGCGCCTGGTCCAACTGGACGATGGCCAATTATTACTGCAAACCTTATGTCGCGGCAACCGCCGCCACCGATCCCGGTTTTCCGCTGATCACCGTGGCAGACGTTAGTGTTACGTCCTTCCCGAGGGGCACTGTCCAGGATACCTATGATCTTATCATAAAAGATCTGACCGATGCGCTGACATCCATCCCCCAGCAGCCGGTGATCGTGACACGATGGTCCAAACCTGCCGTCGAAGGGTTCCTGGGCAAAGTGTATTTGTTCATGGGACGGTATACCGACGCCCTGCCCTTGCTGAAAGCAGCATTGACGGATGTGGCGGCTAATGGCCAGGTATCGCTGTATAATTATAACCAGACGCTGGCTACGGGGGGCGCCTTCTTGCCGATCGATGTGAATGTGGGTCCTGTCAACTCGCCCGGCAATTTGCAGAATGACATTCATGAGGCGGTAGTATCAAAGGTGTTCTTTACCGGCGCCTACGGCGGCAACTATACGGGTAATGACGGGCTGGTGCTCACTCCACAGACCCAGGCCCTCTATGGCCCTACCGATTTACGGCTGCAGTTTTATTCAGCCACGAACATGGATAATACCGTCAACCCATCGGGACGGATCCGCAAATATGGGGTGAAATACTCCCGGTGGGGGCTGCAGCTCTCCGAACTATACCTGCTCAGTGCGGAATGCAAGGCGAGGACGGGCGACCTGGGGGGAGCCGTGTCCGACGTGCAAACGCTGCGTATGAACAGGATGCCGCCGGCGGATGCCGTGGTGCCTGCCGTTACGGCGGGCGACCAGACGGCGCTGGTAAAATTTATCATCGACGAACGTACCCGTGAGTTCGCCCTCGAAGGATATCGCTGGTTCGATATGCGCCGGCTTTCCGTCGATCCGCTCTATGCCGGTATCACCTTTACACATACTATCTATAATGTCAGCGGACCTAATACCGTATACACGCTCAATCAGCCCAACCGCCTTGTCATGCTGCTGCCCCGTGTTATCACCGACGGCAATCCCGATATGAAAAACAATCCCTGATCACCAAACAGCACATACTATTTATCATGACCAGTATCGTAAAAATTGAGCACTTGTCGCACAAGTACAGCAGCTCCTGGGCCATCCGAGACATCAATATCGAGATCGATCAGAGCGGTATCGTCGGCCTGCTGGGCTCCAATGGCGCCGGCAAGTCCACAACGATGAATATACTCTGCGGCGCCCTCAACCAGACGGAAGGCAATGTATTCATCAACGGCATCAATATGCAGGAAGAGCCCCGGCTTGCCAAGATGGAGATCGGATTTCTGCCGCAAAACCCACCCTTGTATATGGACCTGACGGTGGATGAATACCTCCATTATTGCGCAGGGTTAAGGCTGATGCCAAAAGAGAAAATGAAACGTGCCATTAAAGAGGCGAAAGAACGTTGCGGTATCGATCATTTCAGCAGCAGGCTGATCCGTAATCTTTCCGGCGGCTATCGCCAACGGGTAGGTATTGCGCAGGCCATCGTTCACCGGCCGAGAGTGGTGGTGCTGGACGAGCCAACTAACGGATTGGATCCCAACCAGATCATCGAAGTAAGAGCATTGATCAAAGAGATTGCGATCGACCGGGCGGTTATTTTCTCGTCTCATATCCTCTCCGAAGTACAGGTGCTGTGCAAGGAGATCCGAATGATCGAAAGCGGCCGGATCGTTTTTTCCGATACGATGGACGCCTTCAATAATTATGTGGAACCGCACAGCATGCTCATGCACATGGAAAATCCTCCTTCGGAGGCCGAGCTGCTGGCCATAACCGGTGTGACCAGGGTGGATTGGCTCACAGAAAGGCAGGCGCGCGTTTATTTCAGCGGTGATCCGGAGATCTCGGAAAGAATGATCGTCACCGGCGTACAGAACGGCTGGCGATTGCGTGAGCTGAGCCTCGACAAGAGCGCGATCGATGAAATATTCAAACAACTCTCCCAAAAACAATCTCAACAATAGTATACTCCATGAAGACAATCATCAGAATAGCAAAGACGGAGTTGCGTACGCTGTTTTATTCGCCGATCGCATGGTTTTTATTGATCGTGTTTCTCATACAATGCGGAATTACCTATTTCGCCGTGCTGGAAAGCCAGGCCCGGACGCAGGAGCTCGCCGGGATCGGGTTACAATACATGACCCGTCTCACTGAACGTATCTTTACGGGACAGGGCGGGTTGTTCAGCAGTGTCATGCAAAAGCTGTATCTGTTCATTCCCCTGCTCACCATGGGGCTTATCAGCCGGGAGACCAGCAGCGGCACGATCAAGCTGTTGTATTCTTCTCCCATCCGGGTGCGGGAGATCGTCTTTGGCAAATACCTCGCCATGCTGATCTACAATCTGCTGCTGGTGGCGATCATCAGCGTGTTCATGATCGCCGGAATGGTGCATATCAAAAATGCTGACGGCGGTCTTTTGCTGTCGGGGGCCATTGGCTTTTATCTGCTGTTGTGCGCTTATTCGGCCATTGGTCTTTTTATGTCCAGTCTCACTACTTACCAGGTTGTGGCGGCAGTATGCACATTCGTTATGATCGGCATACTCAGTTATATCGGCACCCTCTGGCAGGATATCGATTTTGTGAGAGACCTTACCTATTTCCTTTCGCTGAACGGGCGTGCGGAAAAAATGCTGGTAGGCCTTATCACGACCAGGGACGTATTGTATTTTGGGGTGATCGTGTATATATTTCTTGGCCTTACCATTTATAAGATAAAGGCCGGCATGGAGTCGAAGCCTGTTTGGGTAAAGGCCGGCCGGTATGTGGCCATCGTGGCTTCCGCATTGCTGATCGGGTATGTTTTTTCGCTGCCTGTACTCACCGGTTATCTTGATCTGACTGCTAATAAGTCACGCACGCTGACGCCTAATGCGCAAAAGATCATTAAGGACTTTGGCGAGGAGCCCCTGGAAGTGACAGCATACAATAACCTGCTGGACAGATTTTCCTATATGGGTTTTCCGGCACAGCGCAACCAGGACCTGGCGCGTTGGGAGCCTTACATGCGTTTCAAGACCAACATCAGGTTGCACTATGTAGAGTATTATGACAGCGCGCTGGGTGCGTCCTATATGTCGAAGCTGTATCCCGGCAAGAGTACAAAGGAGCTGGCGGAACAATACAGCAAGAGCATGGGCATGAAATTGGCTATGTTCAGAACGCCGGAAGAGATACGCAAGACCATCGACCTGCGCCCCGAGATGAACCGGTATGTGATGCAGCTGAAGTATAAAGACCGGACTACCTTCCTGCGTGTATTTGATGACCAGATGGTATGGCCCGGTGAGACGGAAGTATCTGCCGCATTCAAACGCCTGCAGCAGGCCAGGTTGCCCAGGGTTGCTTTTTTGACCGGTGATCTCGAAAGGAGCATCGATAAAATGGGTGACAGGGACTACAAGGCGCTGACTAATCTGAGCACTTTCCGCTACTCACTGGTCAACCAGGGTTTTGATGTGGACACGATCACACTGGATACCCGTGGTATACCCGCCGATATTTCTACGCTGGTAATAGCCGACCCCAAAGTATCTTTCAGCCCGGTGACGATGGCGAAGATAAAAGCCTATATCGACGGAGGGGGGAACCTGCTGATTGCCGGTGAACCAGGCCGCCAGTCAGTATTGAATCCCTTGTTACAGACCCTGGGTGTTCAGCTCATGGAAGGGCAGGTGGTGCAACAAAGCCAGCAGTTTGCGCCCGATCTCGTAACGCCTGAGCTGACCAGCATGGCAGCCGGTTTTACGAAGACCGTAGCTAAAAGCAAGGAGGACAGCCAGAAGGTATCGATGCCGGGTGTTGCCGGATTGACTTATGGCAGCGGCGGCGATTTTACGGTCGAGCCCCTGTTACGGACAGACAGCAAGCTGAGCTGGAATAAAAAGAACAAACTGGACCTGGATATGGTAAACACGGCAGATGCCTCCGAAAGGGGCAACGCTGCGACGACGCCTGTAGCCTCTCAAGTCGGGATGATGGCGCGGGGCATGGTCCGTCCGGCTGGCAAGCCACTACCGGAAGAAATGAAAAAGCGATCGGACTCTATACGGACTGTGATCAATGGGATCATGACCGGGGCGGGCACACCCGATGAAAAAAAACAAAAGATGGCGGAGCTGTTCGCGAAACTACGGAGTGCGCCAACGGCAAAGAGGCAGGCTTCGCAGGACGGTTCCCCAGCTCCGGGCGATTCTTCCCGGTCTTCGGGATCAGCCCGGCAAGAGGGGATGAAACTGGTGAAAAAAGAGAAACCTGCCGTCGCTGAGCAGGGTTCAGAACCTGCTGCCGGGGTAGCCGGCGAAAAACGATCTGCCTTTACCGGCACCGTATTTTTTTCCGCGGCGGATGGAGATACAAGAGGTCCTGTGACAACAGCCGTGAGCCTGACACGCCAAATCAACGGAAAGGAACAACGGATCGTAGTGGCAGGCGATGCAGATTTCATGAGCAATATAGAGCTGAACCGGTCTAATATACGCACGGCCAATTTTGGCTTCAATACCGCTCTCTTCAGCTGGCTCAGCTATGGGGATTTTCCTATCGATACTTCACGTCCCGATGCAAAGGACAAACGTGTAACTGTGTCTACCGATGCGGTAGACAGGCTGAAACTGATTTTCCTGTGGGTATTACCGGGCATACTGCTTGCTTGCGGGATCGTATTATTGATCAGGAGAAAAAGGAAATGACAGATGCTGGGATCATTCCATAAAGACAGAACCTGCGGGCACACGGTCCGCCTGTGAAAAGGCCCGCAGGTATCCGGCTTTATAGGGAGCTATCTCTGTGTCTTTGTGCCGGGCGTGGAGGCTGTTACAGAGTCCCAGTAAGGACCATCCGTTGCCGGGATTGTAAACAAGGTCCTCCCGGTAAACTTTTTCGGCCACAGAGGGCCTGCCTATTTTAAGGAGGCAGGCCCCTAAAAACTGCCGGGCAGGGATCATCCAATCCCTGGGCTCCTGATAGATCAGGCCTTCTTCTATCCTTATTGCCTTTTTAAAGCTGTTGATAGCGGTATCGTATTTCTGCTGAGAGAATAAAAGGGCGCCGTTTAAAATTCCTTCGGCTATGGAGGCTCCCTGCAAAAAGGTATTGAAGGGAATATTCCTTACCAGGAGCGAAGGGTCTTTTGCTTTTTCGCGCAGCCGGGAAAGCTGTGCGGCGGCGGCATCGGGATGACCGGTATAAACAAAGGCGAGCCCCCTGGCAAAATGATAGAGGACGCTGGCGTAGGGCCATTGCGAATCGGGTTCCGTACTGTCCTTCAGGATCTCTTCCCATTTACCCAAACGCACGAGGACAAGAGAAGGGAACATGTATAGGGACTGCTCGTAGGTTTTTTCATAAGAGGGGATGACGCTGTTGCGGCAGTGTGAGGCAGCCTGCACGGCCTTTTGATACATGCCTCCGCTCAGGGCGCAATAAGCCTGCACGGCATAATAGTGTGAGCTATGACGGTTGAGAGAAAGGTTTTTTGCCAGGGAATCGTACCCTCCGAGGGCATTATCCGCTTTGTCATTCGCTTCGACCCCCTGGGCATACAAGCCGGTCCTTTCGTATTCGTGACTGGACATATGCACCATATGTGGCACTCCGGGGAAAAGTCTTTTTAGGGCCTCCGCATTGTGAAATGCAATATCCGGGTGACGGGAGGCTTCCGTCAGATGAATATAATAGTGCAAGGCAGCCGGATGATTGGGGCTTTTTTTCAGGAGGTCTTCGCAAAGTGTAGTTAATTCCGTTGTCCATTCTTTTGGGCTTCCGTCATTATTCCAGAAATCCCATGCATGTTCCAGCATCACCGCGTCTATGTAAAGGGCTGTGATATCCGGGTCGGCGGGATATTGGGTAATCAGTTCTTTTAGCCCCTGCGCATAGGCTCTATTCAAAGCCGTTCTTTGCTGATCAGCGGTGTCAGGGGAATACCTGCGGCCCATGGCTTCTATGAGTTTTTTTTCTTTAGCGGAAGCCTTGCTGATGTGCTGATTCATTAATTCCAATATGGCTGGTATTTTCCCGGGCATTTTGTAACCATAAGCTGCATTATAATAGGGCCCCATTGCCAGGGCCTGGCCCCAATAAGCCATCGCGCAGCCGGGGTCAAGACGGGCTGCTTCTTTGAAGGAAGCAACGGATTCCCGCATATGATAGCTGTAGTACATTGTCAGGCCCTGATCAAAATAATATCGGGTGCTGTCGTTATTGGTTGAAATAGGATAAGAATAATGTCCCCAGCCGGAGAGCGGGCCGATGAACTTTCCGTCGGCGGCGGAATGGATGTCTTCCGGGGAGATAACACCGCAGGAGAGTGTGCTTTTTTTCAGATCGGTGATGGAGAGCGATTCAGTGATGGAGGATGATGTTTTTCCGACAGGCCGGAGGTTGAAGAAACCCAGGATCACCAGGGGGAATGTTATCAGCAGCAGTATATTTTTCATGGCAGATAAGTTGATTGATGAGAGTGGGGTGAACGAATGAATGGTTATTGTAATATAAGGGAATTGCCGGTCTCCTGATTCGGACCGCTGAATTTTTTTTTTTACATTTGCGTACCGGCTATGTTGAAAAAAGGAATTTACATATTCACGGCTTTTTGCCTTCTGAATACGATGTTCTGCTTTAGTGCAGGTGATCTTTCGGGAGAAGGCCGTACGGCGGGGTTGACCGAAAGGGAAACCCATGCGGGAGGCAGTACCCTGCTGGATTTCCTTATTCAGCAGTTCCAGGACGATGATGACGGCGAGAGCAAGGCTCCCCTGCGGATCAAGGGACGGCATCATTACTTTTTAACCCGGTCGCTCTCCTTAAACATCCAGGCCCGCATGCAGTCGGTCTTCGGCATGGTGTCTTTCTTCAAGCCGGCGCCGGTGCTTTACGGCAATTACCTCATCCGAAAAGCTTCCCTTCCTTCTTATTATAATTTTCTCTTCCGGCTGAATCCCTTCTAGGAATGTTCCCTGAGTCATTGGTGCGCCTGACCATACAGCGCATCTTATCTGCTGCGCCATCAACGATTGCATTGCTATTCCTATAGCGGCAATATTTATTTTTTTGAACTCAAGGAACATTTTATGATAAAATTTATACCGATAGCCGGTCTACTGGCTGTCGTCACGGGCTTTTTACAATCCGGATGCTCTTCTTATGGCCAGCCGGGCGGCATCCAGGAAGATACCCTGCAATTACCGGTAGTGACCCTTCAGCGTAAGGACACGGTTCTTCAGACCGCTTATGTGGCCGATATACAGGCGGTGAAAAATATAGAGATAAGGGCCCGGGTGAAGGGATTCCTGGAAGAGATCTATGTAGATGAAGGAAGGCCGGTCAGGAAAGGGCAGCTCCTTTTCAAGATCAATGATGAAGAATATAAAGTGGCGTTATCCAGGGCGAAGGCTGCCCTGACAAACGCGATAGCCGATGCCAGGTCCACTGAGGTGGAAATGGAGCGGGTCAAACTGCTGGTGGACAGGAATGTCATTTCCGCCTCCGAGCTGGAGGTGGCCAAATCCAAGCTGGCCGCAGACAAGGCCAGCATCGAAGAGGAGAGGTCTGCTGTACAGAGCGCAGAAAATCATCTTTCCTATACTTCCATACGCGCTCCTTTCGACGGTATCATCGATCGCATTCCCCTGAAGGCCGGCAGCCTGATCGATGAGGGCAATCTGCTGACCAGTCTTTCCGATATCAGCTCGATCTATGCCTATTTCAGCCGCCCTGAGAATGAATACCTCCAATATGAGCGTACCCGGCAGGTTACGACACCGGAGGGCGGCGATGATGTGAAGCTGGTACTGGCGGACGGGAGCAATTATTCCTTTCCCGGGAAGATCGAGACGGTAGAGGGCGAGATCAAACAAAACACAGGGTCTATCGATTTCAGGGCCCGGTTTCCCAACCCCGGAAAGCTGTTGCGGCATGGAGCCACCGGCAAATTATTCCTTTCCACGAAGGCGGAGAACGTTCTCCTCGTTCCGCAGAAATCCGTATTCGATATCCAGGACAAAAATTATGTGTATGTGGTTGGACGGGATAACAAGCTTCACATGCAGTCTTTTGTGCCCATTACCCGGTTTTCTCATTATTATATTGTCAGGGAGGGGCTGAACGCCGGGGACAGGATCCTTTATGAAGGCGTCCAGCGGGTGAAAGACGGGATGGTGATCAGGCCCAGGCCGGTCACAGCCGATGGGATCGTTGCGATGAAATAACGCTGATCCCTGTGAACTGCCATCCGTCAGAAAAAATTATCCGGATGAACCCATAACAACACTTATCATGTTCAACCTATTCATTAAGCGACCGGTGCTGTCGCTGGTCATTTCTTTGATCATTGTCTTATTAGGAATATTGTCGCTCTTTACGCTGCCGGTGACGCAGTTCCCGGATATTGTTCCTCCTTCGGTGACTGTCACTGCCAACTATACGGGCGCTAACGCGGAGGTGTGCGCCAAAGCTGTGGCTACTCCCCTGGAGAGGGCCATCAACGGGGTGCCGGGGATGAACTATATGTCGACGGTGTGCAGCAATGACGGGCTTACCGTTATTGAGATCTATTTCAATGTCGGTGTGGACCCTGACCAGGCGGCCGTTGGCGTGCAGAACCGTGTCGCTACCGTCATCGACGAGCTGCCGGAAGAGGTGATACGGGCGGGTGTCTCTACGGAGAAAGAGGTCAACAGCATGCTGATGTATCTGAATATCATGAGCGAGGACAGCACGCTGGATGAAAAATTCATTTACAATTTCACGGACATCAATATACTCCAGGAGCTGAAACGTATCGAAGGCGTAGGGTTAGTGGAGATCATGGGTGCGAAAGAATATTCCATGCGGGTATGGCTTAAGCCCGACCGTATGGCTGCCTATCATGTCTCCACGGACGAAGTTATCGAAGCGATCCGTAATCAGAATGTGGAGGCGGCGCCCGGCAAGACGGGGCAGAGTTCCGATAAATCGCCGCAGGTGCTGCAATATGTACTGCGCTATCCGGGAAAATTCTCCGAGCCCAGGCAGTATGAGAATATTGTGATACGGGCCGACAGCAACAGTACGGTCCTGAAGCTGCATGAACTGGCTGATATTGAATTTGGGGCCCTGACCTATAGTATGGTGTCCAAGACGGACGGAAAGCCTTCGGCGTCCATTATGATCAAGCAGCGGCCGGGGTCCAATGCCCGGGAGATCATCAACCATATCAAGGAAAAGATGGCTGATCTGCAGAAAACTTCTTTTCCGGCGGGAATGAGCTATAATGTCAACTACGATGTGTCCCGGTTCCTGGATGCTTCTGTTCATGAAGTGCTGAAGACCCTGGTCGAAGCTTTTTTACTGGTGTTCATCGTTGTATTTATTTTTTTGCAGGATTTCCGTTCGACGCTGATCCCGGCGCTGGCTGTTCCCGTGGCGTTGATCGGAACCTTATTCTTTATGCAGCTGCTGGGTTTTTCCATCAATCTGCTGACGCTGTTTGCCCTGGTGCTGGCTATCGGGATCGTGGTGGATAATGCCATCGTGGTGGTGGAGGCGGTGCATGTGAAAATGCAGGAAGAGCATATGGCTCCAATGGAAGCAACGCTGGCAGCGATGAAAGAGATCAGCGGGGCCATTGTGGCTATTACCCTGGTGATGTCAGCTGTCTTTGTACCGGTGGCGTTCCTGTCCGGACCTGTGGGGGTATTTTACCGGCAATTTTCTCTTACCCTGGCGATCGCAATCGTTATTTCCGGCATCAATGCCCTGACCCTGACCCCGGCCCTTTGCGCCCTGATGCTCAGGCATTCGGGGGAAGACCACCGGAAGAAAGGACTTTTGCAACGCTGGTTCCGGGCTTTCAATTTCCGGTATGATGCGGTGTCTAAACGGTATGTCCGGCTAATTCATTTTATAGCCGGAAGGAGGCTGGTCACCGTCGCGCTGCTGGCAGTCTTCTTTCTGGCGGCCTGGGGGATCAACCTTGTTCTTCCGTCAGGCTTCATTCCCACGGAAGACCAGGGGATGATCTATGTCAATGTCACTACGCCGGCCGGTTCTACTGTCGAACGGACCGAGCAGGTATTGAGCGAGGTGCAGCGGCAGACAAAGTCGATGGGATTCATCGAATCGGTATCCACGCTGTCGGGTTATAGCCTGGTAAATGAAGTGGCCGGCGCCTCCTATGGAATGGCTATGATCAATCTTAAACCCTGGGACGAACGAAAGGAATCGATGCAGGAAATTATTGAGCAGCTGGAAAAAAAGACCCATTCCATTGCCGATGCGGACATCCAGTTCTTTCCGCCTCCTACTGTGCCGGGATTCGGGAATGCCAGCGGATTCGAGATACGCCTGCTGGACCATAGCGGCAGCGACGACCTGCAAAAGACGGCTGATGTCAGCAGCGGATTTATCCATTCGCTGAATGAATCTCCGGCCATCACCGGGGCTTTCTCCACTTTCGATCCCAATTTCCCTCAGTATATGATCAGTGTGGATCAGGCGATCGCGGCTCAGAAAGGCATTACGATCTCCCGGGCCATGTCCACCCTGCAGACGCTGATGGGCAGTTATTACGCTTCCAATTTTATCCGGTTCGGTCAGCTTTACAAAGTGATGGTGCAGGCCGCCCCGGAATTCAGGTCCAGGCCGGAGGATGTGCTGCGATTGCAGGTGAAGAATGAAAAAGGGGAGATGGTGCCTTTTGCCAGCTTCATCAAGATGGATAGGATCCATGGTCCTGAGCAACTGACCCGTTACAATATGTATACTTCGGCCATGATCACGGGAGATGCCGCTGCCGGCTACAGCAGCGGGGATGTGATCGATGCTATAAAAAAGGCCGCTGAAAAGCTGCCGAAGGGCTATCGTTTCGAATGGTCGGGAATGACCCGGGAGGAGGTCCTTTCCGGGAATCAGGCCATTTATATTTTCATTATCTGCCTGTTGTTCGTCTATCTGCTGCTGGCGGCGCAATATGAGAGCTTCCTGCTTCCGCTGCCGGTCATTCTTTCTTTGCCGACGGGTATTTTCGGCGCTTTTTTCTTTTTGAAGATAATGGGGCTGGAGAATAATATTTATGCGCAGGTCGCGCTGGTGATGCTGATCGGGCTGCTGGGTAAAAATGCGATCCTGATCGTCGAATTCGCCATTCAGCGGCAGAAGGATGGGATTGCTATCCTGCAGGCGGCCGTGGAAGGGGCGAGGTCGAGGCTAAGGCCTATCCTGATGACTTCCCTGGCTTTTATCGCGGGCCTTATGCCCTTGTGTATGGCGGATGGGGCGGGCGCTATCGGCAACCGGTCCATCGGCACGGCGGCGGCGGGGGGTATGTTATTCGGCACTATTTTCGGATTGATCCTTATTCCCGGTCTGTATGTGATCTTCGCCGGCCTGGGGGTTAAACGCAAAAGGCTTCCTGTTCCTGTAGCCGTCAGCCCGGTCACGGCCGTCCTGCTCCTAACGGTGATGTTACTCCCCGGATGTACGCACTATAAGGCTGTCACGATCAGGCAGCCTTCCGGCCTGCCGGCAGGATATGGGGCGGGTGCTGATAGCGCAGGATCAGGGAGGGATACTGTTGACCGCGATGGGCTGCGCACAAACGATGGGAGCCATAACGACAGGGAGCATAACGGCGGGGACCATTCGGATACTTTCAATATCGCCGCCTTACCGGTGAAGGATTTGTTTCCGGATCCCTACCTGCTGCAGCTGATCGATACGGCGCTGGCAGCCAATCCTGATATATTGTCGGCTCTGCAGAAAGTTGAGATCGCCGGCGCCAATCTGAAATACAGCCGGTCCTGGCTATTTCCTTCTGTCAATGCGGAAGTGACGGCAGGGCTCAGGCGGTATAGCGACTATACGATGGACGGCGTGGGTAATTTCGATACCAACCTGTCGCCGGATATTTCGAAGGATCAGCATATTCCGGACCCGACCCCTGATTATTTTGTAGGGTTCAGGAGTTCCTGGGAAGTGGACCTTTGGGGAAGGCTGCATACCCGTAAGCGGGCGGCTTATGCCCGTCTCCTGGCCAGCCGGGAAGGCTACCGGATGGTCGTGACGGCGCTTACGGCAGAGATCGCCACGCTGTATTATGAATTGATGACCCTGGATAACGAGCAGGCTATTCTGCGAAAGAATATCCGGCTGCAGGAGAATGCCCTGGAGATCGTTAAAATACAGAAGCTGGGGGGAAGGGCTACCGAGCTGGCCGTGCAGCAGTTCGAGGCCCAGCTGCTGCACACGAAGGGGCTGCTGCATACTACGGCGCAGCAGATCGCTGAAGCTGAAAGCCAGCTGAATTTTCTGGATGGAACTTATTCCCGGCGGGTCGGGCGTGATTCTTCCTTATCGGCCTTAAAGGCGCCGGGCGTACTTTCTGCAGGCATCCCTTCGCAGCTCCTGCTGAACCGTCCCGATATCAGGGAGGCCGAGGCTGAGCTCACTGCCATGAATGCGGATATCCGTGTGGCGAGGGCGGCATTTTTTCCATCGCTGACGCTGTCGGGTTCGGCCGGGTACAATGCCTTTGCGACTGCCTTTCTTTTCAACGCGGGCTCGTTCGTTTATGGATTGGCGGGAGGGTTGACCGCGCCCATCTTCAACAGGCAGGGGATCCGTGCAGACTATGAGCGTGTGATCGCCGAAGGCAGGCTGGCCCTCTATGCCTATCAGAAGACGATCCTGACGGGGTTCCGGGAAGTGAGCAATAGTCTGAAAGGTATCGGCAATTACAGCGAATTCTACCGGCTGAAGCAGGAAGAGGTCGGAGCCCTCAATAAGGCAGTGGGTGTGGCGAGTGATCTCTACGTGGTCGGCAGGGCTTCTTACCTCGAAGTGATCACCGCGCAACGGAGTGTGCTGGATGCCGAGCTGGAAATGATCGGCGCCAAAAAAAATGTTTACCTGAATACCATCAACCTCTATCGGGCGCTGGGCGGGGGATGGAGGTAATTCAGAACGCAGCTTTGTGAAGTAATTCTTCAAAGCTCAGGGTGACCTGGGACCGTTGGGTCAGGTCCTTCATCGTGCAGGTTTTGTTGGCCAGCTCCGCCTCGCCGATCATTACGGCAAAGCGGATGTTCTTCTTTTCCGCGTATTTGAACTGCTTGTCGAATTTTGCCTGTTCGGGGTAGAGCTCGCAGCGAATGCCTTTGTCGCGGAGCTGCTGCATGAGGCCGAATGCGGCCCTGGATTCCGCCTCTCCCAGGTGAAAGAATAATACCTGCGTGCCGATATGTACGTCAGCGGGGAAGAGCTGCAGCTCTTCCATGACATCGTAGATCCTGTCGACGCCGAAGGAGATGCCTACGCCCGGGATGCCGGGTACGCCGAAGAGGCCGGTGAGGTCGTCGTAACGGCCGCCGCCGCCGATGCTGCCCATTTGTATGTTATTGGCTTTTACTTCGAAGATGGTTCCGGTGTAGTAGTTGAGGCCCCGGGCCAGGGTGAGGTCGATGGTGAGGGAGGAGCCGCTGATGACCTGGCCGCCGGCGTGCAATCCCTGAACCTGACTATAATCCAGCAGATATTCCAGCTCTTCGATCCCTTTCAAACCGGTGTCGTTGCCGGCGAAGAGGGTTTTTAGTTTGTCCAGTTTGCCGGAGTTGCTGCCGTCGAGGCTAAGGTATTTTTCGATGAGGACGATCTGAGAGGGGGTGAGCTCCCGCTGGGCCAGTTCCTCTTTCACTTTTTCCAGGCCTATTTTGTCCAGTTTGTCGATGGCGACGGTGATATCGGTCATTTTATCCGCTCCGCCGCAAATTTCGGCCAGGGCGGCGAGGATCTTCCGGTTGTTGACCTTGATATCGACGCTAAGGCCCAGCTTGTTGAAAACGGTGCTGTAGATGGCGGCCAGCTCCACCTCGTTGATCAGGGAAGGGCTTCCTACCACGTCCGCATCGCATTGATAGAATTCGCGGTAGCGTCCTTTCTGCGGGCGGTCTGCTCTCCATACGGGCTGGATCTGGTATCGCTTGAAGGGGAAGCTGAGCTGGCCGTGGTTCATGGCCACATAACGGGCAAAGGGGATAGTGAGATCGTAACGTAAAGCCCGTTCGGTGAGCTCTTTGCTGTTCTTTCCCTGTAAGACGTTCTCGAAGGCGGCGCGGGCTTTGTCGATGTTCCTGGGGTCGCCCAGGCCGTTGTTGAGGATCTTGAAGATGAGCCGGTCTCCTTCTTCTCCATATTTTCCCATTAGGGTATCGAGCTGTTCCATGGCCGGGGTTTCCAGCGGCTGGTAGCCGTAGCGTTCAAAAACGGTGCGGATGGTATGGAAGATATAGTTTCGCTTGCGGACGGTGGCGGCTCCGAAGTCGCGGGTGCCTTGCGGTAAAGACGGTTTGCTCATTTTTGTTCTTTTTTTACCGGGGCGGAGGGGGCCCCGTAACGCTCAATAATTTTGTCGGCGGCCTGGTCGATCATTTGGTAGACTTCGTGGTAGCCGGATTCCGGTCCGGACCAGGGGTCGGGTACGTCCTCGTTGCGGCCGGGATGCAGCTCGTTGAGGAGCAGCTCTACTTTGGAAGGGTCGAATGAACGGCCGGCGATCCGGCGCATTTCCTGTATGACGTCTCCTGCCATGGCATAGATCTTGTCAAAGCGTTGAAAATCATCTGCTTTGAATTTTCGGGCCCGCTGCAGGCTGATATCGAGCCCATTCTTTCCGGCAACTTTTTGAGAGAGAGGGTGGGGGGCTTCTCCGATATGGAAACCGTTGGTGCCTGCGCTATCCACTTCCCAGTCGAGGCCGGCCTCCCGGGCTTTTTGCTGCAGGATGCCTTCTGCCAGCGGGCTGCGGCAGATGTTGCCGAGACAGACCATTAAAAAGGACGGCGTCCTGTTGGAGGAAACCTTCACAGCTTCTTTGTGCATGGGCGCAAAAATAAGATACAAGGGGGGACTTTAGGCTGGCTTTAACAGTGATTTTTATGGAAAGGATTAATAGAAGGCATCTTATCAGATGAAAATGGATTCGTCAGGAGCGCTGGGATGAGTCCCGGGAAGAAGACAAAAGAAGGCAGGTGAGAGAGGGAAAGCAACGGGCGAGGGGGGAAGAAATTTGATATTAATAAGAATTTAATAAGTAATAGACCTTACACGGTTGATTCTTTTTGGTGTTATTTCATTAATTTGCCCGACCAACAACTGAAAACTCTGGTTAAAAATGGAAAATGGGGCTCCGGACAGGCGAAAAAAGGGTTATGCTCTTAGGAGGGCCATCCTTGATTACGGGATGGGTGTGATGATCTTCGGGTTTGGGGTATTCTTTTTAATTGCCCCTAAGCTGGGATTTGATTTTGGGATGAGTGATTTTTCCCGGTATGGCTTTTCCGGTCTCTGCCTTTTATATGGAGGGTTTCGTATTTACCGCGGGTACAAACAAAACTATTTCCATTGATGCGAGTTGCTTTCCGGCATATATTTAGTAATGGTAAAGGCCTTCTGATCGGGATCACTGCCTGCCTGTTCCTGGGAGGCTGTGGTAATAATGGGAATAAAAATCCCCAGGAGTCGCCTACTTCCGGCACGCTTAATATCAGTGTGGACGAGTCTTTTCGTCACGTTATCGATTCGCAGATTCAGGTCTTCGAATCTTCTTTTCCCAATGTAAAGATCATCCCTCATTATAAGGCGGAAGCGGAATGTTTCCGTGATCTGGCCACGGACAGCACCCGTATGGTGATCGTTACCCGGGGGCTCAGCCGGGACGAGGAGAAGTTTTATGTAGATTCTTTTCATCTGACGCCGACGGTGGGGCCGCTGGCTTATGATGCGATCGCGGTGATCGTAAACAATACGTCTAAAGATTCCATATTTGAAATAAAGGATATCCACGCTATGCTGGACGGCAGTGATAAGGTGCACCAGCCGGTAATGGACGGGATTTCTGCTACGAGTACGGTACGTTATGCGATCGATTCGGTCTTGAAGGGACAGCCGCTGGGCAAGAATGTGGTAGCTGCCAGGTCCAGCGAGGAGGTGATCAATTATGTGGCGTCAAATCCCCGGGCTGTGGGTTTTATAGGGGTGAGCTGGATAGGGGATCAGGACGATCCCAAGCAGGTAAGTTTCCTGAAAAAAGTGAATATCGCCTCCCTGCGCTGTGTAAGCTGCCTCGGGGAGACTTATGTTAAGCCCTACCAGGCAAATATTGCCTTGCGGCGATACCCATTGGTGCGGAGTTTGTATTACATATTAAAGGAGAATTACAGTGGGGTAGGGAACAACTTCGTAAATTTCCTGCAGTTTGAAAGGGGACAGTTAATTTTTAGCCGGGCATATCTCTGGCCTTCGAAAATGTCCTTCCAGGTACGTGACACGCAAATCAACAATTAATCGAATCGGTTTCATTAAAGGTATAGTTCATAAAAATTATAAACCAGATTTTTCTAAATTTACACACATTAAACAGCTAAAGTACATGAAGAAGATGCGATTCAGCTTACTTGTGGCGGGCGTTGTAAGTCTCTGCAACGTGGCATTTGCTCAAACGGTCGATCAGGGGAAAAAGTTCCTTTATTATCAACGGTATAAGAGTGCAAAGGATGTTTTCGATAAATTGTTGGCTTCCAATCCCAATAATATTGATGCCGTATATTGGCAGGGACAGACGATGCTGGATATGAAGGATTCCGTTGCGGCGGAAGATCTTTATTCGAAGGCGTTGACGTCTAATGGCAATGCCCCTCTCTTGCTGGTAGGCATGGGGAATATCGAGCTGCGTAAGGGAAAGACAACGGATGCCCGTCAACGTTTCGAGACGGCGATCAGTCTCACCAAGGGCAAGGATGTCAATGTATTAAATGCCGTAGGAGATGCCAATATCGACGCGAAGGCGGGAGATGCGGCTTATGCTGTGGAAAAACTGACCCTGGCCACCCAGACGAAAAATTTCAATAATGCAGAGACTTATGTTCTCCTGGGGGATGCTTACCGCAAGCTGATCGACGGGGGAAATGCCGTACAATCTTACCAGAAGGCGCTGACAGTAGATCCCAAACGGGCTGAAGCAAAATATAAGATCGGGAAGATCTATCTGACCCAGAATAATAAGGAGTATTTCCTGGAGGCTTTTGAAGGGGCCATACAGCTGGATCCTGCCTATGCACCGGCTTATTATGAATTGTATTATTACTATTATAGCCGGGATGTGAATAAGGCTGCTGAATATCTCGACAAGTTCATAGCCAATACCGATCCGGGGCCGGAAGTAGATGCCGCCAAGATCGATCAGCTGTATAATCAGGCCAAATTTGCGGAAGCAAAAGATAAGGCTCAGGGCATGATCACTGCACTGGGTGACAAGGCTCCTCCCCGTTTGTACAAAATGATAGCTTATTGCTGCGACACGCTGGGGGACCTGGCTTGCGCCAAACAAAACATCACTACCTATTTTCAGAAGCAGGACACTGCGGCTATTATTGGCGGGGATTATGCGGAACGCGCCAATATCAGCGCCAAAGCGACCGATACCGCTACCAAGCTGACAGCGATCGCTGATTATGCGCTGGCTATCCAAAGGGATACCCTTCCGGAATTCAAGGCCAAATATATTGCATCGGCCACCGACCTGGTGAAAAAGCTGGGGAATAAGCCGGCTGCGGCGGAACTGGCGGCTATTGTCTATAACAGTAAGAAGAATCCTGTCAATACGGATGTGTATGCCTGGGGTATGGCCAATTATCAGGCCGGGAATTATAAAACAGCCGACAGCATTTTCTGCGGTATTTATGAATCCAAGTATCCTACTGAGATCTATGGATATCTCTGGTGCGCCCGCAGCAAGCAGGCCCAGGATGATTCAACCAGCTCACAAGGCCTGGCTGTAGAGGCTTATGACAAGCTGGCCCAGGTGGCCCGTAGCCTGGATTCGACGGCAAAAGCCGCCAATAGTCCGGATTCCGCCAAATACAAGAGCCAGATCCTCAATTCTTATTTTTATCTGGCTGGGTATTATAATGACATTAAAAAAGACAAGCCGACAGCCATCAACTATATGGAGAAAGTGTTGGAAATAGACCCTACCAATGCCTCGGCTACGAAAATAATAACAATGTTGAAGAAAAAACCTGAGCCGGCCACCCGGCCTGCACCTGGTCCTGCCAAGCCGAGAGCGGCTGGCGCCAGATGACCGTTCTTTTTGAGCGGATCTTCGGCCCTGCAGGCCTGAGATCCGGGTCTAATGATGGGCCTTCGGCCAAAACGCCTGTGGCGTTTTAGGGGGCTAAAGAAAGCCGCCTCAGTAATTTCCCCACTGAGGCGGCTTTCTTTATTTTGGGATTTTGATTGTAATAAATTGGAATTTCCGATGGCTGGCTTATTTTTGCGGGGAGTAACCCAGTAACTCTTTAAAAATGGACATCTTTCTACTACAAGCCAATACCCTTTCAACTGAATCTAATCTAAACAATTCCTTTAGTTATTTTCCGATCGGTGTTCAATTCCTGTTTGCGATTGGATTCGTGGTGCTGGTCCTGGGTGTTACCCACCTGCTGGGACCCAAGCGCAGGAGTGCCGAAAAACTTCAGAACTTCGAAAGTGGCATCGATGCCGTGGGTAATGCCCGCCAGCCGATGGCCATCAAATATTTTTTAGTAGCTATCTTATTTGTCCTGTTCGATGTGGAAGTGATCTTTTTCTATCCCTATGCGGTGAATTTCCGCGGTTTGGGATGGGCCGGGTTCGTGGAGGTATTATTATTTGTAGGTTTCTTTCTGGCGGGCTTTCTGTATATTATCAAGAAAGGAGCCTTACATTGGGAAGATTGACCTGCCCGCGCAAAGAACAGGGTAACAGGAGGTAGGGACCGGAAGACAATAATATTCCGGGAATCCTGTTAGTTAAAGGATATCAACGATTTGCTAGCCTGATTATGATTGGATTAAATATGAGCCGGGTCTGAACCCGGTCCATGCTGTAATTGTTTACAGTCCTGATCACAATCTTCATTGGCATTTAAAATTTTAAGATATGGCTCGTCCTGTAAGGTTCAATATTCATCCCATTCAAGCTGATACGAAAGACAATATCAGCCTGGCCAATATGCCTGAAGGCTATACGGGGGAAGGGTTCTTCGCTACCAATTTAAACAATGTGGTAGGCCTTGCCAGGAAAAACTCCCTCTGGCCTCTCCCTTTTGCTACTTCCTGCTGCGGCATCGAATTCATGGCTACCATGGCCTCCCATTATGATCTCGCCCGTTTTGGCGCGGAAAGGCTGGCATTCTCTCCCCGTCAGTGTGACCTGCTGATGGTGATGGGGACCATTGCCAAGAAGATGGGACCGATCTTAAAACAGGTGTACCTGCAGATGGCTGAGCCTCGCTGGGTGATGGCTGTAGGGGCCTGCGCCTCGAGCGGCGGCATCTTCGATACGTATTCCGTGTTACAGGGGATCGACCAGGTGATCCCGGTGGATGTGTATGTTCCGGGCTGCCCTCCCCGTCCCGAGGCGATCCTGGATGGCTTTATGCGGATACAGGATCTGGTGGGACAGGAAAGTCTGCGCAGGAGAACAGGAGATCAGTACAAGGAATTAATGCAGAGTTACGGGATTCAATAGTCATACCTAATAAGAATTGAATGAACATGGGCCTGACCAACGCAACAATTAAAGAGCGGCTGACCGCTAAATTCGGGGACGAATTGTCCCATTTCGAAGAGCCTTATGGTTTGCTGACGTTCGAAGCGCCTAAAGACCTCAACCTGAAAGTGATGCAATTCCTATTCGATGACCAGGAGCTGCGTTTTCAGTTTTTGACGGATCTCTGCGCCGTTCATTATCCCAATCAGCCCGGCAGGGAACTGGCGGTCGTTTACCACCTGCATAATTTAGTCGACAATATTCGTATCCGCTTCAAAGTATATACGCCCATTGCGCAGCCGGATGTATTCACGGCCACCCAGCTCTATTCTGCGGCGAATTGGATGGAAAGGGAGACGTTTGATTTCTTCGGGGTGAATTTCGTGGGACATCCTAACCTGAAACGGATCCTGAATGTGGATGAGATGACGTATCATCCTATGCGCAAGGAATTTCCGCTGGAAGATCAGACGCGGGTAGATAAGGATGATGCGATGTTTGGACGGGGACCGTTGCCGCTGGCTGCGAACCATGGGGCTGCAGAGACGCCGCGATCTGCCAGTGAGCCGACTGTTCCTGCGAGCGGAACGCCTGGCGGGGGGCAGCAGAAGCAGGATTGGGCGACTGATACAACGGCCGGAACAGATGGGACCACCGCCAATAAGCAATGATACGGATGAACGGAGTCGCATGAATGCTGAAGAGCGCACCGAAGCTGATAACAAAGAGGGCCGTTTCGGCGGTCGCATAAAAAAAATAGTAACAATGAGTATCGAGCATCATATAAAACTACCGGAAGGCAGCATCGAGAAAACGACTACCACGCTCAACCTGGGTCCCACGCATCCTGCGACGCATGGTGTGTTTCAGAATATCGTGGAGCTGGACGGGGAAAGGATCGTCTCTGCGGAGCAGACGGTAGGATATATCCACCGGGCTTTTGAAAAGCTGGCGGAGCGACGTCCTCTTTTCCAGATCACGACGCTGACGGACAGGCTGAACTATTGTTCCTCTCCCATCAATAATATGGGCTGGCATATCACCTGCGAGAAATTGCTGGGGGTGAAGACGCCCAAAAGGGTGGATTACCTGCGCGTCATCATCATGGAATTGTCCAGGATCTCGGATCACCTGATCTGTAATTCCGTGGTGGGTGTGGATTCAGGGGCTTTTACGGGTTTCCTGTACGTGATGCAGTACCGGGAGCTGATCTATGAGATCTATGAGGAGATCTGCGGATCCCGCCTTACGACGAATATCGGGCGGATCGGCGGATTTGAACGCAATTTTACGCCGGCAGCCTTCCAGAAGCTGGACAGGTTCCTGGCGGAGTATCCTGACGTGCTGAAAGAATTTGAGAACCTGTTCACCCGCAACCGTATTTTTATGGAGCGCACCATTGGAGCGGGTGGGATTAGTGCGGAAAGGGCGTTGAATTACGGGTTTACCGGTCCCAATCTCCGGGCGGCCGGTGTGGATTATGATGTACGGGTACATACTCCTTATGCCAGCTATGAAGATTTTGAATTCGAGATACCGGTGGGAAGTACGGGTGATTGTTATGACCGATTCCTGGTACGTAACCAGGAGATGTGGCAGTCGCTGCGGATCATTGAACAGGCTTATGCCAAGGTGAAAACGTTTACAGGCGCCGAGGCGGAAGTCTTTCATGCCAATGTGCCGGAATATTACCTGCCGGAGAAGAAGGATGTTTATACGAAGATGGAGGCGCTGATCTGGCATTTCAAGATCGTGATGGGCGAGACGGAAATTCCTCCCGGGGAGGTATATCAGTCGGTAGAGGGAGGCAATGGGGAACTGGGATTCTATCTGATCAGCGATGGGGGCAGGACGCCTTACCGGCTGCATTTCCGGAGGCCTTGTTTCATTTACTACCAGGCTTATTCGGAATTGACCAAGGGGGCGATGTTGAGTGATGCGATCATTGTGATGAGCTCGCTGAACCTGATTGCGGGAGAAATGGATGCCTGATTTGTTGACTTTACATTTTTGAGATATGATTAAATTTTCAGACGAGAAATTAAAGAAGGTGACCGAGATCGTCGCCCGTTACCCGGACGGCAAGCACAAGAGCGCCTTATTGCCCGTATTACACCTGGCACAGGAGGAGTTCGGAGGCTGGCTCAGCCCGGAGACAATGGACTATGTGGCTTCGCTTCTGAAACTGGAGCCGATCGAAGTATATGAGGTAGCGACCTTCTATTCCATGTACAATCTGAAGCCCGTGGGGAGGTATCTGTTCGAGGTTTGTCAGACGGGACCTTGTATGCTGAATGGCAGCGACCCAATCATCGAGTATATCAAGCAGAAGCTGAACATCGGAGTGGGAGAGACTACGCCTGACGGGTTATTCACCCTGAAGACCGTCGAGTGCCTGGGAGCCTGCGGATATGCGCCCATGATGCAGCTCGGCAAACATTTCCGGGAGCATCTTACCAAAGAAAAAGTGGACCAGATCATTGAAGAGTGCAGGAGCACGGCCGCAGCGAACAATTGAGTGAGGGAAGAAGGGGCGGCGAGCTGGTGATCCAGCTGATGGAGTTTAACATGAAACCGGGTTTATATAAGGACAAGCCGGGCAGACCGGATTAAATAGATATCGCATGGGCAGAAAATTATTGATCGACAAAGTAAATATTCCGGGCATCCGGGGCTTTGAAGTATATCGCCGGGAAGGCGGTTACCAGAGCGTGGAAAAAGCCCTGAAGACCATGACTCCCGATCAGGTGACGGATGAAGTAAAGAAGAGCGGACTTCGTGGCCGCGGCGGAGCGGGATTCCCGACAGGGATGAAATGGAGCTTCCTGGCCAAACCGGAAGGAGTGCCCCGTTATCTCGTCTGCAATGCGGATGAATCGGAGCCTGGCACCTTCAAGGACCGATACCTGATGGAATTCATTCCCCACCTGCTGATCGAAGGACTGATCGTCTCTTCTTATGCCCTGGGCAGCAAGAGCACCTATATTTATATCCGGGGCGAATATGCCTGGATCCCCGATATCCTGGAGCAGGCTATCGAGGAGGCCAGGGCCAATAATTTCCTTGGCAAGAATATCCTGGGGACGGGTTATGACCTGGAGATCTATGTACACCGGGGAGCCGGCGCCTATATCTGCGGCGAAGAGACGGCCCTGATCGAATCGTTGGAAGGCAAGCGGGGCAATCACCGGATCAAGCCTCCTTTCCCTGCTGTGAAAGGGGTATGGGACTGTCCTACGGTGGTCAACAATGTGGAGACGCTGGCGGCGATCGTTCCGATCGTGAATATCGGCGGCGAAGAATATGCGAAGATCGGGGTAGGCAAGTCTACCGGCACGAAGCTGATCTCGGCCTGCGGTAATATCAATAAGCCGGGGGTTTATGAGATCGATATGACCATTTCTGTGGAAGAATTCATTTATTCAGACGAATATTGCGGTGGGATCCCGAATGGCAAAAGGCTGAAAGCGTGTATACCGGGCGGCTCTTCCGTACCGATCCTTCCGGCCAATCTTTTATTGAAGACAGCGAAGGGCGAGACGCGGCTGATGAATTATGAGAGCCTGGCTGACGGAGGGTTTCCAAAGGGGTCGGCTATGGGCTCCGGCGGTTTTATCGTGTTGGACGAGGATCAGTGTGTGGTGCGCAATACGCTCACCCTGGCCCGGTTCTACCGGCATGAAAGCTGCGGGCAATGCAGCCCCTGCCGGGAAGGGACCGGTTGGATGGAGAAGATCCTGAAGAATATTGAGTATGGTAAGGGGAAATCCAGCGATATTGACCTGTTATGGGATATCCAGCGTAAGATAGAGGGGAATACGATTTGTCCGCTGGGAGATGCGGCAGCCTGGCCGGTAGCGGCGGCGATCCGGCATTTCCGGGATGAGTTTGAATGGCATGTGCAGAATCCGGTAGAGTCGCAGAGCAGGAATTTTGGGCTGGCGCATTATGCGGATCCGCTGGAGGTGACGGCCTGAAAGGCAGTCGCGCCGTAGGCGCAGATATGAGAGCCCTGACAGGCTGTTGCTTGCAGCAGCCGGGCACATTCGAGCCAGGACGCTTTAGCGGCCGGGACATCCGAAAATCAAAATAGATAACGCCAACAATAAATTAGTTGACAATGGCTGACGAAAAAAAATTATTCAAGGTTACGATCGACAATATCACCATCGAGGTGGAGCCGGGCACCAGCATCTTACAGGCTGCCCGGAAGATCGGCGGCGATGTGGCGCCTCCCGCCATGTGTTATTATACCAAGCTGAAGGGCAGCGGTGGTAAATGCCGTACCTGCCTGGTGGAGGTAGCGGCAGGCTCTACGGCCGATCCGCGACCTATGCCTAAGCTGGTGGCCAGCTGCCGTACCAATGTCATGGACGGGATGGTGGTGAAGAATATCACGAGTGAGAAAGTGATCGACGCCCGCAACGGCGTGGTAGAGTTCCTGCTGATCAATCATCCCCTGGACTGCCCGATCTGTGACCAGGCCGGCGAATGTCACCTGCAGGATCTCAGCTACGAGCATGGAAAGGAAGGCACCCGTTATGAATTTCAACGGAGGACCTTCGAAAAGCATGACCTGGGCCCTTATATCCAGCTGCACATGACGCGCTGTATCCTCTGTTACCGCTGCGTGTTCACCGCCGATCAGCTGACGGAAAAAAGGGTGCATGGAATATTGGACCGGGGGGATCATTCCGAGATCGCTACGTATATCCAGAAATCATTAGATAATGACTTTATCGGCAATATCATCGACGTGTGCCCGGTAGGGGCGCTGACAGACAAGACTTTCCGGTTTAAGAACCGGGTCTGGTTCCTCAAGCCGGTGGATGCTCACCGCAACTGCAACCATGCGAAATGCAACGGGAAAGTGACTTTGTGGTACCGGGGCGATGAAGTGTTCCGGGTGACAGCCCGTAAGGACGAGTGGGGTGAGGTGGAAGACTGGATCTGTAATGAGTGCCGCTTTGAAAAGAAGCAGACCAGCGATTGGGAGATCGAAGGCCCGACGAAGGTGGACCGGCATTCCGTCATTTCCCAGGGGCATTATGTAGGGACGGTGAAACCCCAGGAAGTGCTGTATGATGTGCTGGATGGCCGCAAACCGAAATTATTGATGGATATCCATACGGTGAGCGAGGTGAATATGCCGAACGTCGATCTGTCAAAGATCGAACGCCCGGCGCATTCGACGGATTTCAAGACCCAGGCCAAATAAATATAACTAAGAAGAATGCATCCAATGTTACTAGCTTTTGAGTGGGCTTTACTGATCGAAAAAGCGGTGTTGATCCTAATCATTATCAGCGTGTCCCTGCTGATCGCCATGTATGAGACCTATGCGGAACGAAAGGTGGCGGCTTTTATGCAGGACCGCCGGGGGCCCAGCCGGGCCGGGCCGGGCGGAATTTTACAGCCGCTGGCTGATGGTCTGAAGCTCTTTATGAAAGAGGAGATCATTCCTGCCTCTTCCAACAGGATGTTATTTGTGCTGGGGCCGGGACTGGCTATGCTGACGGCTATGATGACCAGCGCCGTCGTTCCCTGGAGCAGTCATTTCGAGTTCTTCGGCCGCCATATTTCCATGCAGATCGCGGACATCAATATCGGCATCCTCTATATTTTCGGGGTGGTGAGCATGGGAGTATACGGAGTTATGATCGGCGGATGGGCTTCCAACAATAAATTTTCCCTGTTGGCTGCTATCCGGGGGGCTTCGCAGATCATCTCCTATGAACTGGCCATGGGCCTTGCCATCATCGCTTTGCTGATGATCTCCGGCAGCCTGAGCCTCAGGACGATCGTCGAACAGCAGCAGGCAGGTCATTATTATGTGTTATACCAGCCTCTGGGCTTCCTCATCTTCCTGGTCTGCGCATTTGCGGAGTGTAACCGTACGCCTTTCGACCTGTCTGAGGCGGACAGTGAGCTGAATATGGGGTTTCACCTGGAGTATTCTTCCATGAAACTGGGATTTTATTTGTTCTCTGAATATATCAATGTATTTATCAGCAGTGCGGTGATGGCTACCTTGTATTTTGGCGGCTTTGATATTCCGTTCGTGAATGATGCGGCGCTGGGACAGCATATCGGGCAGAATCCCCTGGCGGCTTTGCAGGCGTTGAGCCTGTTCCTCAAGGTGGTATGCTTTATTTTCTTTTTCATGTGGGTGCGATGGACGGTGCCGCGTTTCCGCTACGATCAGCTGATGGACCTGGGATGGAAGGTGCTGATCCCGCTGGCGTTGTTCAATATGCTGGTGACGGGCTTTATTGTATTGCTGCACCAGAATCACTGGCATTTCTAGCGGACCACATATAAAATTGGAAAGTTGATTCGATAAAAATATTTTTGCGGAAGCGAAAAGCTAAAAGGTTGATTATGCAATCATTAACAAGCAGGTCAAAATCAGTGGAGCGCAAGCCGATGACGATGTGGGAACGTATGTACCTGCCGGCGATCGCCAAGGGAATGTCTATCACATTCGGGCATATGTTCAAAAAGAAGCCGACGGTGAATTACCCGGAGAAGACCCGTCCTTTCAGCCCGGTATTCCGCGGCCTGCATGTATTGAACCGGGACGAAGAGGGGCGTGAACGCTGCACTGCCTGCGGTCTCTGCGCCGTAGCCTGTCCCGCTGAAGCTATTACTATGGAAGGGGCCGAACGCCTCCCCGGTGAGGAGAAGCTGTACCGGGAGGAGAAGTATGCGGCCAAATACGAGATCAATATGCTGCGCTGTATATTCTGCGGACTTTGTGAGGAAGCTTGTCCCAAGGATGCCATCTATTTATCGGAGACTTTTGCTCCTGCCAATTATACCCGTAAGGGCTTCATCTATGGCAAGGAAGAGCTGCTGATCCCCGATCCGGTGACACAGCCTGAAGAGTTTGCCAGGGCACAGGGGGGAAGAGTCAAGATCTGATTATTTTAGAAATTTTGAATCGGGAGGATAGGGGTTATTATAAGTAAAAAAACTGTAATGGGTATTACGCAAATTCTCTTTTGGGCTTTAAGTTTACTGGCGCTGCTCAGCGCTATCCTGGTGGTGGTCAGCAAGAATCCTGTCCACAGCGTACTCTGGCTCATCCTCGTCTTTTTTGCTATTTCCGGTCACTACATATTATTGAACGCCCAGTTCCTGGCTATTGTGAACCTGATCGTGTATGCCGGCGCCATCATGGTGCTCTTCCTCTTCGTGTTCATGCTGATGAACCTGAATGCGGATACGGAGCCTCAGAAGAATAAATGGCTGAAGATCGCCGGGGTGGTAGCGGGAGGCTCGCTCCTGCTGGTGCTGGTAGCCGCGCTGAAGAATGCCGATATGAAGAATCAGCTGGCGGAGATGAATACCGGGGACATCGGTCTCATCAAAAACCTTGGGATCGTATTGTTCCGGGATTATGTGGTGCCATTCGAGATCAGCAGCGTGCTGTTCCTCAGCGCCATGGTAGGGGTCGTAGTAATAGGAAAGAAAGACTAATTTGTATGCCGATAAACTATTATATATTTCTGTCAGTAGCGCTGTTTTGTATCGGGGTAGCCGGCGTGCTCACCCGGCGCAACGCGATCATTATTTTCATGTGCATCGAGCTGATGTTGAATGCGGTGAATTTGTTGCTGGTAGCCTTCTCCAAGATGCATCATCATGCGCTGGCCGTTACGAACCCGAATGCGGGGATCGACGGGCAGCTGTTCGTATTCTTCATCATGGTGGTAGCAGCCGCTGAGGTAAGCGTGGGGCTGGCCATTATCGTGATGATGTACCGGAATACGCATTCGATAGATGTGAATTTTTTGAATCGATTGAAACACTAGACCCTCCAGCTCCCTAAAGGGGAGATGGGAGTATTCAAATGGATATATGAGCAATATTATACACTTGGTTTGGTTGGTCCCTGTTCTGCCCCTGGCAGGATTTCTGATCAATGGCTTGTTCCGGAATAGTTTATCAAAATCATTGACTGGTCTTGTCGGATGCGGTGTCCTTCTGGCGGCTTTTATTCTTAGCCTGCTGATCTTCGGGCAGGTCCGCCAGGAAGGATTTGAACCGGTGGTGGTCACCCTTTTCGACTTTATCAGCGTAGGGAAGCTGCATATCCCGTTTGCCTTCCAGGTGGACCAGCTTTCCGTATTGTTCCTGCTTATCATTACAGGCGTGGGCTTTCTCATCCATATGTATTCCACGGCGTATATGCACGAGGAAGAGCCCCCGCATTATGCCCGTTATTTTTCTTATCTCAATCTCTTTGTCTTTTCCATGCTGCTGCTGGTGCTGGGCGCCAACTATGTGATCCTGTTCATCGGCTGGGAAGGGGTGGGGCTATGTTCCTACCTCCTGATCGGGTATTGGTTTAAGAATATCGATTACGGCAATGCCGCCAAAAAGGCATTTATCATGAACCGTATCGGGGACCTTGGCTTTCTGATCGCCATTTTCTGGATGATCAAACAGTTCGGCTCCGTCACTTTCGGGGAGGTGTTCAGCAAGGCCGGGGGAACTCCTGTGGCCGTACTGACTATTATTACTTTATTACTCTTTGTAGGGGCTACCGGTAAATCGGCCCAGATCCCTCTATATACCTGGCTGCCGGATGCCATGGCGGGTCCTACCCCTGTGTCGGCCCTTATCCATGCCGCAACGATGGTGACTGCCGGTATCTATATGATCGCCCGCAGCAATATCCTTTATTCCCTGGCGCCGACGACCCAGACGGTGGTTGCCGTCATCGGGCTGGCTACGGCCTTATTCGCTGCTACGATCGCGCTGCGCCAAAACGATATTAAGAAAGTGCTGGCTTATTCTACCGTTAGCCAGCTGGGTTATATGTTCCTGGGCCTGGGCGCCGGCGCCTATACCGGGGCCGTCTTCCATGTGATGACCCATGCCTTTTTCAAGGCGTTGTTATTCCTTTGCGCTGGCTCGGTGATCCATGCGATGGGCGGGGAGCAGGACATCCGGAAAATGGGCGGTCTTCGCAAGAATCTTACGGTGACGCATCTGACCTTCCTGGTGGGCTGTATCGCTATTGCGGGTATTCCTCCTTTCTCGGGTTTTTTCTCCAAGGATGAGATCCTGGCGGCTGCCTACGGGAAAAGCCCCATTTATTATGTTATCGGGGTATTTACGGCTTTATTGACCGCTTTTTATATGTTCCGCCTTTATGCGACCACCTTTTTGGGGCAGTTCCGGGGGACGCATGAGCAGGAGCACCACCTGCATGAGAGCCCTTCGGCTATGACGATCCCGCTGATCGTGCTGGCCCTGCTGGCGGCGACTGCCGGTTTCCTGGGTATTCCGGAGATTTTTGCTCCTCATGCGCACTGGCTGGAACATTTCCTGGCTCCTGTTTTTGCCGGATCGGAGGCATTGCCTTCCGTAGTGGCTAAACATGCAGCGGTTGCTGAACATGGGGCCAGCCTGGAATGGGCCCTGATGGGGATCTCAGTTGCTGTGGCCCTGATCGGGACTTTAACTGCTGTTTTTCGGTTCAGCAGCAAGCCGCAGCTGGAAGAGCCCACGGGATTTGCAAAGGTGCTGGCCAACAAATGGTATGTGGATGAATTTTACGATGCGATCATTGTGAAACCCCTGGATGCGCTGGCTAAGTTCTTCAATGGGTTTGTGGAGCGTTCGGTGATCGACGGGATCGTGAACGGGATCGGGAGGCTGGTGCAGTATGGCAGCCGCCAGATACGGCTGTTGCAGAGCGGCCAGGTAGGCGGCTATGTGCTGCTGATGGTGATCGGTATCCTGGTATTGTTCCTGGTGGAGCTGTTTGTTAAGAAGTAGGGACTGGGGGGTGTTTTTGAAAAGAAATCCTCTACCTACTGGTAGGTAAGTTTAGTTCGTTGAAAGATAAAGTTGATTTTGATTAATACTAGATAAACATGATCCCTGTTCTACTGATAGTAATTCCTTTGGTGAGCGGACTAGTCGGGTTCTTTATAAAGAATGACAAGAGCGCCCGGGGCTGGTCCCTGTTCGCTTCGCTGGTGACGCTGGTCATTTCGCTATGGGGGCTGACCCTTTCGAAAGGGAGTGCGCTCCTGAATGCGGACGTAGAATGGCTGCCTTCCCTGGGGAGCCGGTTTGCCGTGGGGCTGGATGGCATGGGACAGATCCTTTGCCTGCTGACGGCGCTGAGCTTTCCCATTATTTTTATCGCCACCTGGCGGACGGAGTACCGGAAGGCCTGGAATTTTTATGCCCTGATGCTGTTGTCACAGGCGGGGCTGATGGGGGTGTTCCTGGCCATGGACGCCTTATTATTTTATTTCTTCTGGGAGCTGGCGCTGATACCTGTCTATTTCCTTTGCTCGATATGGGGTGGGGAGAGAAGGATCCAGGCGTCTTTCAAATTCTTCATCTATACTTTCGTGGGTTCCCTGCTGATGCTGGTAGGTATTATCTGGCTGTACACCCATACGGCGGATCATTCTTTCTCCATGAAATCTTTTTACGACCTGCGGTCGAGAGTGGGAGGAGAGCAGATGTGGCTGTTCTGGCTGTTTTTCATCGCTTTTGGCATCAAGATGCCTATCTGGCCCCTGCATACCTGGCAGCCGGATGCGTATGAACAATCTCCTGCGGCTGTTACGATGGTACTCAGCGGCATCATGGTGAAAATGGGATTGTTCGGTATTATCCGCTGGCTGGCGCCTGTATTGCCTGCCGCCACCTGGGCGTGGGGAGATACGGCTTCTGCACTGTGTATCATCGGGATGATCTATGCTTCGCTGGTCGCCATCCGGCAGGATGATCTGAAACGCCTGGTAGCTTATTCCTCCATTGCGCATATCGGGCTGATGTGCCTGGCTATTTTCGCCACCACGACTACCGGCATGCAGGGTGTCATGATACAGATGTTCAACCACGGCATTAATATTATCGGGATGTGGATCGTAGTAGACCTGATCGAGCGTCAGTTCCATACCCGTAAGATATCCGAGCTGGGCGGGCTGGCGCAGAAAGCTCCTACCCTGGCGATCCTGCTGGTGATCGTGGCGCTGGCCAATGTGGCCCTGCCGCTCACCAATGCCTTTATAGGGGAGTTCCTTTTGTTCAGCGGGGTCTTCACCTCCACCGCCACTACCTACAGTGTAGTATTTACTGTCGTAGCGGGTATCAGCATCATCCTGTCCGCCGTATATACGCTGAATATGATCCAGCGGGTATTCTTCGGGAACACGAATGCGTTGACGGAGAAGGGGAAAGATATCCGTATGAGCGAGAAGCTGGTGCTGGCGGCGATCGTCGTGCTGATCCTGGTAGTCGGCGTTTATCCGAAGCCGGTGCTGGACCTTACGAAGGACACGGTGGAGACGATCCTTACGAAAATGAGCTACAATAATAAATAAGAGAACGGGCTGTGCGGAGCGGGAGATGGGCGATGGCGATTACAAATTAACAAGAGAAAGATCATCAATAGAAGATATGAACGCAATTATTATATCGGCACTCTGGGGAATCGTTATGATGTTCAGTGGGATTGTCACGGACAATAAGTCTACGATCCGAATGACGGCCATCGTCGGCATTATACTGCTGCTGATCGTCAACTGGCTGGACATGACCGGTCACCACCTGTTCGCTGTCGACACCCATAAAATGTTGTTTTTCGACACTTTCGGCCTGCTGGCGAACTGTATTGCCTTTGGGAGCACTTTGCTGTATTTTCTTTTATCGGGCCGGGATATGGAGAAAGTGGGGGGAAATATCGCCGAGTATTTTGCGCTGATCTTTTTTGTACTGTGCGGGGTTGGACTGGTGACGACTTTCAACACCTTACTCATGTTATTCATCGGGATCGAGATCATTTCCATCCCTCTTTATATTCTTACCGGTTCCGACAAACGGAACCTGAAGAGTAATGAGGCTTCCCTGAAATACTTTTTGATGGGGGCTTTTTCGACGGGCCTGATGTTGCTGGGGATCGCGTTTTTGTATGGGGCGAGCCAGACGGGGACCTTTTTTATCGACGATCTGGGGGTGGGCAAGGCGGCTGTATCTCCGCTGTATATCTCGGGCCTGCTGTTATTGCTGGTGTCGATGGGCTTCAAGGTGTCTGCGGCACCGTTCCATTTCTGGACGCCGGATGTTTATGACGGGGCGCCTACGGTGTTCACTTCTTTTATGGCAACGGTCGTGAAGGCGGCTATCTTTGTTGGGTTTATCCGGTTGTTCGACGAAGGGTTTGGGGACAGTCAGCCGAAATGGCAGCTGTTCGTAGCGATCATTGCGGCCGCTACCTTATTCATCGGCAACCTGACGGCGGTTTTCCAGCAGAGTGTCAAGAGGATGCTGGCTTATTCGAGTATCGCCCAGGCAGGATTTATGCTGCTGGCTTTGTTATCCCTGAATGGGATCGCCAAGGAAGGGATCATTCTGTATGCGGCGGCTTATAGCTTGGCTACCATCGGGATCTTCGCTATTCTCATCAAAATGAAGGATTATACTTTTGAGGGTTTTAACGGGCTGGCCAAACACCATCCGGTGCTGGCCGCTACCTGTACGATATTTCTGTTGTCGCTGTCTGGTATTCCGCTGACCGCAGGTTTCTTTGCAAAATATTATATGTTGTCGTCGGTGATCGCCACGGGGAAGTTCCTCTGGCTGGTGATCTTCGCTGTGCTGTGCGCTGCTGTCAGCGTTTATTACTATTTCCGGGTGATCCAGGCGATGTATTTCAAGGATGGGGATGCGCAGGTGCTGGACCAGGGGCCGGTATTCAGGGGGCTGCTGGTGGTGGCGGCGGCGCTGATCCTGCTGCTGGGGGTGTTCCCGGATGTTTTGCTGGGTAAGCTGTCTTCGATGATCTATACCTGGTAGGTCCTTTTTCTGCCTGTTAATATATTAGAGCGTGCGGTCTGAGGGCTGCACGTTTTTTTTGTAGCATATTGTGTGCTTTGAGTTTCGGCGGGTTGGTTTTTGTGGGGCGGACTGGTTTGTGGCGGGCTGGCTCGTGGCTGGTTGGCTCGTGGCTGGTTGGTTTTGTGGTCGGTTTTTTGGGCGGCCGGGGCTTTGGGCGTCCGGCGTCCATACTCACGTCGGCGCTGATCTGCTGTTGTATTCGCTGATTGGGCGGGTCGGTATGCGCAGATAGGCGCCTTACGCGAGATGGCCGACCAGCCGCCAGATATCAATAATGCGGCCCGATTCCGGTAAAGGGTACCCCCCTCCCTTTATACATTAAAACACTTGCACTTTTATAATTGCTGGCAACTTTATAATTGCTGGCAACTTTATGATTGCTGGCAACTTTATGATTGCTGGCAACATGATTGCTGGCAACGCCCGGAGTGCCACCTTCCAAAAGGCGCCTATCTGCGCATAGAGACTCGCCGGTGCCAGCAAGCACGCCAGCAGATCAGCGCCGCTGGACGGTGTGGCAGACGGGCTCGGAGCAGATCGCTACACCTGAGTAGTCCGCTTCAAGGTCCGATTTAGGTTGGTATTATTTATGGTGGCTTCAAGTGAGAGATAGCTCCGAACCTGCGGAGCACCCACCACTCTATAGGAGCACCCACCACTATTATATATAGGCTCAAAACATAAAATAGCTCCCCCGGTCCGGCGGTTCGGCTATTTTCGTAACTTACCGTCCAAAGGCCGGGGGTTATCTTCCCGGCTACGACTGACCATGAAAATCCAGGATACGCTGGCTCTTGCCTTTCGCACGGTAAAGAGCAATAAATTACGCACCGGAATTACGGTGGCTATCATTGCCTTCGGGATCATGGCCCTGGTGGGTATCAATACGGCTATTGAGGCCATGAAGCAGAAGTTCACGGAAAGCTTTTCCGCTATGGGGGCCAATGGGTTTACCATTCACTACCGGGAATGGCGGATGGGGTTCGACGGCGGGTCGGATGTAAAGAAGAAGAAAAAGGGGCAGCGGGCGATAAAAAAGTCCAGTACGGGCAAGCCGATCACGCTGGTACAGGCGGAGACCTTCCGGGAACGATTTCAATATCCCGCCAAAATAAGCCTCATTACCAGTGGTGTTCAGGATGCGGTGGCTTCCCTGGGAGACAAAAAAACGACTCCCACTGTCCGGATATACGGGGGGGATGAGAACTATGCGGAGCTGAACGGGTATACCCTTGCCACGGGGAGGAATCTGAATGCCCTGGATGTGCAGTCCGGCAGGAATGTTTGTGTTATCGGGAGTGAGCTGGCGGAGAAGTTCTTTGGAAAAGACCCTGAGAGGCCCATCGAAAAGATCATCCGGATCAATAACCTGCCTTACCGGGTGGTGGGGGTCCTTGAGTCGAAAGGTTCTACCCTGGGTATGAGCTGGGACAAGATGATCCTCACTTCGTATCGGAATGTACGCCGTTTCTTCAATTCGAATCCCAATGCCTCTTTCAGCATCCAGGTAAAAGTGGCGGACGTGCGGTCGATTGACGGGGCGATCGACCAGTCGGAGGGGATTCTCCGGCCGATACGCCAGCTGGCGGTGACGGAAGACAATAATTTTTTCATCGATAAGAGTGATAGTGCGGTGGCTATGCTGATGCGCAACCTGAGCTTTATCACTATCAGCGCCCTGCTGATCGGGGTGATTACCCTGGTAGGGGCGGCGGTAGGGCTGATGAATATTATGCTGGTATCTGTGACGGAACGGACCAAAGAGATCGGTCTGATCAAGGCCATCGGGGAGAGGCAGCGGAATGTCCGCCAGCAGTTCCTGTTCGAGTCGATCCTGATCAGCCTTACCGGGCCTGCGTTTGGCGTCATCCTGGGGGTCATTGTGGGGAATGTCTTTTCACTGGTGCTGCATACAGGGTTTGTCGTTCCCTGGGAGTGGCTGCTTGGGGGGATCTTTATCTGTTCGCTGGTGGGCTTGCTGGCGGGGCTGTATCCTTCTTTGAAAGCATCCCGGCTCAATCCTATCGAGGCCTTGCGGTATGAGTAAGCCGAAGTTTTGCGGCAAACGTGATGACCTATTGCGGCAAAGGAGTGCAGACCTGCCGCGGATTGACGGATTTTGACCTTTTCCGGGCTATAATTAACCTTCTTTCATGATCTTTTAAACGAATGGATTGTAGTAAATTGTACAAAGAATTAACTTAGTCTTTGTGCCTATTAAAAGGTCATTATAAATTCCCGTAGATTTACGGGGAACAGAGGGGCCGGATCTTATCTTCATGGAGCGTAGGAATCTAGTCGTAGCGGGCAATCCGGAGCATTTTCCTGCATCAATAATTTGAATTTGTACTTTGTAGAAATTCCTTATCTTGTGAGGCCTGAAAATATTTGTTATCCAATTTAGTCTATTGAAAAGCTTTTTTCCTTAGAATTGTACAATCATTTTCTATTACATACTTCAATTTTTTAAAAACACTAAAAACAAACGATCATGGCTGAATTGACAAAACCGACTGCAGCGACTGCAGCTAAAAGTTCTACATCTGTACAACCGAAGAGGAAGGGAAATACGATTTCATGGGTAGCACCTTTAGTGTGTATCATCTCCGGCTATCTGATCTGGAGGTTTATCATTGGCGCTGACGGTAATTTTCTGAAACCTGATGCAACCGGCGGTTTCTGGCCTAAGCATGAAGGTCCCAAGAGCGGTTTCGCACGTATGTACCAGGGTGGTATCATCGTTCCGATCCTGATTGGCGCCTTTTTGACGGTACTGACATTTGTAATCGAGCGTTTCCTCACGATAGGTAAGGCGACTGGTAATGGTAATATTGCTGAATTCATCCGCAAAGTGCAGTATCACCTGGCTAATAAGAATGTCGATGCTGCTATTGCAGAGTGCGACAAACAGAAAGGCAGTGTTGGTAATGTTATGAAAGCGGGCCTGCGCAAATACAAAGAAATGATCACGGCTGAGCTGGATACTGAGCAGAAAGTCCTGGCTATCCAGAAAGAAGTGGAAGAAGCTACTTCCCTCGAGCTGCCGATGCTGGAAAAGAACCTGGTATTCCTCTCCACGATCGCTTCTGTAGCTACCCTGATGGGCCTGTTAGGAACGGTTATCGGGATGATCACTTCTTTCGCTGCATTAGGTGACAGTGGTGGTGGTGAAGCTGCTCAGCGTCTTTCTCAGGGTATCTCCGAGGCCTTGTATAACACGGCACTGGGTATCGGTACTTCAGCGGTTTCCATCATCATGTACAACATTTTTACTACCAAGATCGATGGTATTACTTACGGAATTGACGAAAGCGGATTTACGCTGACACAGAGCTTTGCATCCCTGTACAAATAAAAGAGGGGGATTTTATGGAATCCCGGTGAAATTGGATCTTATAAGAGTACAAGACCTGCACTTATCTCAATTTGTGGTTTATTTTAAATTATTGAAAAATGCCTAGAGCCAAAATACCGCGTAAAAGTACGCATATTGACATGACAGCGATGTGTGATGTGGCATTCCTATTGCTGTCTTTCTTCATATTGGCGACCAAGTTCAAGCCGCCGGAAGCGTTGTCGGTAACGACTCCCAATTCCGTATCTTCCAAGATAGCGCCGGATAAGAATGTGGTGCTGGTCACGATCGACAAGGATGCCAAGGTGTATTTTTCGGTTTCTGATGCCAATTCTGCTGAAAAGAAGGATATCATCGATGCGGTAAATACGTCCAAGAATCTTGGTCTGACCGATGCGGAAAAGAAGAATTTTACCGCCAATCCCACGGCTTATATCGGGGTGCCGTTTACCCAGCTGAAATCTTACCTGGATAAGACTCCGGAAGAGGTGAAATCATTAAAGGTGCCAGGAATCCCGGTTAAGGATAGTACTGATAATGAACTGATTGAGTGGGTCCGGGCTGCTGTTAGCGCCTTCCAGGGCTCGAAGATGAATTTATTGGTGAAAGGGGATGATGCTTCTTTATACCCATCTTTTCAGGGGGTGATAATAGCTTTTAAGAAGAATGACCAACTGAAATTTCAGATGATAACAAATCCTGTGGGCGCCCCTGTAGGTTCCGAGCTTGAAAAGATACAGGCCGCATCGGGTAGTAAGAGCTCTGAATAAAGGAATTTAATTTGTAACTTTAAAAAAAGCTATTTTATGGCAGAAATGGATACATCGGGCGGTGGGAGTCATAAAAAGGGCCCCGGCGTCAAGAAATCGAAAAAACTGTCTACCCGTGTGGATCTTACTCCCATGGTGGATCTGGGATTTCTCCTGATCACTTTTTTCATCTTCACCACGACTATGAGCCAGCCGACGGCCATGAAGCTCAACCTGCCGAAAGATACCGATAAGCCGGATGAGCAGAATAAGCTGAAGGAGTCTGCAGCGCTGACGGTCATGCCAGGCAAGTCTAATAACGTGTATTACTATGAGGGATTAGACCCTACGAAGATCCAGACCTCCAATTTCAAGGCTATCCGGGATGTGATCCTGGAAAAGAAGCGGAGGACGGACCCTAAGGACTTCATGGTGATCATCAAGCCTACGCAGGATGCTACTTATAAGAATACGGTGGATATGCTGGACGAGATGAAGATCGATGACGTTAAGCGTTATGCCCTTGTGGATATTACGCCTGATGAATATAAGATCGTGACCCTGACGGAACAGGCGAACGGAGTAAAATAAACCGGGGAGTTTTTTTATGGAATTCCGCCTGGTAGGAATCTAATTAATAAACACCATTCACAATGGAAGTCAACAAAATATTAACCGCCGATGTCCTCGATATCATCTTTGAGGGTAGAAATAAGGAGTACGGCGCTTATGATTTGCGCAAAACCTACAATAAGCGCCTGATAACGGCCCTTATTGGTACGGCTGCCGTCATCCTGCTGTTGTTCATTGGCTATTTCTTGTCCAATCTGAACGATGGAAAGGAAAAGAAGGCGATGGTCGTGCAGGATGTGCAATTGGAAGAAGTTAAGGAAGAGAAGAAAAATGAGCCGCCGCCGCCGCCGCCGCCCAAAGTGGAGCCGCCCAAGGTGGAGATCGCTAAGTTCACACCTCCCAAGATCGTTAAGGATAATGAGGTGAAGGAAGAAGAAAAGCCACCAGAACAGGAAAAGCTGGAAGATACCAAGATCGGTACCGTAAACCAGGAAGGTGTTAAGGATGAAGGTATTACCGCTCCTCCGGTATCCGATGCCGGTAAGGGTGTTGTGGAAGCTCCGAAAAAAGACGATGAAGACTATGACAAGACCTTTACGAAAGTGGAGATCGAGTCGGAATATCCTGGTGGAACAGCCGCCTGGCAGCGTTATCTGAACAAGAACTTCCGTTATCCGGACGAAGCCGTAAACAATGAGATCCAGGGTACCATCGTGGTACAGTTCATTGTGGATAAGGAAGGAAATGTGAGTGATGTACAAGCTATCAGCGGTCCTTCTGAAGGCGGTCTTCGCGATGAAGCAGTCCGTGTAATCAAGAAGAGTGGTAAGTGGACACCTGCCGTACAGAATGGCCGCCAGGTGAAATCTTATAAGAAACAGCCGATCGTATTCAAGCTGGAAGCACAATAACCCCGCAGCCCCCTGAAGGGGAGCGAGGGAACAGATACATTTTTTCAGATCCTCTCCGGTAACGGAGGGGATTTTTTTTGCCCGGTATACTAACGGTATTAGATAAACGCCTAAGTCTTTATGGAATCTTTTCTGATTGGAGTCTATATAGTAGTGGACACCGGATCCATCCATTGATACACTATCTGTCCGGGTCGATCGGCCGCGACCGGGATGAACGAATTTCCTTCTTCATTATTAAACAAAACTATTCGTTATGGACTCCAGTAAAATACTAAGCGCCGATATCCTCGATATCCTCTTCGAAGGCAGAAATAAAGAGTATGGCGCCTATGATCTGCGCAAGACTTATAACAGGCGCCTTGTCAAGGCCCTTGGTACGATGGGCGCCCTGATCGTTCTCCTGTTCACCGGTTATTATGTTTCCAGTCAGAATGCGGGGAAGGATAAGGTTGCGTGGGTAGTTAAGGACACAGAATTGACAGAGGTGGTTGCTGAGAAAAAGGAGCTGCCTCCTCCTCCGCCGCCGCCAAAGGCGGAGCCGCCTAAAGTGAAGATCATACAGTTTACGCCGCCTAAGATCGCACCGGATAAAGATGTAAATCCGGATGAGAAACCTCCGGTGCAGGACGACTTAGCCGATACAAAGATCGGGACAGTAAATGTGGATGGGGTGAAGGATGATGGGATCTCAGCGCCTCCTCCCTCCGATGGTGGTAAAGGGCTGGTGGAAGCTCCGAAAAAAGCGGATGATGAGGACCGGATCTTTATAAAGGTGGAGCAGGAGTCCACCTATCCTACCGGTATGCCTGGCTGGCAGCGTTACCTGAACAAATACCTCCATTACCCTGACGAGGCAGTGAACAAAGAAATTCAGGGCGTCGTTGTCGTGCAGTTCATCGTGGATAAAGAGGGCAATGTGAGCGATGTGCAAGCGGTGAGCGGTCCTGACGAGGGCGGGCTTCGGGAAGAGGCGGTACGGGTGATTAAGAAGAGCGGGAAGTGGACGGCTGCGGTACAGAATGGGAACAAGGTGAAGTCATATAAGAAACAGCCGATCACTTTTAAATTGGGAGGGGATCAATAGAATTGTTCCGGCAGGCCGGGGGGGGAGGGGGTATTTTGAGAGTTAGTGTGAAAGTTTTGAAACCTATTGATTTTTAAATACTTGTAAAAAGTTCGTGAAAATTGATGGGATTGGGGGGCTTTATTCGGCTTTCAGGCTCCTGGCGGGATTGGCCAATGCGGCTTTCAAGGCCTTAATGCTCACCGTGAATAAGGCAATGGCGATCGTCAGGACGGCGGCCAAAACAAACACCCACCAATGCAAAGGGGTATGATAGGCAAAGTTTTCCAACCAGCGAAACATGGAATAATATCCCGCCGGCATAGCGATCAACGTTGCAATCAGTACAGGTTTTAGCAAGTCTTTTGACAGGAGCAGCACGATTCCCCAGACCGAGGAGCCCAGTACCTTTCGTACGCCGATCTCTTTCAAACGCCGGTTCGCGGTGAAAGAGGCCAGTCCGAATAATCCGAGGCAGGCGATAAAAATAGCCAGCCCGGAGAAGAGGCTGATCATGGTCTGCTGCCGGATATCTTTTTTGTAAAGCTCATCGAATTTCTGATCCAGAAAGCTGTATTGAAAGGGGAAACCGGGCGCTACTTTTCCGTATATCTTCCGGATGATCCCCAGAGAGGGAGCGAGATTGCCGGGGCGCAATTTTATGACCGCGACCCTTCTGTCATCACCGGTTGAAATGACCAGTGCGTCCATCTTTTCTTTGAGGGAGAGGTAGTTGAAATCTTCCACGACACCAACGACCCTTCTTCTCAGGGAATCCCTGATCGGGTTCTTTATCCATTTTCCGACAGCCTGTTCGGGGGTAAATCCCAGTTTTCGGGCTGCCGTACGATTGATGAGGACGGCTTCTGTAGAATCGGTTCTGTATTGGGAGGAAAGGTCCCTTCCGGCGATGATCTTTAATCCCAGCGTTCGTACGTATTCAAAGTCGGCAAACTCGCTTCGGAACTTCACGGCAGCCGGCTGGCCTTCTGCTTCAAAAGGCTGAACGTCAAAAAAGCCGCCCGGCTCCCCGGACATCAGGGATACGGAGGTGATCATATTGTCATTGCTTTGCAGCTCATTTTTAAAAGTGATCCGGTGGGCGGCTATGGGATCATTATCCAGCGGCACGATGACGGTATGTTCCTGGTCATATCCCAGTTCTTTGTTCTTCACATAATTTAGCTGGTTCATGATGATGATAGTGCCGATGATAAGAAAAACAGAAATGCTGAACTGTATCACGACGAGGGTCTCCCGGAACAGGGCGCCCTCTTTGCCCAGTTTTAGCTTTCCTTTCAAAGACTCAATGGGGGAGAAGGCGGAGAGAAAGAAGGCGGGGTAACTTCCTGCGAGGAAGCCAACGACCACTATTACACCCAGCAGGAACAGGTAGACAGGCGGCGTATTCCAGGATATCGTCAGCGTATGGCCCAGGATCTGGTTATATAACGGCATCAGTACCAGTAAAAGGGCGATAGAGCAGATGCAGGAGATCAGGGTCAGTATAATGGATTCCCCGATGAACTGGCTGATCAGGTGGCCACGCAGGGCGCCCATTACTTTGCGCAGGCCCACTTCTTTGGAACGTTCTACGGCACGGATGGTGGAGAGGTTCGTAAAGTTGATACAGGCGATCAGCAGGATCAGCACGGCAATGGAGAGAAAGATGTATACTACTTTTTTATCACCGTGCCTGACATTGTCAAATCCGGAGTCAGGCTCAAAGTAAATATCGGATAAAGGGGTCAGCGCCAGATCGAAGCGGCTTTGCATAAGAGTCATTTCTTTTGCCATGTATTTGTTCACGAAGGCGGGCAGACGCCGCTCAATGGCTGCCTTGCTGGCGTGATCGTCCAGCCGGACATAAACAAAATGGTTGTTATTGATCCAGACGTTGAACCAGTCTTCGTGATAATAGATGGAAAAGGGAACTACTATATCAAAATCAAGGTGAGAATTGGATGGGACATCTTTGGCGATACCGGTGACTTTAAATTTCCGGCTTTTATCCAGTTCAATTATTTTGCCCATGGGGTCTTCGGCGCCGAAATATTTTTTGGCGGTGCTCTCTGTCAGCACGATGCCGCCCGGATCCTGTAAGGCCGTGGCCGGATTCCCTTTTATTAGGGGAAAAGAAAAAAAGCGGAAGAAATTGGAGTCTGCCAGGTAGAGCTTTTTCTCCTTGAACACCGTTGTGCCCAGGGAGATCACTCCGCTGGCGGGCATCACCCGGACGGCTGATTGGATCTCACCGGGAAAATCATTCAATAAGGCGGTGGCATAAGGTCCGGACAGGTAAGGCACTTTTTCTTTGTTCGCATCAAAGCCCCGCATGACCCGGTATATATTTTTTCGCTGTGCATGGAATTTGTCAAAGGAAAACTCATTGAGGATGAAGAGGTAGATCATGAGGCATACCGTGATGCCGATCGTCAGACCCAGTATATTGATCAGGGAGAAAATCTTGCTTTTCAGCAGGTTGCGCCAGGCGACTTTCCAATAACTTTTCAGCATGACTGTCGGTTGAGTTCATTTTATTGCTACCAACAGAATGCCTGTATGCAGATGGTTGCTAACCAGTTGATTAGGATGCTGCTTTTTTTGAGAGTGTTCGTTTTTGATACAGCGGGTGTGCGTTTGCGGCCGGTTGTGTCTCCGTCCTGACATAGCTATACAGATGAATGAATAAATCCTGCAAAGGTTATACAAGGCTGTTTAGGGCATGTTCTATGCTACGGGGGCAAGATACTGGGAATCGGAATAACTATAAAACCCGCCTGTAAGCGGGTTTTATTCAGTGTGCATGCCTTATTATTAGGGAGTAAACAGACAGATCAATTCTGCAACAGCCACATGAGCAGGTTCACATTGTCGTCGCCGGCATATTGCCGTTGAATGGCATCTACTACATTTTGTTTATTAAAGTCCAGCTCGGACTGGGGATACAGGTAACGATTGGGAATCTTGTCCGCCGGCGTATTCAGGTTCGTCGCCGGGTTGATCGTGAAGACCGGATATCCTGTACGCCGGTATTCATAATAAGCTGTATAAGGGGCCTGCAGGAATATGGACAGATAACTCTGCAGCCAGACCTGTTTCAGCTGCTCGCCCTTATCCGTTGAGAAGGTCACTTTCGGCTGTGCCAGGTAGGTGTTTTGGATATAAGGGTCTGTAATCTTCATATTGTGATTATACTTAGGATCATCGGGGGTGTTATCTGCTACGTTATGCATGGCAGCGGTGATCCCATCGGTATAATATTTCTCTCCGGTATCGGGCAGCCATCCCCGGATGCAGGCTTCCGCCAGTATGAACTTCAGCTGGGCGTAACTGAGCATGTAGACAGGCTCACCCTGGGGCAGCTGGAGGTAGCGGTCATTGATAGGCGAATAATCTGCGGAAGATGCTATGTTGGTGATATTGGAATAGGGGCTGGCGGGGTCGGGGCCGGTGTAAGCGCCGGGATCGGAGACGGACATGCCGGCCTTGATCTTCACGGGAGAAGGGTTGGCGTAATAGAAGAGGCGGTTGTCGTTCAGCGTCTTCAGGGAGTCTATGAGGAAGCTGCTGACCATAACGTATACGTAGGATTGGTTGCCTACGATATAGAACGGATATTTCTGGTTGGCTCCATCTGAGAATACCAGGGAGAAATTGTCGGCATTACTTTGGAAAAGAGGACGATTGTTAACGATCTGTGCAAAGCGTTGTGCCACCTGCAGGTCGGGATCGGAAGTCTTTTTGTAGAGGTTCATCAGCACCTGCAGCTCGAAGGAGTTGGCCATCTTCCTCCAGTGCGTGATATCTCCGCTGTAGACCGGGTCTCCTCCGAAATTGCTGCCGATAGCAAAAAGGCTGTCTGCCTGGTCCAGCTCTTTTAAGATCCCCAGGAATACATTTTTCTGGGAATCATACACGGGTTTGAGGACGCCGTCGCTCTCCCCTGTCAGTGCCTGGGAGTAGGGAATATCTCCGACCTGCATCGTCAGGTAGAAGAATTTCAGTGCCCGCAGGCAGTGTCCGAGGGCTGTGTAAGAGTTCTTCAGGGCCGGGGTCGTGGCAAACGAGATCATTTTGGCCACGTTGTTCAGGATCGTGAGCCCGGTCCAGTCGGTCCTTCCGAAATAGTTATATTGTTCGGTGCTGGGGCTGGAAGACCAGCAGGTATACTTCCCCAACTGCGCCGGGCGTACGAAATCGGTACCGCTCCGGTAGGTGGTCTTGGTGGCGTCCAGGATCAGGGTAGTAGCCAGCATGTCGGAAGTTACTTTTGCCGGCGTATTCGGGTTGGTATTGAGCTGGTCGAACTTGCTGCATCCGGAAAAGCCGGCAAGGATCAGGCAGCAACAGATCGCCGGCAGGAAACGCTGCAGGGCCGGCCGGGCGGATGGTAACGCGGGAGATTGGCGCTGCAAGGCTGATGGGACGAATGATATTAATAACTTGTTCATATTACCGTGCTGTGATTAAAAAGTTAAAAGGTTAGTTTCAGATTGGCGCCGATATAGCGGTTGGTGGGGGAGTTGAGGTTGTCGACCCCTTTGTCGGGATCGGCGAAGCGGAACTCTTTTCTCCACATGAAGACATTCTGGGCTGTCAGGGCCAGGCTGGCGCTGCTGGTCTTTAATTTTTGAGATACTTTGGCGGGCAGGCTGTATTCCAGCGTCACCTCCCTCAATTTAATGAACGTGGGGTCCAGCACGCCGGCATGGGATCCTCCTTTGAATTGCCGGGCATAGGTCTCATAAGAAACGACCTTATCGTTTTTGGCATAGGAACGGGTGTCTTTGATGATCCTTCCATAGTTGTCGTAGGTAGCCGTACCGGAAACAACTTTTACTCCGTCTCCGACGTAGGTCTGGTTCTTGTTCACGGTCTCTTCGTAGCGGTATTTATTATCGGTGTCAGGATGAGAGCCCGTATCCCACATCTTATCGTTCATGTATTCATACATCAAGCCT
>JAATFV010000177.1 GCA_015655015.1 Chitinophagales bacterium | reverse complement strand
CAAGACCCCAGGGCAATCGCGCGCTTCCTCTTCAATACCATCGTAGGCATCCGCGTGACCGGTAAATCGGCCACCGACAAAGCCATTTTTGAAGACATCATCCATCTCACTATGTCCGTCCTGGGCTAATCACTTTAATTTTGACATTGGGCTAACACTTTAATTTGATATTGAGTTGGTCACTTTAATTTGATATTGTACTAATCACTTTAATTTGACATTGTGCCAGTCACTTCAATTTGACATTGGTCGCGGGCTTTTATTTTAAATGCGTTGGCGGATGAAAACACAGCCCGGGATTACTCAATTACCCGGGATTACACAACTATTTATGATTTTTTTTCCAGTTGCGGGTCGCTGGTGGTTTCGTGGCCGTTTTCGGCTCTTCCGGCGTATCTTTTTTGGCAGTTCTTAACCTTATCTATGGTCAGGGTGAAATCGTACCAGCCAGTTGTTTTTTCCAGTGAAAGGCTGATTTGTTCCTGGCTATTGGGTAAAAGTCTTTTGTGAATATTGTTTTGTCCGTAGGCGTTGTCTGTAATTAAGATATTTTGAACAGAAGACGTCTCATTTTTTATGTCCAAAGTCAATTGGGCATATTTATTTCTATTCGATGTTTGGCAGCTCAATGATACAAGCAGCTCCGGGTCATTTTTATCGCCGGTAAATTCCCGGAAAAATCCATTAGGGCCATGCAGGGCCAAATGATACTGTTGATCTTCAAATTGGGAAAGATCAAAATCATACACAAGGTTTTCGCCTGCTGCAACGGCGAAATTCCAGTTCTTTCCTTTCTCCCATTTGCCGTCCTGCCCATAAGCATTTGCTGCATAAACCGTAAAAGGCGCACCGGCGGCTTTTCCTTTAAATATCTTTTTACCGGCTGCCAATGTAAGTTGAAAAGCAGTTTTTTCTTTGTTCAGGCTCCCATCCGCCTGCAATTCGTACGGTAATGCATTGGCAGGACGCGGCCCTTTTTCCTGTATGAACTTATCTCCGGCCAGGGCTGGATTTTCTATTTCGCTTCGGGTCAAAGGCTCAATCCCGTTGGGTTCCGGTTTGTATTTGGCTTCATCGATCTTTGTCAGCCAGGCATTACGCTGCAAAAAATCAGGCAAATTAATTTTTTCACCATTCCATGGACGGAAAACCGAGCTTAAATCGCCGCACACGGCACGCCGCCAGTCCGAAATGTTCCTGCTTTGAATATTTTGTTTTGTTTTTCTTTGGACAAAACCTTCCAAAAACTGCACCACGGAAGTGTGGTCAAATACCTGTGAATTAACGTAACCGCCGCGGCTCCAGGGGGAAGCGACAATGAATGGCACCCTGTACCCCAAGCCGATCGGGCTTTCGCGCACACCTTTGGGGTCTTTTAATCTTTTCCATTTCAGCTCATCCTCGAAAGTAACATATTCATTTTCGATGGATTTAATACTTTTTGAAACAGCGCCGCTATGGGCATCTTTGGCATTCGGAGCTACAAAGGGCGGTACATGGTCAAAATAGCCGTCATTTTCATCATAGGTCAAAATAAAAATGGTCTTCTTCCACACTTCCGGGTTTTCGGTGAGGATATCCAACACCTCTGACACGTACCACGCCCCGAACCAGGGTGCTGACGGATGGTCGGAAAAAGCCTGCGGCGCGACCAGCCAGGAAACAGCGGGTAATTGGCCTGTTGCGACATCTGATCTGAAATTGGCTAAAATATCGGATTTGGGTACGGTCATGGTCCGCGAAGCTCCCGCGTCATCGTATTGCAATTCTTCAACTTTGTTGTAATCGGGATCGCTGGCATTGGTTTGAAAAGCCTTTTCGTGCATGGCACTTTCTTTTTCGGAAATGGGCGTTTTTAATGCCGTTTCCGTTTTGACCAATTGATCCTGCAGCTTTTCCAGGGAAGACTGTAATTTGGCAAGTTTTTGGGTTAGCTTTTCATCCGCAGGATCTTCCCTGATCTGTGCATTGGTTTCTGTAATGCCGGCTGTCGTTGCAACAAGGGCCTTTTTTACATAATTCAAATATTTTTCCGAACGCCGGACATGGTATTTTTGAAACCATTCCAGTGCATTATCCGTAAAATTGCCCAGCCAAAAATTTTCCGTTTTGTCCAGCTCGTGACCAACGGAAATTTCATTCTGATACAATTTCCAGCTGATGCTGTTTTCTTCCAAAATTTCCGGGAAGGTCTGCCAGTCAATATCTTCGTGAAAATCGATTTGGTCATTGTACACAAGCGCCGGTTCGGAAGCCTTGCCATCCTTGCGCAGGGCGCCGGAAAAAAAATAGGCCCTGTTGGGCGTGGTCCCGGTCAGTGCCGAACAAAAATGCTGGTCGCAAACCGTAAAGGCGTCTGCCAGCGCATAATTGAACGGTATGTCCTTCCTTTTATAATACCCCATCGTCATGGGCTTATCCTCAAATCCTTTGTAGTGGGTCTTTTTGGCATCCAGCCAATTGTCGCATTTCCCCCCGTTGCGCGCATCCACCTGGTCCGACCAGGAATGCGGCATTCCGCCCATCCAGGTAATTTTTGTATCCCTGATGTCCAGGTGAAAAGGCGTAAAGGTTTCCCCCTTTTTATTGGTTTGCAGCCACACGGGAAGTCCATCGGGCAATTGTATCGCCCGTGGGTCATTGAAGCCGCGCACACCGTTGAGCGAGCCGAAGCAGTGGTCAAAGGACCGGTTCTCCTGCATCAGCAAAACGATATGTTCAGCAGATTCAAAGGTGGAACCTTTTACAGGATCTATTTCCACCGCCTTGCGAATGGAGGCCGGCAAAGTATTCCAAAGGCCGAAACCACCTGCCAGCAAACCTGTTTTCTTTAAAAATTCCCTTCTGGAATCATTTTCCATAATTGTACGATCAGGTGATTGTTATAAAACAGGTTTTATTTTAAGAGCCACATGGCCTGGTTGACATCATCATGGCCACCATACTGGCTTTGTATAGCCGCCCCTACATTATTGCCGTTGTAATCTAATTCATTTTGCGGGTACATCCAACGAACAGGAAATTGTGTACCGGGTATATTTTGATTGGTATTCGGATTTAAAGCAAAAACGGGGTAACCGGTTCGTCTATTTTCATACCAGCCATTGAAATCGACGTCCTGGAAAAAGTTGGCCAAATATTTTTGGGTAATGATCTGATTGACCTGGTCTTCGGTGTTACCCCCGAGGGCAACGGTAGACGGATAATTAGCGATATAACCTGCCGTAAGCGCCATTCCATGTACATAAGAAGTGGCTGCGCCGGTATAATTGGCAAGAAAATTCATTGACCCCTGAATTCCATTTGCATAATACGCCTGGGCGGGAACGCCGCTGATCCAACCTCTTACTGCAGCTTCAGCCAATATAAATTCCTGATCCCAATAGCAAAAAAGACCCACTGGCTCTGCATTGTACAGATCGCTGTATCTTTTATTAAAATCTGAAAAATTACCGGCGGACCGCGCCGTGGTGGTGGTAGTATATTCTGCGGATGGCTCTACTCCCACATAGGCATTAAAATCCGACACGGACGACCCTCCGGCTATTTTTGTGGCAGCGGGTTCCGCATAATAAAACAATCTTCGGTCCTGCCTGGCTTTCAAAGAATCAATGACATCTGATGACACCATAGAATAAATGGTATACGGGTTCTTTTGAACACCGGTGCTGCTCCATGGATAACAGGATCCTGCAACGTTGATATAAGTTACCGCGAAATTGTCTGTGTAATCACGCATCAAAGGACGGGAAGAAACAATGTTATTGAACCTTTCGGTCACTTTCAAGTCAGGATCGCTTGTCTTTTTAAACAGGTTTATCAGAACATGTAACTCAAAACCATTGGTCAGCCGCCGCCATTTATCTACATTTCCTCCATAAATAAAGTCGCCTTTGAAGTTCGCACCTGATGCAAATAAGCTGTCCGCCTGATCCAATTCTTTCAAAATACCAATAAAAACGTTTTTTTGAGCGTCATACTTTGGTTGTATATCTCCATCGGATTCTCCTTTTAATGCATCTGAATATGGGATATCGCCTACCTGCATGGATAATTGGAAAAATTGCCATGCCCGGATGAAATGTCCCAGGCCTGCATAAGAATTTTGAGTAGTCGGATCTGACGCGGCATACTTATTCATCAGAGCAATATTACGCAAAACCGTCAACCTTGTAAAATCTGTCCTTTGTAATTTGTTGTATTGATACGCCTGTGAGTTGCCCTGTGTCCATAATACGTATTTTCCCAACAAAAAAGGCAGCACAAATGAATTTTGGGTGTTTATATCACTTGATGTAATGGATGTGAGCATAGAAGTAGCCAGCCAATCCGCCCGGGAAGTCGTGGAGGTATTAGGATTAGAGTTGATGGAATCGAAATTCCTGGTACAGGCGCCGGTCATTACGCATAACAAGAGAAGTGTTCCAAGACTATTTATATTGTGCTTCACTGCGAATATTTTTAATTTATGAAATATCATTCCTTATTTTTTCCTTAAAGGCCCAATTTTATATCCAGGCCTACCATTCTTTGTGACGGGGCATTCAGGTTTTCGGTACCCACATCCGGATCGGAGAATTTAAAACCTGTCACTAACAGAAGATTTTGTCCCGTAATGGAGACGGAAGCTTCTTTCAACCCGGAATTTCTCAATAAATTTTTTGAAAGACTATACCCGATAGAAACCTGCCTCAATTTCACAAAAGATTGGTTCATCCTGCCGTTCCCCCCTTTGCCGGCTATATATCTTGCATAGGATTGATAGCCAACCTGGACATCATTTTTGGCATATGTACGTGTATCGCTGGTGATATTTCCGTATTTATCATAGGTCGCAGTTCCCGAGACCACTTTAACCCCGGGCGAAATAAAATTATTCAACCCCTTTACTACCTGGTCATACCTGTACTGATTATCCGTCTCCGGATTCGAACCGGCGGCATACATATCATTATAAACTACATCATTCATCAGTCCGCCAATGCGTCCGTCGATATTGATACCACATAAGAAATTTCCTATCCTGAAATTATTGATAAAGCCGAAAGAAAAGTCCGGATCGCTGTATCCTATTTTACTTAGATAGGAACTTTGCGCAGGTAATCCGCCCGAATTGATGATATTGCCGTCAGGATCCCTTAACCATTGGTTGTTAATCGTCATGGCATCCAATCTGGCTCCCTTTTTGGTCCAAAGATTATCCGCAGAATATACAGGGTCCAGGTGAACATAATAGCGGTGGTCAAATGAATAGTTGACCATGGAATTCCAGGTGAAATGTTTATGCTGGACAAGGGTTGCATCAAGTGAGACTTCCAATCCGCGCCTTGCATATGTTTCTTTCGTATTGATCAGCGTAGAATTAAATCCAGAAGCATTGGAAATAGAGACAGAGGTTTGCTGGTTGTAATAATTTTTGCTGAAATAAGCGACATCCACATGTAACCGTTTGTTCAATAAATACGCTGCTGTCCCAAATTCCCACGTCCTTGCCGCAGATGGTTTCAAATCAGAACCTAACAGATTTCCCGGATAGCTGGTGCTGACCAAACCAAAGGAAGTGCCTGAGCCGTAACTTCTGCTGGTCTGATAGATCCCGGCAGGAATTTTATCTATCGTCCAGGAACCCCTTAATTTCCAGGTATCTACCCAATCGGGTAATTTCAAATATTGGGACAAAATAAAGCTCAATGAAGCGGAAGGGTAAAAATAGGAGCGCTGTGTCGACGGTTGGGTGGAGCTCCAGTCATTTCTTCCTGTCAGGTCGAGATAAATTCCATTATCATACGCAAAGCCTAATTTTGCATAAGCGCTATTGACTTGCCGGCTACTTGTATTAAAATTATTAATAATAGAATTACTGCCTGCAGAAGTAGAAGGAATCGCATTTGCCAATGAATACCATCCCGGCACATTCAATCCATTAGCGGTTTGAGCGCCAAATTCTCTATCGGTATAATAGTATATACTACCTCCTGCCAATCCATCAAATTCAAATTTGCCTGTTTTTTTAGCATAAGTAAGAATTAGATCATTATTCGTACTGTATCCCCAGGTTTCATTTTGGCCATATAGGCCGGCGTTACTCCAATTCCAGCTAAAGGAGCCGACGCTGATGGCTCTCGTTGAATTTATTCCTGCCGGGCTGCGTACGGTCAATTCATTGTTGTAATAATCATACCCGGAACGAAACATCAGCTTGAGGTCATTGGTAAACTTATAGTTTGCCGTAAGGCTGGCATTTATTTTATTTTGTGTAGTGCTCATCAGCTTCTCATGGGCTATCAAATATGGATTATCGTAAAATTGATTATACAACCAGTTTTGCGATTGATTGGGCACAATCCAGTAATCTTTATATTTTCTTATATCATAATCAGGACCGGTCCAATAAACCAGCTGATAAATATATCCCTGGTTTTGCCCGCTCCAATTCTGAGGGGAAGTCTGCCGGGTGTATCCCATCTGGCTTTCCAAATCAAACTTTTTACCACTCTTCAACTGGCCGCTCATGGTATAATTAATGATCTTAAGGGTAGAATTAGGCCATTCCCCTTTATTATAAATGTAATTAAGCCCGGCCCGGAAAAAGCCATTTTCTCCACTTTGCGTAACACTGATATTATTGTTGCTGAGGACTCCTGTCTGCATAAAATTCTTCAAATTATTTTTTCCGATCGAGACCAGCGGCATCATTTCCGTTGTTTTGGAAGCCGGATCCCATTGCAGCGCAGAGTCGCCAATATCCAGTTTGGGCCCCCAAACATAGTCAGTGGAAATTTTTCCATCAATACCGTGGCCATAGGACGTCTGTGGCTTATCTATGGCAATGTAGCCGAGAGTCGCCAAATTATTCGTATTAAAATCTATGGATAGCCCTTTCCCTTTCCCCCTTTTAGTCGTTATCATGATAGCGCCTGCGGCTCCACGGCTACCATATAAGGCAGATCCCGTAGCGCCTTTAAGTACATTAATATTTTCTATATCATCGGTAGGAACGTCTCTCAATGTCATATTTCCATAAGGAATACCATTGATAACCAGCAAGGGCGTTTCCCCCCGAAGATTTACCGTAGGAGCAACATTGAATTCAGTAGAGTTAAATATAGCCAATCCCGAAGCCATCCCTGTCATAGAAGTTCCGACGTCAACACCTTTAACTGTTTGTAATGCAGCGCCGCTTATTTGTTGCGTAGCATATCCCAGGGACCTTTCGCTCCTTTTAAATCCCAAAGCTGTAACAACAACATCGTTGAGCTGCGTCGTTCTTTCCTTCATATGCACCAGTAAGTTTCCCAGTTTACTGGTAATGGGCATGTCTTTTTCCATATAGCTCTCATAACCTACATAACTAAATTGAAAATCATATTTTTTCCCGAATACCAAATTACCAAATGAGAACATGCCTGAGCTGTCAGTTTGCGTGCTGACATCCGGCAGGCTGCCGGTATGGGCTGTTACGGTCACACTACTGAGCGGCTGACCTTTTTCGTTTAGTACAGTACCCTTCATACGGGCTGTCTGTGCGTACAGGGCTGCCTGGAAAAGACCCATAAACAGCGCGAGCAGCAACAAGGCTCTTTGTTTTACTGATATATTCAACATGATTTATTTTTTTAGGCAATACGATGCCTGTTACGCCTTTTCGGGCATTTTTTTTAGCCGTTGCCGGATAAAAAATCTTATTTAAAAATTATTGATTACTGATCTTTACTGCGTTGCCTTTGATCTGGTATTGAAGATTGTTCATACCGCAGAGTATCTTTAATATGCTGTCCAAAGAGTCGTTGTCATTGAAACGGCCGGTAAAGGGTAACGAACGCAGGCTTTCTTTGTCTGCGTAGGAAAATCGCATATTGAATTTTCTACCCAGGCGGTCAAATACGTTCAACAAAGGCGTGTTCCTGAATTTCAGCTCTGCAGCAAGGGCTGGTTCGGGCTGAGGCTTACCGGCGGGAGGCCGCACCTTGTTATCTTTGGCGGATAACAGCTGAGATGTATCCGCAATAGGTGATAACCGATAAACAAATCCATCGGCCAGGTCAAGCTCCTGCCCGGCATTGAGATAAACTTTTTTGCTTCCCAAACTATCTTCTGCCGGTCTTACAACCACCTTTCCTTCATATAAAAAAATGCTGGCCTCTCCGCCTTTGTGCGTTTCGACCTTAAAGCGTGTTCCCAGGGCCGTGGTAGCGACTCCGCCTGCATATACCGTGAAAGCCATGGTGCTGTCTTTTTTTACTTTAAACTCCGCTATTCCGTCGAGTATTACATCCCTTTTACCATTCCTGAAAGGAAGATAATAAGTAATCCCGCTTTGAGAATAGACCTTTGTCATAGACCCATCGGGTAATAAAATATTCGTCATCGTGTCTGAATTATTTTTATACTCCACTTTTTTTAATACGATATTGTTTTCGCGCCCGTTGCCCTCCTTATTTTTTCCGCCCTCTCCCCTACTTGCCCATAACCATACACCGCCGATCCCTATCAATATACTCGCCGCTATGCTTGCCCAACGGAACCATTGTTTTCTTAACGGAACGATCCTGCCCTCATCTGTACTCCGCATTTTTTCATGTATTTGCCGCAATATGGCGTTCTCCTTTTCGGGCTCAAATCCTGCCCGGGTCACCTTCCCGTCATTTTCACCATCAAACAGCCATTGTGTTTTGCTGGAGGCCCGTTCTTTCAACAAGTTTTCCAGCCGTTTCAGTTCGTCGTTACTGATCGTGCCAGTCCAGAATTTATCTATTAATGTTTGTAGTTCCAGCATATTTTCATTTTAAATACACCACTTTTTAAAAATGTGAGGGGCATATCTATGTTATGCAATTATTAACAAAAGATCGATGTTAAGCCGGAAAGGGGGAAAAAAGCAGGAGGGCTGCCAGCAGTAATGTTGGGTTGGCTTCTATCATTTCCCATTTTATTTTGTCTGCGGCCTTGGCAACGTATTCCCGGATAGTGTGCGGTGATATACCCAGCAGCTCCGCGGCCTGGGCATAGGTCTTCAATTGCAGCTTGCAGAGGGTAAATGCCTGTTTTTGCTTTGGCGGCAGGTTATTGATGGCATTGGCGAGGTGGGAAAGCTGTATCTCTGTTATGGTGTCGACGTTCTCATCATTGAAAGCTATGTCATCTGCCGGCTCTCCGATAAACAGCAGCTTATCCCTTACTTTTTTCCTTAAAAGATTAAGTGCTTTGTTCTGGCTTACGACCATCAGCCAGCCGGCGATGGGCATATTGGGATCCAGGCTGTCTCTCTTGCCCCAGAGGCTGGCGAAAACGTCCTGTAATATTTCCTCGGCATCTTCACGTGCTTTTACCAGCCGGTGGATGTTCGCCAATACGGATGAATAATATTTATAATAGATGGAATCAAATGCCTGTGTACTTCCCCGCTGTAATTGTTTTATAAGCTCATGATCGTTTTCATGCATATCCATATGCCAAATCTTTGAAAAGTAATTATAGGCAATATAAGCGGGCCTATCTCATGATGTTAAATTATATTTATATTATTTTACGACGGGAATAAAAAAGGCGGCCTTCCAGGCCGCCTTTTTTTATTAACTATACCGGTGCTGCGATCAGGCCGGATTAACTATGCTGGTGCTGCAATCAGGCTGGGTGGAACATATCCAGGTTCATCACTTTCGTCCATGCCGCCACGAAGTCCTGCACGAACTTTTCTTTGGCATCCTCACAAGCATAAACTTCCGCTATGGCGCGGAGTTCGGAGTTCGATCCGAAGATAAGATCAACACGGGTACCTGTCCATTGGATCTCTCCTGTCATCCGGTCAGAGCCTGAAAATATTTTTTGGGCATCCGAGGTAGCCTTCCAGGTGGTAGCCAGATCAAGCAGGTTCACAAAAAAGTCGTTGGTGAGTGATTCGGGGCGTTTGGTAAATACGCCGTGCCTGGAGTGGTCGAAGTTGGTGTCAAGCACCCGCATGCCGCCAATCAGCACTGTCATCTCCGGGGCTGTCAGCGTCAACAGCTGGGCCTTATCTATCAGCATTTCTTCCCCTGAGCTGATATGATGTGCTTTCAGGTAGTTCCGGAAACCATCGGCGCCCGGTTCAAGGACTTCAAATGATTCGGTATCGGTCTGCTCCTGCAAAGCGTCGACGCGTCCCGGCGTAAAGGGGACCGTAATAACATGACCGGCATTCTTTGCGGCTTTTTCAATGCCGGCACATCCGCCCAAAACGATCAGATCGGCGAGGGAAACGCCTTTACCGCCGGACTGAGCGCTGTTGAATTCCTGCTGAATGCCTTCCAGCGTCGATAAGACTTTGGCCAGCTGACCGGGATTGTTGACTTCCCAATCCTTCTGAGGGGCTAGACGGATCCTTGCACCATTGGCGCCTCCGCGTTTGTCAGAGCCGCGGAATGTGGATGCGGATGCCCAGGCGGCAGATACCAGCTGAGAAACAGTCAGTCCGGAGCCCAGTATTTTATCTTTTAGCGCGGCAATGTCATTATTGTCAATTGGTGAGTAAGCAGCGGCCGGGAGGGGATCCTGCCAGATCAGCTCTTCCGCGGGAACTTCCGGGCCCAGGTAGCGGGCGCGTGGTCCCATATCGCGGTGTGTCAGCTTAAACCAGGCCCGGGCAAAGGCATCCGCAAATTCGTCCGGATGCTCATGGAAGTGTCTTGATACTTTCTCATACGCCGGGTCTACTTTTAAGGCAATGTCCGAGGTCAGCATAAATGGAGCATGGCGTTTTGCCGGGTCATGGGCATCGGGTATGGCGCCTGCGCCGCCCTCATCTTTGGGCTTCCACTGGTGAGCGCCGCCGGAACCTTTTGTCAGCACCCATTCGTAGCCGAACAGGTTGTCGAAATAGCTGTTGCTCCACTTCGTTGGCGTGGCCGTCCATGCTCCTTCCAGGCCGCTGGTAATGGTGTATCCTGCGTTGCCGGTGCCAAAGCTGTTCTTCCAGCCCAGTCCCTGCTCTTCAATGCCTGCGCCTGCCGGTTCGCGGCCAATGTATTTGCCGGGGTCCGCTGCTCCGTGGGTCTTGCCGAAGGTGTGACCGCCTGCAATAAGGGCAACGGTTTCATAGTCATTCATGGCCATGCGGCCAAAAGTCTCCCGAATATCGCGGGCGGATCCCAGCGGATCGGGGTTGCCGTTAGGACCTTCGGGATTCACATAGATGAGCCCCATTTGAACGGCCGCCAATGGATTCTCCAGTTCCCTGTCAGGCGTATACCGGTCGTCTCCTAACCACTCCTTTTCAGAACCCCAGTAGACGTCCTCCGCAGGTTCCCAAACATCTTCCCGTCCGCCGCCGAAACCGAATGTCTTCAAGCCCATCGATTCGAGGGCACAATTCCCCGTAAGGATCAGCAGGTCTGCCCATGAAAGCTTCCTGCCATATTTCTTTTTAATCGGCCAAAGCAATAAACGCGCCTTGTCGAGGTTGGCATTGTCAGGCCAGCTGTTGAGCGGTGCAAAACGCTGGGTGCCGAAACCTGCGCCACCACGGCCGTCAGAAACACGATATGTACCGGCGCTATGCCATGCCATCCGGATGAAGAAGGGGCCGTAATGACCATAGTCGGCCGGCCACCAGTCCTGAGAGTTGGTCATCAGCCCGAAGATGTCTTTTTTCACCGCATTAAAATCGAGGCTCTTAAATTCCCGGGCATAGTTAAATGCCTTATCCATAGGATTGGATAGTGAAGAGTTCTGGCGAAGAATGTTCAACTTCAACTGGTTTGGCCACCAATCGCGATTTCTCGTGCCGCTACCGGCACTTTGTTTCAGTGATCCGTTTAAAAACGGGCATTTGGCTGCATCGCTGACGCTGTTGACTTCGGATAATTTGCTCTGATCTGTATCATTTTCCATAATATATAGGTTTCATATGTTAATACCTTAAATTTATGAAAAACTTTACTAAAGTAATGACTCGATAGCATTGCATCATTTTACTTAATATAGATATAAGCTCTTTACATGATTGTCAGTTTGTGAGCTTACAACTCCCGACATTTTCAAAATATTGATATTCAAATATTTACAAGCATTTTCGAACTTTATCATCGCATCATCCGACCTCCGCCAGGCTCATTCGCTTAAATCAATAGCTTTTCGTACATTTGCATTCAATGAAACCGGCAAAGAAATTTAAATCCCACAAGCCCTCAAAAGGGGAAAGACTTCATTGGCCCCCATTGAAGGAACAAATTGTTAGGCATGTGACTGAAGACATGCTGCAAAGTCGCCGTGTTTCTGAAAATGAAATACAAACCAGGCAGCGCCTGCTTACTGGTAAAACCGCCCTTCTTGTCCCTTGACATTTGATTTTCCAGGGTATGAGCTTCGATTTATTCAACGAGCCAGATGTGTTGACGGATCTGCTCATTTGTATACCTACATCTATAAGTTTTTCTCACCAGTAACCGGCTACTACTATATTGTCAAGGCAGAATACCATGAACATGATGTTTTCGCCGTTAAATTCTATTGCAAGAAAGACCGAAAAAGTGAATATAAATATTCAAAAATCGTGAACAAGGGCGACCTGGGCAATATCATCATGAGTTGCGCCAAGGTCATCCCCTTACTACTCAAAACGTACCCTGATGCTTCTTTCTGCTTTGCCGCATCAAGGTCGGTTGATGTTCGCAATAGTACTATAGAAGACTATGGGCAGACTCAGCGATTTCGATTATACCATTATATGATCCCGTTAAAATTTGGTACCGTCACCTTCGAGCATTTTACCTATGCCGCGATTAGCAGCTATTTGCTTTATAACCGGGCTGCGACATCATCAAAGGATGAAATTGAAATAATGTTTAGGTCTACGTATTCCAACCTTTCGGAAATAAACCTTTGAATCCTGTTGATCTGCGCACAATTTTTAATTCGGCAAAGCAGCGCCAATATATTTTCCAAGGACTTCCCGTAATCTTTTTTCATCCTGGTAACCGATCAATTTTTCCAGCACTACCCCCTGCTGATCCAACAAGAACAATGTTGGATACCCTTCTATTCCATACTGTTCCGGAAGCGTCTTATCATAATCCCATACTTCCGTCCAGGCAGCGCCATCCTTTTTTATCGCGTCCAGCCACCTGCTTTTATCGTAGGCGGCATCAATTGAAATGCTAACTATTTCAAATCCCTTATCTTTCAAATCTGCGTACAATCTAACCAGACCCGGAGCCTGCTTGCGGCAGAAGCCGCAATCGACGAACCAGAAGTCCAATAATACATATTTGCCTCTGAAGGCAGAAAGGCTAACCGGCATCCCTTCTGTATTCTGCAGTGTAAAAACCGGAGCGGCAAGTCCCACATCGGCCTTGGGGATTGCGGCATAGTAGTCCTTCAACTGTTGGTATCCCTGCTCTCCTGAATAAGACCTGAACTCTTCCAGGTAATGAATGATATCTGTTGCTGACGCTTTATGATAAAAAGACAAGAGCGTGATATATCCCGCAAAGCTGGAGTCTGCCTTCACCAGCTTGCCGGCCTCTGCTGTTTTTTCTTTGTTGACTGTTTCGATCTCTTCGAGCAGCTTTTTCTGGTCGTAACCTCTCGCCTGGTAGGATAACTTCCGTAATGAATCAATTTTGAGAGTGTATGGGAGAAGCTGCCTGCGGATGTATTGAAGCCGGTTATTATTCTCCCCCCCTCCTACTGTATAGAGCCCGCTTTTTTCCGTTACGGTAATGACACCCGGCTCTACGATCACCGGGGCCGGGACGCCTCCTAATGGCTGCAGCTCCAGCAAGGCAAGGGCCGGCTTATCGATGGCGCCTTTAAATTCAAATTTCCCATTTATGATCTGTACCGTGTCTGATCTCAGATCTTGTTTGAGAATAGCCTTCCCTTCTTTTATTTCAGTTGTCCCTTTCAGTACATAATGCTGACCTGCTGGAAATGGGTAGCTCAACTGCGAAATCCCGGCAAAAATCAGGTTCATTAACACTTTGTTCATCCGAAAATGGTTTAATAATTTATATGGTTTTTCTCAAACATTTTTGCATCTTTCAATACGGCAATAGCTGCCTGAAGATCATGGTCGATGCCGTTGATCACTTCATAGTAGGCCTCGCTATCGTAAAGAATACGTGCAATAGCGCCCTGCAACATGGTTTTGATCGTAAGACCCGATAATTTCAGGTCTTTCTTATTTTCCTTAACCCCTCTTTTCCCGGCATAACCTACAAAATCATCCAGCAGCTTATCCGTATCGAATTGCATTGTAAAGCTATCCTGTGTTGGATATTTTTCCTGTAGCTCTTTCCGGTTCTTTTCAACATATTCCATGGGATATTGACTGAATATTCCATTTTGGAGCACCCGGGAAAAATAGGGTGTATTGGCTGTCGTATCCAGCGGTACAAATATATCGGGCATAATACCACCTCCTCCGTATACCGTACGTCCCCCATGCGTCCGGTATTTTAATGAATCGGGCAAATGAATGCTATCAGCGTTCATCAGCTCCCCGTTTTTCAACCTGACGGATGCCTCATTCCAATAGACGGCTCTGTCACTGTCGTATGGCTTCTGAACACATCTTCCGGAAGGGGTATAATAACGGGCTATCGTCAGATCGACCTCCGCCCCGTCAGGAAGTTCGAATGGCTGTTGAACCAATCCTTTCCCGAACGACCGTCTGCCAATCAGCAACCCACGGTCCCAGTCCTGTATGGCTCCGGACAAGATCTCACTGGACGATGCAGAATATTCGTTGATCAAAATAATCAGTCGTCCTTTCTCAAACCCTCCCCGGGACGTAGAAATAAAGTCTTGCCGGGGGCTATGCAGTCCTTCCATGTAGGCGATACGTTTGCCCTCCGGTAAGAACATATCGGCCAGATTAAGGGCGATATTCGTAGAGCCGCCACCATTGTTACGCAGGTCGAGGATCAGGTCCTTAACGTCTTCCGCTTTCAGTTTTTGCAGGGCATCCTGGAATTCTGTAACAGAGGAATTGGAAAATTTATTAAGCTTAATATATCCTATACCCGGTGTAATTATATATGCTGCATCAATACTGTTTATGAAAATCGCATTTCGGGTAATCGTAAATTCCAGCGGGTTGTCTTTTCCCGGTCTTACAATAGTGACCGATACGGTCGTACCTTTTTTTCCCCGTAAATGATCCTGGATAAATTTTGAGGTGGCATTTTTACCGGTGGCGGCTTCATGATCGATCTTTATAATTTTGTCACCGGGGAGCAAACCGGCTTTATCGGATGGGCCTCCCGGTGATGCAGCAATAATACGGCTGGTGTCGTTATATACCTGGTAGTCGATGCCGATGCCTTCAAAGCTTCCGTTGAAGGACTCCCTGGCATAGGTCAGATCTTCTTTGGATATATAGGCAGAGTGCGGGTCAAGATCCGCCAGCATTCCTTTTATAGCTGTTTCCGCTAATTTGCCGGGCTTCACGTCATCTACATATTCAGCAGTCAACAATTGCAGGGCATGGGCCAGCTTATCCACAGCTGCTTTGGAATCAGCAGCTGCTTTAGCTTCAACAACTGATTTAGCTTCTGCAACTGGTTTAGCTTCTGCAACTGATTTAGAACTGACAGCCGCTGTAACATCGTCCGTATGCTGCGACCTTACCTCTTCGGGGTATATCAATGATCCCGTGAACAAAACAACCGTCATACCTTGCAATACGAATTGCCTTATATACCTCATACTATAAATGATTACCCCTGATTATCTTTTGTATATTAAATCAATTTACTTCGACAGGTTAAAAACCGGACAGGAACTCAGAGAGCTTATCCTGCAATTCGGTTCCTCTTAACCCAATGGCGACGATTCTGCCGGAAGGATCAATTAAAAGGCTGTAAGGAATGGCGGAAATCTTATACTGCTTACCCGCCACGAAGTTTTCATAATCGACCAATTGAGTCCACAGCAGTCCGTCTTTTTTAATTGCTGCGGTCCAGGCGTCCTTTTTCCCTTTTTCTTCCAATGCCACGCTGATAATGGTGAAATTTTTATCTTTAAATCGTTGATACGTTTTGATCAGGTTGGGGCTTTCTTTCCGGCACGGTACACACCAGGAGGCCCAGAAGTCGAGCAATACGTACTTCCCTTTAAAATCGCTCAGCCGGACAGCGTTGCCATTTACATCCGGCAAGGTAAATTCAGGCGCCACATCCCCTATATCCAGGTGCTTCATGTGGTCTATAATCTCTGCCGTTTTATTTGTTTTATTTTCAGGATGCAATTTATCTTCCCGGGCCTTTTTTAACATTGCTGCCAGCAATTGCGTTTCCTGGCTGTTTTTTAGCCTGTCGGACATACCGTTAAAGAACGGCTCTGCTTCGTCCGGATCTTTTCCATAATGGATATTGTCCTCCAGTGCAGATAAATAGAAGTAGGAATCGGGATTTTCCCGCATGTACTTCCGCTGAAGTAAAAGCTTCTGTTGTACAAGATCCGTCATCGTAGCCCTGAATTTCAGTATTTTCTTATAGTTCTCAAACTCTGCCATGTTGGAACTATCCGGAATATGCTGAACAGCGTAATCCATTATAATAGGAGATACGGCATTAATGTAGAAACCTAATTTTGCGGAATCCGCAGCTGCGAGATAAGTATATTTTATATACCTGGCTTTTTCTTCCTCTAACGGATCGTTACTGACGACCGCCTCTTTCAAACGATCCTTGATATGGATAGTTGCTCCCGACTCATCCAGCAGTATACTTTTAATGTCGCCGGCATCTGCCTGTGTAATAGGATTTCCATCATGGCTGGCTATTATCATTACCGATGCCGCCAGGCCTTTAAAAGGGATGGTAATCGAAAAGCGGCCATCTTTTACGATGGCAGAATCAATCAATTTTGTTTGTGTAGCCTTATCGTAAGCGATAATGTGTATGGTAGTTGGCTTTCCATATTCAGCAGTGCCATTCAATACCGCCTTTTTTTCCTGCGCCCATCCTGAGTGAGTAACCATCAATAAAACGGTCAGCATAACGCCAATCATTTTACCGTTATAATTTCTAATATGCATTTTTATCTTTTTTATTTTAATAAACAAGAGAGTCAATCATTTGACAATTATACTATAGAATAGAGACAGGGTGCTTGTATCCTGTCCCTATTCTTTTAACCGTGCAGGCAGTTTTCCTCCGTGGCTAGTAGCCGGGGTTTTGCTTGCCTGTCATGGCAGGATCAAAGTTGAGCTGCGCATCGGGTATTGGGAAAAGCTGATCGGTAGTTTTCCAGTTTGTGCCTTTTAGCGGTCCCAGCACAACGTCGGCCTGACCCGTCCGTTTTAAATCCAGCCAGCGATGTCCTCCTTCTGCAAAAAGTTCAACGCGTCTTTCCTTCAAAATAGCTGTCAGGCAGTCCGGCTGGCTGATCGCAGGCTGGTAATCCGGGAGATCGGTGGGTGTTGTCCTTGCCCTTGCCCGTAACAGATTGATATCGGCTACTGCTCCGGATACATTATTTTGTTGCGCCCGGGCCTCTGCACGTACCAGGTATTGTTCGGCCAGCCGTAAGGCAATCCAATATTCCACTGGCGTACCCGTCTTGGCATTTGACTTATACTTATACGGGTAGTAAAAGGAGGTGAAGGTTCTATAAGCGCCGATCCAGCTGGTTTGGCGTTGGTCTCCTGTTTCGAAGGCACTCGTGTAAAAATCAGACCTTAATGAGACTGCTTGTCCATAGGCTGAAGGGGCGGCTGTAAGGATATAGTTCGTTGCGTCATAAGTATTCGGGTTGGAAACATCGGAAGTCTGTAACGCCCAGATGGTCTCCAGGCTGTTTTTCAGGAAAACAGCATTCAGATCGCTCACGAGGCTATAATTTGTCGTGTTATTGATAATGGTATCCGCCTCCAGTTCCGCATTCTGCCACTCCTTGTGGTATAAATATACACGGGCAAGCAAGGCCCCTGCTGCGCCCTTATTCGCCCGGATTCTTTCCGAGCCCGGATTATTGGATGCATCCGGAAAGTTATTTGTCAATAAAGTCTTAGCCCGTTTCAGATCGGCGATTATTTGTTTATATACCGAATCAACAGGCAAACGCGCCACAACGCTGGTGACCGTATAGTCCGCAGTTGTGCTGTAGGGCACGTCTCCGAACAGGTTCACCAGGTAAAAGTGCATAAACGCTCTGATAAACAAGCATTCACCTATGAGCTGCTGCCTAACGGCAGGAGTCAGTCCCGTTGATGCAGACAGATTGGAAATAGCCGTATTGGCATAATAGATATCCTTATAAGCGGGCGACCAAAAATTATCGTTGTCTGCTGTCGATAGCAGGTTATTGGTATAATAATTGGATTGGGGGGCAAATGCGGCAGTTTGCAGCTCATCGGCCGCCTGTCCCAGCAAAGAGGTGGTTTTTACTAAAATGCTTGCACTGTTCATCAAGTCGCCGTAAATACTAAGTACGGCATCTGTAGCCACGACATTGCTGTTAAATACCTGTGATGTACCTATTTCTGTTTTGGGAGCGCCTACTTCCATGAATTTTTTGCAGGATGTGCCGAAAATTACAAGGAGCAGGATAATAGTGGTACCTATTTGTTTATGTAGATTTTTCATCGTGTCTTAAATTATAGAGTGACTTGAATGCCCATGGTGATCGTTCTTGACGGAGGAAGGATGGTTCCCTGTGTCTCGGGATCGAATCCCCAATATTTCGTGATCGTGAATAAGTTCTGGGCGCTGAAATAAACATTGGCGCCGCTGAAGTGCAGCTGTTTGAGCAATGCCTGGTTGAATTGATACGAGAGGGCCACATTTTTGCAACGGATAAAGGAGGCATCGCTATAGGCCAAATTGCTTTGAGCTGCAAGGGAGTACGCAGTTTGAGCCGCGAAACCGTTGGAATACTTCTGCAGCTTGCTGATATCTCCCGGATTTTGCCAGTGGCTTACCTTATTCAGAAAGAAGTCAGGCATATTGATAGGGCTGACGAATGGCGAGGTCGTGTTGGCGAACAACAGGTTCTTCCCCATTTGTTTCATGAAATTCATCACCACGTTCAATTGCCATCCTTTATACCGGATGCTGTTGCTAAACATGCCGTAATATTGGGGATTCGTATTCTGGATCACTGTTTGATCCGCAGCTCCGAGTCCGGAAGAGGTGATTTTTCCATCCTTTGTCTGGAACTCGTAAATGCCGGTACCGGGGTTGACGTCTACCTGATGATATAACTTTACAATCGACAAAGGCTGTCCCACTACATAAGTCGAGGCATAACTGCTGGTGGCCAGGCCCGGGAATGCAAGCAGCTTATTACTATTTGTGCTGATATTAAACGCACTGTTCCAGCTGAAGTTTTTAGATTTTATATTTTTAGTATTCAATTCGAATTCCCATCCCTTATTTTGGATCAGGGCCGGGAAGTTGGCCTGTATCGTAGTATTTCCGGACGTCGTAGGCAAGGTAGTTTGAACGAGCTGATTGGAACAGCGGTTGCGGAACCAGCTTGTGGTGAATAAGATACGGTCTTTCAGAAAACCCAGCTCAATGGCGCCTTCCAGCTTTTTATTGCTTTCCCAGCTATAGTTAGTGCTGAATAACCGGGTAGGATATAATTCGGGTTGGCCATAATATTGACTACCGTTGAGGGTATATGTATCCAGGTAACGATAATCGCCAATTCCGTCATTTCCGGTAAGCCCGTATGAGCCTCTTAATTTACCGAAACTCAGGAACCGCAGGTTGTTCTTAATAAGCCCTTCTTCACTAAATATCCACGCGGCCCCGACGGCGCCGAAATCGGACATACGTTTGGCCGGTGCAAACCGGCTGCTGCCATCCCGGCGCCCGGTAAGGTTCAGGATATATTTATTTTGCAATATGTAATTAATGCGTCCGAAAACGGCGGCATACCGGTATTTGGAATAATTATTACTGAGCAATGTCTGGGCTGCAGCGGTGATATTGTTCATGGCAGCGTCCGTTATAAAATTATATCCTGTTGTCGTTGTCCCTTCATTCGTATTGCTCTGTATCGTCGCGCCGGCCATAACATCCAGGACCCCTTTGAAAACCTCGCGTTTGAACTCTGCTCCGGGTTCAATGATCCAGGAGTCCCTGCTATTGGTACCGAAAAGGGCCGTGGAAATATTATTAAAAGCCAAAGGGTTTTTACCGGCTAAGGGATTTAACCTTGTCTCTGAAAAACTGCTATTCGTATAACCAAAGCTGCTTTTTAGCTGCAAACCGGGTAAGATCTGGTAACTGAGTATCGCATTGCTGATAAGCGCCCTGGTATTGGCATTATAGGAATTCAGTAATTGAGCATAAGGATTTATAGCGGACGAGCCCCACCAGTTCAGGGATCCGTCGGCTTTATGAAAAGGGGGATACATCGGCGGCAGATTGAGATTGCCGATAGTATTCATTCCGGGCAGGTTATTATTATCCACGCTATAGCTGCCGCTTAAGGTGAGTCTGAATTTATTGTTGAGCGAGGCGTTATTGATATTAAAATTTATCGAAGTATTCTTATCTGAAAAACTGCCATCGTAGGGGGGGCGCATGACGTTATAACTTCCCCCGACCAAAAATTGCGTCTGTGCGTTACCGCCCGAAATGGATAATGTGGCATTGGTGGTACGGCTGGGCTTGACCAGCTCTTTGCCCCAATTGGTATTAAGGGTGGTATCCCAGGTGCCGTTCAGGTCATAATCATTTGTACCCGGTGTTGTCGCGTCATTTTTAAATACTTCATGACGCCTGGCCAGATACTGATCGGTATTCATATAATCCGGCAAACGGGCCGGGGCGGTTACACCGTAACGGACACCGGCACTCACGGCCGTAGCACCGGTTTTTCCTTTTTTTGTAGTGATCAGTATGACGCCGTTGGACCCGCGGGAGCCATATATAGCAGTGGCATCCGCATCTTTTAATACATCGATGCTTTCAATATTCGACGGATCTATATTATTGAGCGGGCTTAACCCCCATGGTCCGGCTTCGGAAGAGTTGCCAAATAATTGAAATTGTTTGTTAAACGCCAGGTACATAGCATCGCCGGAAACCTGCCCCAGGGCCTGCGGGGCATAAGGAACCCCATCTATCACATATAAAGGCTGGCCATTCGTAATGCTCAACGCCGGGTTGCCGCCATATAAACTGTTTTGTCCGCGCAATTGCACATTAAAATTACCACCCGGGACTCCGCTTTGTGATGTAATAACTAAACCGGGGACCAGGCCTTCCAGGGCAGCCAACGGGTTGGTGACAGGCTGTCTGGCAATGTCTTCCGCTTTTACCGTTGTAACGTTACCGGTATTAAAACGCTTGGTGGTCGTTCCATAGGCAATGATCTGTATCTCGTCCAGCTGGCTGGTGCTTTGCAGCAATTTCACGGTAGCCCAAACCCTGCCATTCAATTTGACTTCCTGGGTCACATAACCGGTATAGTAAATTTCCAGCACCGCATTAAACGAAAGACCTTTGAAAGTAGCCTTGCCGGTTATATCGGTACTCGTACCTCTGGCAGTAGTTCCTTTTACCTTTATAGACGCCCCTTCCAGCGGCTGGCCCTCGGTGTTGAGCACAATGACGGTGACTTCAGCGGGAGGCGCCAGCCAGCTGGCCGTATCGGGAATCTTTTCCTGCCTCTTTCCCTGGTTCACTAAAATGATATTATTTACAATCTCATAAGTAAAAGGCTGATCTTTCAGGCAGCTCTTCATCACCTCATCGATCGTTGCATCCTTCACCTCCACCGTTACCGGCCTGGTATTCTTCAGGAGCTCTTCTTTATAGATTATCGAAGTGCCTGTTTGTTTTGATATTTCATCAAAGACTTTTGTCAGGGGCGCCTGTCTCAAAGACAAGGTCACCTTTTGAGATAGCCCGCTGGCAGAAACATCCAGGAAAAAGACCAGGAGAAGAAAAGTGGTCAAACGCATGACTAATGCAGTTTTGGTTGAAAGAAATCCCGCTTTGCGCGGAATTTCCTCACTAAAGTTTAAAAGCATACTTTTGTGTAGTTTGGGTTAAATTGTCAATTTTTCTAATAAGTAGTTGGTTAAATGAGCGAACCCGAATCAATAACCAGGGGCGCTTGAGACCGCTCCTGGCTTTTCTCGGACTATCCTTTTATTTTTTCATAGTTTTTATATGGTGTTTATATTGTGATACGAGCTATGTTGTGTACGAGCTAAAGGGCTATGGAAGCACGACTAAGTCTATGGAAGCACTACTAACTTCCGGCCTTCGATCCGATAGTGATAGATGCCATTGCCTTCCAGGAGCTTTACCAATTGCGACAGAGGGAGATTCCTGCTGATCCTTCCTCCGTACTCGCCGGAAAAATCGGTGATGTTATATATCACATCTACGTTATAACACCGGGAGATCTCTCTCATAAGGGCTCTGATATCTGTATTATTGAACTTGAAAAACCCGGTTTTCCAGGCTATGGCCTTATCGGTATCGGCATCCTTATCTACAACCATCGGCCTGTTATTATTTACAATAACCTGCTGGCCGGGATCTATTATTTTTTCGTCTGCTCCTTTGCTGACCATAATTTTTCCTTCGAGCAGGGTGGCGCGGCGATTGTCTTCATCCTCATAGGCCATTATATCAAAATGTGTCCCCAGCACCGTGATGTTCATGTTGCCGGCTTTAACAATAAATGGGCTGGATTTATTCTGCGCTACCTCAAAATATCCTTCTCCCGTCAATTCCACCTCCCGGCCCGGGCCCTGAAACACGGTCGGATATTTAATGGACGATGCTGCATTCAGCCACACTTTCGTCCCATCGGGCAGCACCAGCTGGTACTGACCTCCTCTTGGAGTCGTCATTATATTGTAAACTACCTCTCCCTCTTTGTTGTCCGCCTCGTAGCTCAGCTGCCCGTTGGATGCGACGACCTTGACGCTCCCCTGCTGCGCCAGCTGGCCATTATGGGCGCTGTCCAGGACAATCCTGCTGCCGTCCGCCAGGGTAAGGATCGCCTTATTTCCCTCGGGGGGGATATCGTTTGGATAAACCGCTGAAGATGATGCTACAGATTTGCCCTCTTTGTGCCGGGCGCCAAAGTACCAGACTCCGAGGAGCAGAAAAAGGACCGCTGCGGCTGCGGACAAGCTGCGCTTCCAAACCAGCATGTGGTGAGCCTTCCTTTTCAGAGAATGCCTATCCAGCTTAAGGATGCCGAATATATTAACGACGGCGCCTTCCGCATCATATTTATTATTTAAGCGCCTGATATCCTTTACGACGGCAGATCGTTCCTGCAATTGTTCAAAGAGCTGCCTGCGATGGGCATTACTTTCCCTCCAGAGAGCCAGGTCTTCCCGTTCCTTCTCTGTGAGAGGCTGTTTTCCGGCTTCTTTAAAGACCAGGCCGCCTATGTAAATAGAATAAAGCGTACTATCATCCTGATGACTATCCACAGATGGAAATTATTGATGTACAAGTAAGACACCACCGATTTGAATTTGACCCATGCGAAATCCGGATTTTTTTAATTTTTTATATCGCTGAACGTTCTGCCTTCTATTTCAGCAACTTATAAAGAATCAACAATAAGGGTACCCCGGAATTTCCGAATTGCTGTCTCAGCAATAACAGGGCCTTGTATTTTTGGTTCCGGACAGTTTTTATGGAAATATGCAATTTTTGAGCGATCTCTTCGATAGACAAGGCCTCTTCAAAGCTGAGCAAAAAGACCTCCCGCATTTTCTCCGGCATCCTTTGGACAATCTGATTGACTTGTCCGTAGTATTCCAGCTTAACAATATCATCGTAGGCATTCTGCTCCTCCAAAGAGTTCAATTGAGATACGTTGCGGTTTCGGTCTTTTTCCCGTTCCCGGCCACGCTGCATGTTAAGGCAGCTATTTTTCGTAAGCGTGAACAGGAAGCCTTTCAGGCCGGCCAAACTCTCAAAGCTGCCTTTATATTGCCAGAACTTTATAAAAGTCTCCTGGACGGCATCTTTAGCCAGGGAGGAATCGGGAAGGAAATGTTCAGCATAGCTGCATAAGACGGGGAAATAGGCTTTTACCAAATCCATAAAGGCCTCGGGATCTCCTTCAGATAACCGAAGGAATAATTCATTTTCAGTTAGTATTGGCTGATTCAGCAAATTAGCGATGGTTCTTTCTGCAATATACTTAGCATTTAGCAGATAAGGGTTTCGGCAACAAAGATATTTCATATCCTGCACGAACTTTTCTTTAGCATTCTCACAAGCATAGACTTCAGATACGGCCCGAAGTTCAGCGTCCGATAAAGCTACTTTTTCTCGGGTTCTGCCTCCCAGTCATCTGTACGGAAGGGTGCAACCGGCAATCCTTCCGTGCTGTACAGATCTCCCCGGACCCAATCCCTGAATGCATATCTCACCGCCACCGGGTTTTTCACCTGTCCGCTGCTCACTTTTATCCCCTTGCCGGTGATGATGGCATTCGCAGGATAAAACACCTTATCGGCAGCGGCCATCTCAAATGCTCCCAATTCTTTTCCAAAAGAGGTCAATCCGTTGCCGGCATGATCGAACTGGATGTTCACCGTATCACCTGTCGTGCTCATCGATCTATAAACGGGCCCCTGGTATAACAGCCCCTGCCTCCCATAAACATTGGCCAGGGCCCAATAGGCCAAACGCCTGCTGATGGTCTTTTTATCCGGAGGATGAATGGTAAATTCATCTCCCACATCTATGCTCACTACCATTCCGGCAGCAGGTATCCGGTCCAGCGCTGCCCACTGCGCCTCCCGCAGGTAGGGCACCAGCTGGCGGTGATCACCATATTTGTAGGGTGCTATCTGAACATAATAAAAAGGGAAATCGCCGGTATTCCATGCCTTCCGCCAATCCTTTACCATAGCGGGCAGCAGTTTTTCATACAAGGCGGGCTCAAGACGGTTCTGTTCACCCTGGTACCAGATCATTCCTTTTATACCATACCCGATCAGCGGGCTGATCATGGCATTGAACAGCACCGTCGGCGTATTCTTATTGACACCGGCGGTGTCCTTAGGTATGGTTATTTCTGGAAATTCGTGCAAGCTGCCTGCGCTCATCCAGGCTTCTATGACAGTCCCTCCCCAATAAGCGCCGATGATCCCGACAGGCACTTTCAACCGCTCCTGCAACATTTTTGCATACAGATAACCAACGGCGCTGAATTTCTTTACCGATCCGGCGTTGCACTCCTGCCAGCCATTGGCCCGGGCATTATGCAGCGGTGTGATGGAAAGATCGTGTTCCAGGCGGAGAAGCCTGATCCGGGGATTATCTGCCTCCATCAGCGTCTCATTGGATCCGGAAAAAGGCTGGTTCCTGAATCCCTCCACCGGCATTTCCATGTTCGACTGGCCGGAACAGATCCACACCTCCCCGATAAGGATATTGGACAGCACCAATTTCTCCCCATCCGAGAACGTTACCCGGTAAGGCCCACCCGCGGATGGCGTCCGGACGAATACTTTCCAGTCGCCTTCCGGCGTCGCTTTAACTGCGTAAGAGGCATTGTCCCAGGAAGTACTGACCGAGACCGTTGCGTTTTTTAGCGATTTACCCCATAAGGCGACATGTGACAGCTGTTGCAGCACCATGTTGTTGCCGATAACCGAAGGCAGTTCGATGGCGGCGAAGACGTTGACGGAGACCAGGCAGGCGACCGCCAGGAAGAAATTTTTACGATATGGCATATGGCAGGAATTGTCATTTAAGCGTCAACAGCAGAAAATAAGGATCGAGATGTTTTCTCATGGCGATCCTGAATTTATCCGCATCGCCCTTCCGGAGGATCCTGATCAGATCGGCATGCTCTATGGCACCATGGCGTTTCTTCTCTTCCAATTGCTCCATCTCCTCCAAAGCGTAATCAAACAGGTGGACCAGCATCTTCTGGAATTTATATAAGGTGTCGTTGCCGGTCATATGATACAGGGTCCCGTGAAAAGCAATTTCATATTTGACATGATCTTTGTCCGTAACCGCCTTTACTTTCTCTTCCGCGACGATCTTTTCCAGCATGCAAAGGCCCTCCTCTGTTTTCCTCATGAACAGCAGGTCGCTCATCCCGATCTCGATGGTCAGCCGCAATTCAAATAATTGTTTCAATACCGTCTTGCTCAGCAGCATCTTGGAATCCAGTATGCGTTCGAGCCCGCTCATGATGTCCGGCTCCGCCAGCACCATACCCCTCCGTTTCCTGGATTCGATGATGCCCAGCATCCGCAGCCGGCTGATGGCCTCGCGCAAAATATTCCTGCTTACCTGGAGCGACGAGGCGAGTTCCTGCTCTTTCGGAATGGCTTGTCCCGCCTTATACCCTTTTTGTGCAAAAAACTTCAGCAGGCGTTCCTCCACCTGGTCGGTCATATTCATGCTGGGGATAGGTTCCAGGCCATTCAGTCTATAATTATCTTCGGTTTTTAGCTTTCTGACAGGAGTCGTATTTTTTATTGACATAAGTAAAGTTTACACCTCAACTTCGCTGAACCTCAGCGGGAATTCCGGCGGTCCCTGCCGCCAAACGTCAAAATTAATATAAAATAAGGAAATTTTACCCCTAAATATGTAGAACAATAGTATGTATTGAAAAATGGCCTATTTTTATACTGTTGTGCTGTATCCCTTTCACCAGATAAATAAGCCATATGTCAAATCATTCCGGGATCATTAGCTGTACCGGGGCCAACCTGGAACCCGGGAATACGCCTTTCCGTTATTCACTCCTCCTGCTGTTTGTTCTGTTCTGTCTTGCCCTTTCCGCGCAGGACAAAATACCCGTTTTTGTCTCGGGAACGGAAGGGTATAAAACCTTTCGCATCCCTGCCCTCATCCATTCGCCTGCAGGTGAATTGCTTGCTTTTTCGGAAGGGCGTGTCCATGGCGACAATGACTTCGGGGACATAGACATTGTGATGAAACGCAGTGTCGATGCGGGCAGGACATGGTCACCGCTCCGGGTCGTTGCGGAAAACGACACCCTGCAGGCAGGCAATCCCGCGCCGGTGGTGGATTACACTGATCCCGCTTATCCCGGGGGAAGGATCTTCCTGTTTTATAATACCAGCGGCAACAGCGAAAGGGATATACGGAACGGAAAAGGCTGCCGGGAAGTCTGGTATAAGACCTCTGCCGACGATGGTATGACCTGGTCGGCACCGGTAAACATCACCACGCAGGTCAGCAGGCCTGACCAGCCTGACCTCAACCCGGATTATCATTTCAAAGAAGGCTGGCGCTGGTATGCCAATACGCCGGGGCATGCCATACAATTGAAAAACGGGCAATACAAAGGGAGGATCTTTGTCGCCGCCAATCATTCGTCCATCGTCGGCGACCCTGCTCATGAAGAGGGATTTTCACATGGCTTTTACAGTGACGATCACGGAAAATCATTCCTGCTGGGCCAATCCCTGCCGATAGCGGGCTCCAATGAGGCCATGGCGGCCGAGCTGCCTTCCGGCCTGATGCTGAATGCCCGCAATCAAAAAAAAGTAGTGAGGGCAAGAGTGGTGGCCACCAGTAAAGACGGCGGCGCACAATGGGATACGGCTTATTATGATCTGCAGCTGCCTGATCCGGCATGCCAGGGAAGTATCCTGGAAATGAAGGGAAAAAAAGGAAAAGAGCTGCTGGTATCCTGCAATGCGGCTACCCGGTCACGCAGGGACAGCCTGACCCTGCGGATCAGCTATGACCTGGGCCTAACCTGGCCTGTCGCCTTTTGTATAGACAGCGACAGCACCCAACGGGACAATACCGCCTATTCCGACATCACAGAACTCGATAAGGGCCGCATTGGTGTCTTATATGAAAGGGACCGTTATGCGCAGATCGTATTCACGGCCATACGCGGTAAAAAACTAAAAAGGGCGCCGGTATCGCAATAAATGTCCCCTTCAATAATTTAAGTCCTTCAATAACTTGAGTCCTTCGGTAACTTGAGTCTTTCGGTAACTTGAGTCCTTCAATAACTTGAGTCCTTCGGTAACTGCAGTCCTTCAATAACTGCAGCCTTTCAGTATCTCTACTGTATGATCATCCATCCAATCCCAATCGATCTCTACCCCCAATCCGGGTCCCACGGGGCAATGCTGGCAGCCATCCTCCCGGATCTCCAGGGGGTTGCCTTTTAACCCGAAACGGAACATCGGGTGATGCGACTCCAGGAAACGCGTCAGGCGGGTGGCGCAGCCTACATGCAGGTTCGCTATGTCCAGCAACGGCGAGGCTGCCGTATGGATCTCGAATTCATAACCCATCATTTCACACATGCCCAATGCCTTCATGACACCGGTAATGCCGCTTTTGTGATGCACGTCCCCCCGGACGATGTCAATGGCGGCGTCCACCATATAGTGGGGCAATTCGAAAAGGCCTACCGTTTCGGCGGCAAGGACAGGTGTGCGGATGGCCTGCGCCAGTTTTTTCAATTGCAGGATATGCGCATCGGGAAAAGGCTCTTCGAACCATTCATATTTCAGATCATCGAGCTCATATCCTATTTTCAATGCATCTTCGAAGCTGAGCTCCGCGGAAGAATCCAGCATCAGGGGAAAATCAGCCCCTGCGGTCTCCCGGGCCTTACGCAAGCGGGGAATGTCGGCTTCCGAGCCGCCTGACAGCTGCAGCTTGATCCCCCTGAACCCCTGCCCTATCTTAAGCCGAACCTGTTCTTCCACCTCCTCCGTCGTGGTCACCGTCTGTGGAGGGCAGCTTGAATACACAGGTACTTTATCCCGGTATTTACCCAGCAATACGGCAATGGACATCCCGGCCGCCTTCCCCTTGATGTCCCACAAAGCCACATCCAGGTTCCCCCAGATCGTTTCGCGGAAATTGTATAAGTGCCGCTGCTTGGCTCTGAACCGTTGCCAGATCGCCTCGTGGTGCAGGGGGTTCTGTCCCACCAGGTCATAATAATAGATATCATGCAGCGCATGCGCGGATCCACGTCCCTGGCCCAGCGGGCCATAATCCATCGTATACCCCTCTATGCCCTCGTCCGTATGGATCGTGGTGAGGGGAAAATCGAAATAGGGCGGATATCCGGCAGGGATAGGCCGGGGGCCATACCAAAGCGCAGAAGATTGCCGTACGATCCGGGTCGTAATATCAGTTATTGTCATGAAAGCCGTTTTTGTATTGTTATAAATTTATATCATCCTGTTTTCATTTATATCATCCTGTTTTCATTTATATCATCCTGTTTTCATTTATATCATCCTGTTTTCATTTATATCATCCTGTTT
>JAATFV010000144.1 GCA_015655015.1 Chitinophagales bacterium | reverse complement strand
CCCCGTTTGTCCTCATTATAATGCTTGTAGTTGATCCAGCCGTTCGTTTCATTCAGCTTATTGAATTCTGCGATACAGGCATCGAGAACTTCGGGATTCAGGAAATTTTCCAATACGATATGCGGATAGGGGGGATTTTCCTGGTATTTTTTGCTTAGCTCGCCTAGCTGGCTATTCCATTTAGTATAGTCGAAAATTGCGGTATTGGTTGTCACTTGTTGGATTTTTATATGGTTGGCCTTTCGGCCTTTGTAAGGGGCAAAGATAGATTGTGCCGTCTCGCCGGGCAAAAAAAAGATCAGGGACGCCTGAAAGATCAGGGGCGCCCGTTATGGGGATGGCGCATCAATCTCTCCGGGATTCCAGCGTAAACCCGATGGTCGTTCCTACATCCGGGGTGCTCCGGACATGGATGGACTGTCCGTGCGCTTCGATAATATGTTTACAGATGGCCAGCCCCAGTCCCGTTCCGCCCTTATCCCGGCTCCTGGCGGCATCCGTGCGGTAAAAACGTTCGAAGATCCGTAAAAGGTGCTCTTCTTCGATCCCGATCCCGTCGTCACTGACCTCGATCAGTACATTCTTTTCATCGATCTTATAAATACTGGCGACAATGGTGCCGCCGGGTTTGCCGTATTTGGTGGCGTTCTCCACCAGGTTGATCAGCACCATCCGGATCTTTTCCTTATCCGCAAAGACCGTAATAGGAGACTCACAGCCTTTTTTGATGGAGGTCCGGACATTCTTCTTGTTGATCTTAATGGAAAGAGATTCGAAGACTTCCTTTACCAGGTCCTGGATAATGAAATTCTGCTTGTACAGCAGCTGTTCGCCCCGCTCCAGCGTGGAGATCTCATCCAGGTCATTCATCAGGTTGACCAGCCGGTCTACATTCTTGGCGGCATTTTCCAGGAATTTTTTCCGGATGACCAGGTCTTCCATGGCTCCATTCAGCAACGTATCGACATACCCTTGTATGGCGAAGATGGGCGTCTTAAATTCATGCGCCAGGTTTTGCAGGAATTCTTTCCGGTAGGCTTCGTTCTTTTTCAGCAGCTCGATCTCTTCGTTCCTTTTCTCTCCCCATTTCTCCACGTCTTCCCGTACTTCATCAATGCTCTTTTGCGGCAGGATATATTTGAAATAGACCTCTTCTTTTTTAGTCGCCTTGGTCTGGTGAATGAGCTTGTAGATCAGCTTTATCTTCCGGTAAATGAACTTTTCCAGGGTGAACTGGATTAGCCCGTAACTACCTGAAAAAATGATAAGAAGTGAAGAGGCGCCTACGATCAGGTTGCCTGTTAAAAAGTAAATACCCGCTGATATAGGCAAAGCCAGGAGGCTGGCCGTCAGCGCAGATAGTTGTTTGGGAGATAGATTCTTGGTGGAAGGCATTAGTCCGCAAATTACAAAATTCACCCGGGGATTGTTCGATCCTGGGGTCCTTGTTTAACCGTAGCTCAGCTTACAGGCTAAACTTGTATCCCACCCCTTTTACCGTCGTGATACAATCCAGCCCTAATTTCTGGCGGATCTTACGGATATGGACGTCAATAGTGCGATCACCCACGATCACCTCATTTCCCCATACCTGGTTCAGGATCTCATTTCGTAAGAATACCCTTCCAGGCCGGGAGGCCAGCAGGTACAGCAATTCGAATTCCTTTTTAGCCAGCGTGACATCCTTTCCATCCACCGTAACTTCAAATTTGGCAGGATCGATGGTCAGGTTCTCTATTTTCAATACCTTATCGTCGGGTTCTTTATTCACCCGGCGGAACAGCGCATTTACCCTGCTGGTCAGGACTTTAGGGCTGATGGGTTTGGTGACATAATCGTCCGCGCCCGTCTCCAGTCCCCGCACATGAGAACCTTCATCGCTGAGTGCGGTGAGAAATATGATCAGGGTCTCTTTGAAAGTAGGCTGTGACCGGAGTATTTCGCAGACTTCCACTCCGTTCTTTTTAGGCATCATGATATCCAGGATGATCAGATCCGGTCGAACGATCTTGGCTTTACCGATCGCTTCATCCCCATCCTTGGCTGTGATCACCTCGTAACCTTCTTTGGTAAGGTTGTATTGAATGATCTCCAATATATCCGGCTCATCGTCAGCTATCAATATCTTCTTTCCTTTGGATTCCATTTTAACTAAAAATTTACGCAAACCTACTGGAAATAAAGCTTTGAGCGGGATTTCAAGCCCTTAGTTTACAATTTCTTAATATAGAAATAACACGAAATCAGGATCGAATTACCTGATTTTCATCAAATTTATACTGTCTGCCTCCTCAATTTAAGCGTTCTTTCCCTGATCCTTACTATATTATAATTATATGTAGCTTTACGGAGCGCGCCCGCGCCCATAATCTATGATTACATTTTTAAGATCCGCTGTAAGTCCCGCCATATTATCAGTACTTCTGATGGCTTTCACCGTAAAGGCGAAGGCACAGACGAACGCCTATCCCTATAAAGTGGCCCAGGACCGGATGCTCTGGCATGATAATGTGGATAAGGAGCAACAACGCCTGGTAATACTTGGCGGCGGCAAATATGATAGCCTGATCCGGCTGTCAAAGGACGAAACCGTTAATTTCCAGGTGACGGACGCCCTGGTCCGGGAAGTGGATGAGATACAGCAGCAGATTGAATTTGATTCCACCCTGAACACCAATAATAAAAAGAAGTACCTCAGGGCCCTGGAATTCCTTCTGCGGGGCTTTCACCAGGCTTATGACGGGAAAGAGATACAGCCCGCCCAGGCCCCGCTCCTGGTAGCTTCTTTTGAAAAAGCCAAACTCCTGGACCAAAAGGGCCAGAGTATCGAGCCTGTTATTACCAGCTCTCCTTATGAAGTAGGAAAGATCCTGGTGGAATGTTTTTTATATCCCACGGAAAATAGCGGGGTACGGCCTTCCCGCCTGTACCTGACAAGAATATATTGCGAAATGCACCCGGCGTTGATCCTGAATTACCTCCGCGTCCACCCGGATCTGCCCTTTGCTGACAGCCTCATCGTTATCGCAGGCCACTATGATATCCGTCAGCTATACGATTTCGCTGCCGCAAACAATGAATTGGGGATCCGTATCCGTAATAGCAAGGATTCCCTGGTGCATACCGTGGCCCTGCTGGCGGGTAACAAGAGCGGACAATTATACCTGCCCTTTCTGGACAACCTGATCAAGGGACGCACCACGCTCGAAGAGATCGATAAAGTAAAGACCGATGAGCTGAGCTATTTCCGGCTGCTGGTAAGGACAAGATTGGATTATGTGGCCCGAATCTTACCGCCTGAAAGGGATACTCCTTTGGAAATGAATGCCTTGAAAAGCATGCTGGCCAAAAAGAGCAAGGAAGTCTTCGTACAGGAGATCAATGCGCTGCACACGGTGGAGAATCCCGCCATCCGCTTTAAGATCCTGGACCCCCTTACACCGGCAGAATTGTATTACCTGATCGTGTTGAGCGAAGACGAGATCTATACTTCCAGCTACCTGGGCGTGTATGACAGGATTTTCCAGCGAATGTCCAACCCATACGGAGACAGCCTGCTGATGCAGGTGCATGGGGATTATTTCCGCAAATTCATAAAAATGGCGGCGGCCTATAATAAGCTGGACCATTTTCTGGGCACTATGGACAAGCAAAATGCGGGGACTGTCATGAAGTCTTTCATTATCCACCTGGAAAAGGCCAATGAAGAAGAGGCGGTGGATGTCGCCGACTCTTACAGCAGCATTTTTGAAAAAAATCCCGCTTTGGCCAGGTTCATCCTGGGAGAAGTGAAGGTCAACTACGACAAAAATGTGGCGGCAGGAGATAAAAAGGGCGTTATTATTTATAATCTCCTCCAGACCTTATTCGAATCTGCCGATACGACCAATAAGACCGATCTCTCCGCCAGGCTGGGAATTTCACCGGTCTATACCGTGGATTATAACTCCCTGGCAGACGATAGCGGCCGGGTGATCCAGCAGGTATTCTTTTATGGGGACAAGGATAAGGACGGCCAGAATTCCTTCCTTAATTTCATGGCCCTGTTCCGGCCTAAGCCGGGAATCAAGCCCGAATGGAAGATCACGGAAAATCCCCAGTGGGTCACGATCACTTCTACCAGGGGAAAGCCTGTTCTGATCTTTGCGAACAAACCTCTTTTGGGGGATGATGATCCGGATGCCAAGGCCCAAAAGGCCCTGATCGAATACCTGTATGACCGCCACCTGAAACCTACCGTTGTCATCCACCGGGGGCATAGCTATCACGTAAAATATACGATCGATCAGATGCCGCCTACCGCCCGCATCGTGGTGCTGGGCTCCTGCGGAGGGTACAACAATCTGAGCGAAGTATTGAAGATCAATGAGGACGCGCATATCATCTCTTCCAAGCAGGTGGGTACGAAGACGGTGAATGAGCCTATTTTGCAGGCGATCAATAATACCCTGCTGGCCGGAAAGGACATCGAATGGCTCCCCATGTGGAAAGAACTGAGCGCGAGCTTCATGAAGGATCCGGCCGCCAAAGAGAAATTTGACGATTATATCCCTCCTTATAAAAATCTGGGGGCTATCTTTATCAAGGCCTACCGGAAGGCGATGGATAGCGGGGAATAACAGAAAGACAGCCAGATTTTCAGGTTGAACTTTATCCATGTACCTTTGTGTCCGACATTAGCCATTTGCCGGAAATGCGCTAATATTTCTAAAAGCACATTTCCGGCACATTCATTTTATGTCTGAAGAGAAAAAGAAGATATTCGATTTTAGCTTGTTGAGAAGAGTATTCCAGTATGCGGCTCCTTACAAAAGCCGCTTGTATATTTCAGTAGCGCTGTCCATCCTGCTGGCCGTACTATCCCCCCTGCGGCCCTTCCTGATACAGGTCACTATCAACGATTATATCCGGAAAGGAACGGCTCCCGACCTCTCCCTCAAACAAAAAATGGAGGCCCTGGTGATCGGCATTACCATCCTGCAGATCGGTCTTTTACTGATCGAGACGGTTGCCCGCTTTTATTTCTCTTTTATTACGGCCTGGCTGGGGCAGACGGTGGTGAAAGATCTGCGGGTGGCGGTCTATAAAAAGATACTGGGGCTCAACCTTTCACAATTCGATAAGACGCCTATCGGCACGCTCACTACCCGCACGATCAATGATATCGAAGCGATCAATGATATCTTTTCAGATGGATTGATCCCTATTATCGCCGACCTGCTTTCCATTGTTTCTGTTTTGTTATTCATGTTCCTGGTGGATTGGCGGCTGACCCTGATCTGCCTGGCGCCCTTCCCTCTTCTGATCCTGGCTACCTGGCTGTTTAAGGAATCCGTCAACAAATCCTTTATCCGTGTCCGCAATGCCGTGGCCGCTCTGAATGCGTTCGTACAGGAGCACATTACCGGTATGCAGATCGTACAGGCTTTTGCGGCGGAAAAAAGGGAATCGGCTAAATTCAACAAGATCAACCGCGACCACCGCAATGCCAATATCAATGCCATTTTTGCCTACTCCGTTTTTTTCCCGCTGGTAGAAATTATCATGGCCGTATCCACGGGCTTACTGGTCTGGTGGGGGGCGCGGCAGGTGCTCCATTTGCCGGAGCAGCAGGCAAGAGAGCTGAGCGGCAAGATCATTGCCTTCTTTTTATACCTGAACCTCCTGTTCCGCCCGCTGCGGGTGATCGCGGATAAGTTCAACGTATTGCAGATGGGTATGGTGGCCAGCGAGAGAGTATTCCGGGTGATGGATAATGACGATACGATCAAAACGGAAGGATCCTATGCTCCCGACAGGATAAAGGGGAAAATAGAATTCGATAACGTGAGCTTTGCCTATACGGACGAGCGATATGTGCTGAAGAATATTTCTTTCACGGTACAGCCGGGACAGACGGTAGCGATAGTAGGACATACCGGCAGCGGCAAAACTTCGATCATCAGCCTGATCAATCGCATGTACCATATTCAGAAGGGAGCCATCCGCATCGATGACACCCGGATCGAAGAGTACAAGCTGGATGAGCTGAGAAAGAATATCGGCATCGTATTACAGGATGTCTTTTTGTTTTCCGGCTCCGTAAAGGACAATATTACCTTGCGTAATGAAGAGATCCCGGAAGAAAAGGTGATAGAGGCGGCTAAGCTGATCGGCATGCATGAGTTTATCATGCGGCTGCCGGGAGGGTATCACTACAATGTCATGGAAAGGGGCAGCTCCCTGTCGCTGGGTCAGCGGCAGCTGCTGTCTTTTATACGGGCCCTTTTATACGACCCTTCTATTCTCATATTGGACGAAGCGACCTCTTCCGTGGATACGGAGTCCGAGCTGCTTATCCAGGAGGCGATCGATAAGCTGATCGCCGGCCGCAGCTCGATCGTGATCGCTCACCGGCTCTCCACTATCCGGAAGGCCAACCAGATCATCGTGCTGGATAAGGGGGAGATCAAGGAGATCGGCACCCATGAGCAGCTGCTGGCAAAAGGGGATTTTTATGCTAAGCTGCATGAGATGCAGTTCAGTAAGCAGGGGCCGGCGGGGGTGTCTTCGAGGGTGATCATTTAGGGGATTTCTATTGGCCAAAGCCGGTTTTTGTGGTAAATTGCATTAGATGCGTCTGGGAAACATTTAAAGATCATTTTATGGGCAAGGCATATAAAAATAATGACCAGGTTTCTGTTGTAAATGAAGACGACGGAGCTATGCGTTTCTATGCTTCACAGGAGGAACAGGAACTGGAAAGGTTAAAGGAGAATATGAGCCGATCGGATACTGAAAAGTTCCATTCGCTGATGGGAATGATGAAAGTAGGAGCAATGATGAAAAAAGCAATAATTCATCATAAAGTATAAAATCCGCTATGGATATTTATGAAAGCGCCTTTGTCAATTTATGGGATTGTCTGAATAGAAATAAAGTTCGCTATATAATGGTAGGAGGGTTTGCTACCTATCTTCATGGTCATTACAGGTATACACAAGACGTTGATCTATTAGATGATACTCTTGAAAATCGTAAGAACCTGCGAACAGCGTTCATAGATCTGGGGCTGGGTGATTTTGAACCTCTTGAACGCATTGATTTTATTCCCGGGTGGGTGGATTTCCAATTGGATAACGGCGTTAAAATGGACATAATGACTTCCATGAAAGGAGTGGAACTGACTTTCGATGAATGTCTCCAAATAGCCCCGGTTGCCGAAATAGAACACGTCAAAGCCCCTTCTTACATATTAATCAATTGATTGATAACAAAAAAGCCGTCAATCGTCCCAAAGATCAATCGGATGTTGTGGAACTGGAAAAGATCCGCAGCCTGACGGAAAGAAAATAGGCCCCGGAAAGTCGTTCGGGCAAAGGATATCCCCTTTTTCTTAATCTTATTTTCATATTTTGGCCCTCCCCCCGTATCTTTGCGCCAAATTTCAGGGAAGACATGGTATCCAGAAGCTTCAAATCTTTATTGGTCGCGGCTTTCAGCCTAAGCATCTTATTTTTTTCTACTGTGTCGAAGGCACAGGATTCGGGCGCTCCCGCCGGCGAAGGGGAGAGCAAGGAGGCCGTGAAGCTCAACCCTTCCAAGATCATCCTCGAACACGTAGGGGATGGCCATGAATTTCACTTTTTCACCATTCATAAGAAGCCGGTCACCCTGGCCTTGCCGGTGATCCTTTATTCCCCCGCAAAAGGCTGGTCTGTCTTCATGTCCTCCGAATTCAAGCATGGAGAAGAGACACATGATGGTTATCGCCTGCTGGAAGACGAATATATCGAAGCGAACAAGCTGGATGCCCAAAAATATAAAGCAGGCAAGATCTATGCGACGAATGAAACGGGAGCGCCTGATGCCGGGATCAAGGTATATGACCTGTCCCTGGGCCGGAATGCCGTTCAGGTCCTGATCTCGGTCCTGCTGCTCATCCTGATCATGAACAGCGTAGCGAAGAAATATGCTAAAGGGCAGGGAGTTACCTCAGCTCCCACCGGTTTTCAGAACGCCCTGGAACCCGTCATCACTTTTGTCCGGGATGAGGTCGGCAAATCCAACCTGGGCAGCCGGTACCGTAAATACATGCCTTTCCTGCTCACGGTCTTCTTTTTCATCCTGATCAACAACCTGATCGGCCTGATCCCCGGAACGGCGAACGTAACAGGTAATATCGCTTTTACAGCTGTATTGGGTATCATATCCTTCATTGTCATCCTCTTCAGCACGAACAAGCATTATTGGGGACATATCGCCAATCCGCCCGTTCCCCTCGGTGTAAAACCAATCATGATCCCGGTGGAAATCATGGGCATATTTACCAAGCCTTTCGCCCTGATCATTCGTCTTTTCGCCAATATGATCTCCGGCCATATCATCATCCTGAGCTTCATCATCCTGATCTTTATTTTTGGCGCCATGAACACGGCCCTGGGATGGGGAACTTCGCCATTTTTCGTCATCCTGGCGATTTTCATTTACCTGATCGAAATATTAGTCGCATTCATACAGGCATTCATTTTTGCTAACCTCACCGCAGTATTCATCGGCCAGGCTTTCGAAGGCAGCCATGATGATCACGGACATGGGGATGGGCAGCATGAAGATGCCGTAATGATCTGATAGAAGTCTTTTTTAATTATAAAAACAAGTATCATGACGTTGATGACCATTTTGTTAGATGCTGTACAGCCTGGTTATGGTGCAATAGGCGCAGGTCTTGCCGCTGTCGGTGCCGGTATCGGTATTGGACAGATCGGTAAAGGAGCCGTAGAAGCCATTGCCCGCCAGCCGGAAGCTTCGAACGACATTCGTGCTAACATGATCCTGGCCGCAGCACTGGTTGAAGGGGTTGCCCTTCTGGCTGCTGTAGCAGGTCTTCTTGCTGTGTTCCATTAGAACCGGCAGGGCCCAGCCACGTAAAAATCGTACTGCATCCAACGCACAGGGCCGAGGATGCAGTATTTTCGCCTCAGGCCAATAATTAAAGAATACCCGGCAGCAAACGGGGCTGCAAAGCACCCATTGACACTGACTCTGATAAAATTATTAAGCAAATGGATTTATTAACTCCCGACTTAGGATTATTTCTTTGGAACCTCCTGGCATTCCTCATCCTGTTCTTTATTTTGAAAGCAACGGCATGGAAGCCGATCCTGAAATCCCTGGACGAAAGAGAAAAGGGGATCGCCGACTCTCTCGCCACTGCGGAAAGAATAAAGGCTGAAATGGCCCAGATGAAGAGCGAGAACGAGGCGCTGCTTGCCAAAGCCCGTGAAGAAAGAGCGCTGTTGCTGAAAGAAGCCAGGGACACCAGGGACAAAATTATCAACGAAGCCAAAGACCAGGCTAAGGTAGAAGCCGGTAAGATCATTGCGGACGCGAGGGTCGCTATCGAGCAACAAAAGATGGCGGCGCTGACAGATGTGAAGAACCAGGTGGGCTCCCTCGTGATCGAAGTAACGGAGAAAATATTACGCCGGGAGCTGGCCGATAAGTCCGAACAGGAGAATTACATCCGCCAATTGTCGAACGAAGTGAAATTGAATTAATTATGCCTAACCCTCGTTTAGCCGGAAGATATGCCAAGTCCCTTTTAGATCTTGCGATCGAAAAAGGTCAGCTGGATACCGTATATAGTGATATGGAATACCTGGATGCCGCTATCAAGAGCAGCAAAGAGCTGGTAGTCCTCTTGAAAAGCCCCATCATTAAGGCCGATAAGAAAGGGAAGATCCTGGAAGCCATCACTGCCGGGAAGATCAGCGTGATGACGGCCACCTTCAACAAATTGCTGTTGACGAAAGGCCGGGAATTCTATCTCCCTGAGATCGTTACGGCTTTTATCGCCCAATACAAGGAGAACAAAGGGATCCATATCGTCAAGCTGACGACAGCCATAACTGTCAGCGAAGAATTGAAACAGGCCCTCCTGGAAAAGATCAGGGTGGGTAAAAATATGCAGCATCTTGAGCTGCATGCGGAAGTGAATGAAGCTCTTATCGGGGGGTACGTGCTGGAAATTGGGGATGAATTGGTGGATGCGAGCATTGCTTTCGACCTGAATAATGTTAAGAAGCAGTTCCAGAACAACGATTTTGTCTATAAGATCAGATAGTACAGCATATTAAACAGACAACTAACTAACAAAGTATAACACTATGGCAGAGATCAAACCAGATGAAATTTCAGCGATATTGCGTCAGCAATTGAGCAACTTCGATGTTTCCGCTGAGCTGGAAGAAGTAGGCACCGTGCTGCAGGTCGGTGACGGGATCGCCCGCGTATATGGCCTGAGCAGCGTGAGCAGCGGGGAGCTGGTGGAATTTGAAAATGGCGTAAAGGCCATCGCGCTTAACCTGGAAGAAGATAATGTGGGTGTGGTATTGATGGGAGAGAGCGGAGATATCAAAGAAGGAGCAAAAGTGCGCCGTACCGGCAAGATCGCCTCTATCAATGTGGGGGAAGGAATGCTGGGACGCGTAGTAAATACCCTGGGAGAGCCGATCGACGGCAAAGGGCCTATCGCGGGAGAACGATATGAAATGCCCCTGGAGCGTAAGGCGCCGGGTGTAATTTTCAGAGAGCCGGTAAAAGAACCTCTGCAGACAGGTATCAAAGCTATCGATGCGATGATCCCTATCGGCCGCGGACAACGTGAGCTGATCATCGGTGACCGCCAGACGGGCAAGACCGCCATTGCCATCGACACGATCATCAATCAGAAAGAGTTCTTTAAGGCAGGCAAACCTGTATTTTGCATCTATGTCGCTATCGGGCAGAAAGCATCCACCGTTGCCGGTGTAATGCAGACCCTCGCGGAGAATGGCGCTCTTGAATATACCGTGATCGTAGCCGCATCGGCTTCCGATCCCGCTCCTTTACAGTTCTATGCTCCTTTCGCAGGCGCTGCCATCGGGGAGTTCTTCCGCGACACCGGACGTCCTGCCCTGATCATCTATGATGATCTTTCCAAACAGGCTGTGGCTTACCGTGAGGTGTCCCTGCTGCTGCGCCGCCCGCCCGGCCGCGAAGCTTATCCCGGAGACGTATTCTACCTGCATAGCCGTCTGCTGGAACGCGCTGCAAAAGTAATTGCGGATGATGGCGTAGCTAAGAATATGAATGATCTCCCTGAGTCCATCAGGCACCTGGTAAAAGGCGGAGGTTCGCTGACTGCGCTGCCGATCATCGAGACACAAGCCGGTGACGTGTCTGCTTATATTCCTACCAACGTGATCTCGATCACGGATGGCCAGATCTTTTTGGAAGGTAACCTGTTCAACTCCGGTATCCGTCCTGCGATCAACGTAGGTATCTCCGTTAGCCGCGTGGGTGGTAACGCGCAGATCAAATCCATGAAGAAAGTTGCCGGTACGCTGAAACTGGATCAGGCGCTCTACCGGGAAATGGAAGCCTTCTCCAAATTCGGCGGAGACCTCGATGCTGCTACCAAGCTGGTGATCGATAAAGGCGCCCGTAACGTGGAGATCCTGAAACAGCCTCAGTACTCGCCCTACGCTGTAGAGAAACAGGTAGCTATTATCTACCTGGGTACCCAGGGCTTACTGAGAGGAGTAGCCGTACGGAGAGTAAAGGAGTTCGAAGAACATTTCCTGCTGGAAATGGAAAACAAGCTTCCTGACCTGTTGGCGGAGTTCAAGAAAGGCAACCTGCCTGACGATGGTATCAGGAAAATGGTTGAGCTGGCAAATGGCCTGATACCTCAATACAAATAGTATAAGTTCTTTTAAATAGTAAAGCCACCTCTGATAAAGAGGTGGCTTTTTTAATGGTAGTTCTTCGGCCATTGTTCCCGTTGAACAAAACACCTCGCCTGACTTTGCGCGTTGATTTATTTGCATTTCTCTTCAAAAAAAATAGGGGCAAACACTTGCAGAATTAGAAAAAATTGGCAATCTTTACATCGTCATCACGACACGCCCTCCAAGTTCCCGGAAAAACAATCCATCAGTTTTTATTCCAATCGCCAATCGTTCTCTTTTCCTTTAATTAATTATCCGTCCGAAAAACGAATTACTTATTGTATCCGGTCATATGTCCGGTAAATAAGCAATTGTTTTTGAGCTATAAAACTATATATGAAACTGTTATATCCGTACTGTTATTATTTTTCATCTCCCGTTTTCGATCCATCATCTATCCAGTTCATCACATTTGTCCCTTCCTCTCATGGAGGCGGAGTCATCTTTAATTTCAAACATAAAGAAGTTATAGTAAACTAATTATATATAAGAGTTTAGTTTTAAAGGGTACGATCAACAACCGCCGGGCTTTTCTAAGCCTGGCTTTTTTTATACCTGTCCGCCTGTTTTTCCACCCGGTCACCCGGCAGACCCCGGATCATGTTGAAAAGCTGGGATGGAGGACCTCCCAGGCTGGGGTAATAAATTTACCGGCCTAATTTGGTTTATAAAGTAAACTACTTTATGTTTGGGGTAAATTTATGAGAAATGCAGCCTTTTCCCTTATTAACAGCCCTAATCCTGCTGACCGGCGGTCTTAATGCCCAGACCCTGGTTTCCGGCACTGTCAGGGATACAAAGGGCCATCCTGTCCGGGGAGCCAGCATCGCGATCAAAGACTCTTATGATGGCGCTACCTCGGACTCTACCGGGGGCTTCCGTTTCACGACCACCGAAAAAGGAAATTTTATTATCACCGTCACCAATATAGGTTACAGCTCTTTTGAGTTATCCATTCTGCTGGGAGGAGATCCTATCGTCCTCAATCCCGTTATAAAAGAACAATTAAGCGAATTGAAAGCCGTGACGATCACCGCCGGCTCCTTTACCGCCGGCGACGCTAAAAGAGGCGCCGTATTGAGCTCCCTGGACGTTGCCACCACCGCCGGCTCCAATGCCGACATCACCGCAGCGTTGAAAACCCTGCCCGGCGCACAGCAGGTAGGGGAACAGGAAGGACTATTTGTCCGGGGCGGCGCGGGTTACGAAGCCAAACAATATATCGATGGCGCCGTAGTGAACAACCCTTATTATTCCAGCGTACCCAATATCTCTTCCCGGGGCCGGTTTTCTCCCTTCCTGTTCAAAGGCACTGTATTCAGCACAGGCGGTTACTCCGCACTTTATGGCCAGGCATTGTCCTCTGTCGTATTATTGGAATCCATCGACCTGCCGGAGAAATCCGAAGTGGACGCCACGATCTCCCCGATCATAGTGGGAGCCGGCACCCAGCAGCTGGCGAAGAACAAAAAGTCCTCATGGGGCTTGAATTATAGTTATGTCAACGTAGGCTTATACTTCGACGCCGTCAAACAGACACCGGATTATTTCAAAATGCCCCAGTTCCATAACGCAGACTTCAACTTCAGGATAAAGACAAAGAGCGGCGGCATGATCAAATATTACACTACCTTATCCTATAATGACCTTGGACTGAGAAGACAGGATGTAGATAGCCTAAATCTTAAAAACGCTTTTTCCCTGACCAACCATAACTGGTATAACAATCTTAGCTGGAAAGAATATCTCAATAATGGCTGGAAAATGAACCTGGTCGCCAGCTACAGCACTAACCTGGACAACCTGGGGCAGCAGGTCCAGGATACATACAACCAGCCAAGATCCTTTAACGATACCGTTTTCTGGATGAACTATAAGAATTTCGGTATGGACAACCGGCAGGACCTTTCACAGATAAAAGCCGTCTTCGACAAGAAGCTGGGGGGCATCAGCTCGATCCGGTTCGGCACGGACTACTGGTATTCCTATAATACGCAGAAATATAATTCATTGCCCTACAGCGATACCGTCTTTACATTTAAAGATAACTATAATGCCGTATTCGCCGAATCGGACATTTTCCTGACTAATGACCTGGCAGCCAAGCTGGGCCTGCGCTACGAATATTCTTCCATCATCAGAAAGTCCGACCTGGCCCCCAGGATCTCCCTGGCGTATAAAACAGGGGAGGATGCCCAGGTTTCCCTGGCCTATGGGACCTTCTACCAGAAGCCGGAGAACAGCCAGCTGTTCTATACGACCAACGTAGGTTTTACCAGGGCAACCCATTACATTATCAATTATCAAAAGATGTCGAAAGACAGGATCTTCCGTATCGAAGCGTATTATAAAAAATATGAGGATCTTATCAAGACGATCCCTATCAATTATTATTATTCCGCCTTTGATAACAGCGGCAGCGGGTATGCGAAAGGAATAGAGCTTTTCTGGAGGGATAAGAAGACCATTAAGGATTTTGATTACTGGATCAGCTATTCTTACCTGGACACCAAACGCAATTACCTGAATTATACCGAACAAT
>JAATFV010000150.1 GCA_015655015.1 Chitinophagales bacterium | reverse complement strand
GTATGCCAGGTGGATGCCAATGATAACCTGGTATCCATTGCAGAAAGGACCAGGATCTACCAGGATGGCGACAAGAAGATCACTTACGAAGAAGGAGATCAAAAGTTCGAAGTGCCGTTCGATTCGAAGGTGTCGATGAATTTCTGGTGTTTTTCTCCATCGGTATTCCCATATACGGAAAAACTATTCGGTGCTTTCCTGAAAGAGCAGGGAACGAATCCTAAAGCGGAGTTCTTTATCCCAATCATTGGAGACAAGTTCATCCACGATGGACAGGGTGTCATCAAGGTGATACCTACAGATGCTCAGTGGTTTGGCGTCACTTATAAGGAAGATGCGCCGGATGTTCAGGCCAGCCTGAATGCCCTGATCGCAAAAGGAGAGTATCCGTCGAAACTTTGGTAACCCCACCCCTAACTCCTAAAGGGAAGTTAGGTTTTAAGACTATATAAATGAGAAGGGACCTGCCAGTAGCGGGTCCCTTCTCATTTATGTCTTCCCAAGTTGTTCGTTCCCCCTTTAGGGGGCTAGGGGGCTAGCTAGGGGATTAATTGCTCTTTACAATAAAGATGCAATCCTGGATCTTTTCAATTTGCTGCTGGCGTTCCATCCCTTTGATAGGAGAAGAGAGCGGAACCCTTACGTGGTTGAACAGGCTGTCATTTTTCAGGATGGTGCTGTCAGACCGCATGTCTTCCAGGGCCCTGAAGATATTCTTCGTGCGGATGGCGAATACGGCTCCCTGCACATCATGCTGACTGGAGCTTACGATACCGACTACCTCTCCGTCCTTGTTTAGGACCGGACCGCCGCTATTGCCGGGGTTGGCGGCAACGGTGATCTGGTAGGTGAGCGTATCTCCCTGAAACCCTGTCCGGGCGCTCATATACCCCTTGCCATAGACGATCTCATCCCGGGGATACCCCATCGTGAAAAGGTCATCTCCCAGTTTGGTTCCGGTTTTGCTAATGCCGTAAGGCAGAACGCCATAGGATCTGAAAGCGGTATCTTCGATCTTCAGGAAGGCCAGGTCAGCGGCCGGGTCCAGGTGTAACACCCGTGCTTTGAAGGAAGCTCCCTGACGGTTCTGTACCTCTACCAGGGTGGCATTTTTCACCACGTGATAGTTGGTGATCAGGTATCCTTTCCCATCGATCAGGAAGCCGGTACCGCCGGACTTGAAATTGACGGGAGGTATGACCTGGTTGGACGACCCTTCGTTATTGAGCTGATTCGTGACGCTATTTAACCGTATTTCTGTGGAGCGCAGCCGTCTGCTGAGCAATTCTACCCGGTCATTATTCACCTTAGGTGACAAATAAGAAACTAATCCGCTGATCCCCAACGCGGTAATACCTGCAATGGAAGCAGCTACGCCCACTACGCGTTTGTATTTCTTCCAGAGGACGACTACTTTAGACGTTTGCGTCTCCCGGATCTCACCGGCGGCGGAAAGTTCGTTATGTATCTCGTTCAGCTGGGACCTGAAATCCTTGATCTCCCCGTATTGGTTCATCTGGTTGAGGAAAATGGTATGTTCTACCACCATCTGGTCGACTGCGGGGCTGCTTTTCCGCAGCTGTTCGAAATATACCCTTTCGTCAGGCAACATTTCCCCCCGGATATAGCGTTCAATAGCGTCTAACATCGTAATCTCCTGCATCTTGCTATTTTTTATATTGACTAAATAACTTTTTCAGGCGGATAAGGCATTTATACTTCTGATTCTTCGCATTGTCTGCATTGGTATAGCCGAAATTTTCCGCTATCTCCACCATGCTTTTCTTTTGCAAATAGTAAGCCTCCAAAAGGCTCTTACAGGGTTCCCCCAGGTTTTTCATCGATTTTTCCATGGTCTGGAAGTCCAGGTTGCGCTGTTGGTGCAACTCCAGCTCTTCTTCTACGGGTACGGTCTCTTCGAGGTTTTCCACTTCCGGAGAGATCCGCTGCAATTGGTTCAGGCGTTTGAGCCATAATCGCCGGCATACGGAATAGAGGTAGGTCTTAAGCTGACAGTTCAGTTCAAAGGAGCCCGTCTTCACTTTTTCATACAGCACGATCATGGCTTCCTGGAAAATATCCCTCGCATCATCGGGGTAACCGTTGTTGTTGAGGATCAGGGACTGTACCATATTATAATGCTGCTTATAAATGGTCTCGATGGCCTTTCGATCGTTTAGAGCCAGTCCTTCCAATAATTTCTGTTCGTTGGTCTCTGTCCTCACGCTGTTACTTTATTTAATACTGCAATTAAAGATTTGTAACCCAAAGATGCTTTAAATAATTTAAAAATCGAGATGGTGCTCTCAATCGCTGATGAATACGTATGATGTAAAATAATATATAAAATTTCGGAGAAAAACCGGGTTACTTCTTATCTACTTTGGTATTAACTGGAAACCATTCAATTAACATCAAAAAGATCACAAATGAAAAAATTATTTTTCGTATTAGCTATCGGCGCTTTCGCAGCTTGTAACAACTCTTCCAGCACTGAAAAAACTGCTGACACTACCGCTACTAAAGTAGATAGCTCAGTTGTTAAGGTTGATTCTCTGGCTAAGAAAGTAGACAGCACTGCTGCTAAGGTTGATTCTACTGTAAAGAAAGTTGATAGCGCTGCTAAGACTAAATAGTTTTAACTCTTTCATATGGCAAGCAATCGTTAGAGGCCGTCCTGTTCCCAGGATGGCCATTTTTACCAATCTTTTCCTTAACGGGAGATATGAATTGGACGATTGGTGGACGGTTTAGCCGTTAACCTGTTTGCTTATACAAAGTGCTTTTGAAGCTTCTATGACGCTTCAAAAGCACTTTGCTTTTTGGGGGTAGCTGCCTGGATGGGGCAGATTTAGCCAGGGAGCGAGAAAGGGACAGATTTTCTGTCCCTTTCTCGGGTCTAATGATGAGCCTTCGGCTAAGACGCCTGTGGCGCCTTTTGTGGCGTTTTTCGGCCTTCCACATCAGGTAGGAACCCCGTCAACAATCCCAACAAGGGTAGAAAGGCACATAACCGGAAGACATACTGAATACTCGTATGATCGGCCAGCTTACCCAATACGGCCGCCCCAATACCCCCCATCCCAAAAGCCAGGCCGAAGAACAGGCCGGCGATCATCCCCACTTTTCCGGGCACCAGCTCCTGGGCATATACCAGGATCGCAGAAAAGGCGGAGGCCAGTATGACCCCGATAAAGACCGTCAGGATACTGGTCCAGAACAAATTCGCATAGGGCAGCAACATGGTAAAAGGCGCTACGCCCAGGATAGAGAACCAAATGACGTATTTCCGCCCGATACGGTCTCCGATCGGACCGCCGATCAGGGTGCCCGCAGCCACCGAAAAAAGGAAGAGGAATAAATACATCTGGGAGCGTTGGACAGATACATGGAATCTATCGATCATGTAAAAAGTGTAATAGCTGCTCATGCTGGCCATGTAAAAATACTTGGAGAAGATCAGCACCAGCAGGATGGCCAGGGCGAAGATCACTTTTCGCCGGGAAAGAGAAGGGTGGATATCCCGAACCGGCCCGGCAGCCTTCTTACGGCCCCGGTTGAGATTCCTGCTATACCAGCCACCCGTATTCATCAGGACGGCAATAGCCAGTAGAGCGGCCAGGGAGAACCAGATGATCCTGGACTGCCCATAGGGAGCGATGATCTGGGCTGCCAGTAAAGGTCCCAGGGATGAACCCGCATTTCCACCCACCTGGAACAGGGATTGCGCCATGCCCCTTCTTCCCCCCGAGGCCAGGTAAGCCATTCTCGAAGCTTCCGGATGAAAAATAGCAGAACCGACCCCCACCAGGGCTACGGATAACAGCACCATGGGAAAACTGACAGCCCGGGAGAGGAATACCAGCCCCACCAGGGTAAAACACATGCCGGCAGCCAGTGAATAAGGCTGGGGTTTCTTATCTGTATAAAGCCCGACGAAAGGCTGCAATAAGGAAGCGGTCAGCTGAAAGCAGAAAGTGATCATGCCCAGCTGCCCGAAATCCAGGTGTAAAGAGTTTTTTAATAAAGGATAGGTGGAAGGGATCAGCGACTGGATCGTGTCATTCAGCAAATGGGAGAAGCTGATGGCTAAAAGAATGGGGAAAACCGTCTTCTGCGTGATCTCTTTGGAGATAGCTGCTTGTTCTTCGGTGAGTACTTTTGACATGTTTGTGTAGGTTTCTTTCAATTTCTAATAATATCTGAGCATCTGATATGATATTTGACAAGCAAGGTGACTCAGGACGCCCCCACAATCTTCGCCGCCCATTGCCAGGCCCGTTTCGGATCCTGGTCCACAATACTTTTCAACAGGGACTCGTGCCAGTGCTGGGTCCGGAGAAAAGACCCGGTCGTAAGATGTACCTCCCGGAAATACCGGGTCATCTGGCCCGCAAACGTCCTGTACAGATCGGCCAGGATATCATTTCGGGAAGCTGCGGCAATAGCGACATGAAAATGAATATCCGCCTCTATGGCGGCTGCCGTATCGCCCGCTTTTGCGGCCAGATCCCTTTTCTTCAGCAGGGCCCTCATCTTTTCAATGTCCTTCTTCGAACGGTTCAGGGCGGCTTTCTCCGCTATCTTCATCTCCAGGAGCTGCCTCACTTCGTCCAGGTCCCGGGCATCGGCCCGCCGCAGGCGCTGGGAAAGGGGCTCGGTTATCCCATTCTGTACTTCGACAAAAGTGCCCGAACCCTGCCGAACGCTCAACAGCCCCGTATTCGCCAGGATCCGGATCGCCTCCCGGATGGTGGACCGCCCCACTCCGAATTGCTCCATCAGCTCCGGTTCGGAAGGCAGTTTCTGGCCTGCCTGGTATTCACCCAGGGACAGCTGCTGTTGTAATTTACTTATAACGGCATCTGCCAGATTGTGGCGTTGTAAAGGAGTTGATTTATTCATTGCGCCGGTCTTTTGGCTGTCTTTTATTATTTCATCAGGTCATCTGATGACTTCAAAATTAGGGATTTTTTGAATAATTCATTTCAAAAGTCAAAATTTATGGCAATAAATGGGATGAATTGAAATTATCATCAGGATTGAAATAGTTTATTATCTTGTCCCATGCAACAAACTAAAAAATTTACTACCTGGTGGTTGTTGATTGCAGTGGGAGTGATTTTTATCGGAATAGGAGCTTTTGCATTCATCGATCCGTTCAGCAGCTACGTCAAGATGGTTAAATATACAGGAATGGCCCTTTTGGCAAACGGGATCATCCTGCTCACCGTTGCGGTTCTCAATAAAAATAATGGACCGGAAGGTAAATGGATGCAGGCTGAAAGCATCCTTCACTTCTTTTTTGCGATTCTATTAATGTTCAATCCCCTTCTCTCCTTTATTGCCTTACCCTATTTCATCGGGGCCTGGATCTTCCTGGTGGGAGCCCTTAAGGTCTTAGCAGCCCTGTCGCTGAGAAAGATCATCCGGGGATGGGGCTATATCTTAGCGATCGGTATCCTCTCCGTAGTTTTCGGAGCTCTGCTCATCGCCGGCCCCCTTGCCAGGGCCAACAGCATCACCATCCTGATCGGGACCTTCGGGATCATAATGGGGGCCCTCTATGTGGTGGATGCCTTCCGGTTCCGGCACCGGGAAGAGACGCTGAACATGATGTTGTAAGAATAGTACGGCCTTATTACCACGGGTAAAAATTGAATTTTTTCTTAAAATTTCGTTTATTTTGGCCCTATTATGACCTATGACATTCTTTATCATAATGAGCTGGATATAACCAGCGTTGAAAAGACCTTTCCAAAAACCCTGCAACAATTGCAACAGGGCGATTTTAAAAGCGCCGATGTCCGGAAAATGGGAGATACCGGATACTACCGCGCCAGGCTGGACATCCGGGACCGGCTGCTCTTTTCTATCGTCCGGGTCAAAGGGCACAAACACCTGTTGCTGCTGGAAGTAATAAAAGATCATAACTACGCCGCAAGCCGTTTTTTGCGTGGAGCTATGCTGCCGGAAGACGACAAGCTGCTGCCTGTAGCCGATCCCGTAGCAGATTCGAATGGTCAAAGTTCTGAGCTGCCTTACCTTAACCCGCAAAGCCGGTCCGTACACCTGCTCAATAAGTTCATCTCTTTTGATGAATTACAGGAATCTGTCCTATTCCTCCCGACGCCGCTTATTATCGTGGGTGCGGCAGGTAGCGGGAAAACGGCGCTGGTGCTGGAAAAATTGAAAACTTTGCCAGGGAACGTAGCCTACATCTCTCTATCTAAATTTTTAGTGGAAAATGCAGCCCGCCTTTATTATGCAAATGGATACGAAAATGAACAGCAGGAAGCGGAATTCCTGTCCCTGAACGATTACCTGGCCAGCTGGGAGAAGCCACAGGGAAATGAGATCCATTTCCGGGCGTTTGAACCCTGGTTTGCCCGCCATGCCCAGGGGCTTAAAATAGATGAGCCCTACCGGGTGTATGAAGAGTTTAAAGGCGTGATCACGGGCTCTCCTGTAGACCAGGCCTGGCTTACAAAAGAGGAGTATCTATCATTAGGAATAAAGCAATCTATTTTCAGTATGGAAGAACGGGAGAAATTATACCCGCTTTTCCAGAAATACTTACAATGGCTGACGGAAAACAACTGGTATGACAGCAACATCATTTGCTTTAACTACCTGGAAAAAATAAACGCCCGGTATGATTATATCATGGTGGATGAAGTGCAGGATATCACCAATATCCAGTTGAAATGCATACTGCAATCACTTGCCGGAAAATCTAATTTCATTTTAACGGGCGACAGCAATCAGATCGTTCACCCGAACTTTTTTTCCTGGTCGAAGGTGAAAACCTATTTTCACCACAGCGGGGATGCCGGCAGGCAGATCAAAATACTGCAGACGAATTACCGTAACAGCCAGCAGGTAGTCCGGCTAAGCAATAACCTGCTGAAGATAAAGAACAGGCGGTTTGGCTCTATCGACCGGGAAAGTAATTATCTTATTAACACGATCAGCCGGAACGACGGCGAAGTCCTGCTGTATACCGATGAAGAGAGAACAAAGAATGAGCTGAACCGCCGTACCCGGCAAAGCACCCATTTTGCCGTGATCGTTACCGATAACATATACAAGGAGGAGGCCAGGCGCTTTTTCAAGACTCCCCTGGTGTTCAGTGTTCAGGAAGCCAAAGGACTGGAATACGAGAACGTGATCCTCGTCAATTTTGTATCGGACCATGGATCCGAATTTCGTGAAATTATCAATGGCGTCTCCCGGGAAGACCTGGAGCAGGAAGAACTATCCTATAACCGCGCTGCCAGCAAACACGACAAAGATGCAGAGATTTACAAATTCTACATTAACTCTTTCTATGTAGCCATCACCCGCGCTATCAGAAATATTTACCTGTTCGAAAAACAGGTCGATCACCCTTCCCTGCAGCTGCTGCAATTGAGTGAAAGCAAAAAGGAAATACAGGTAGCAGAGATAACCTCCAGCAAAGAAGAGTGGCTGGAAGAGGCCCGCCGCCTGGAAGAACAGGGGAAATACGAGCAGGCGGAGCAGATACGGGCCCAATACCTGGGATATGAATATATCAGCCCGGAACAATTGGCGGTCATCACGCAGCTGGCCCTGGATCCCGCTAAAAAGGAACAGGAAGTTAAAAAGGAACGTAAGTTATTATTTCAATATGCCCTGAACCATCAGCGGTTTGACTGGATAGAGGAATTGGCCAGGCTTCAGTTTCAACGGGCGATCTTACAAATGAAGGAAGTGCGGCAGCACCGGAAAGAATTTGCAAAGAATATACGCATGGGGCGTCGCCAGGATGCTTTGAACACTATTCACAAATATGGCATCGGGTTTAGCACGGACGAAGGCGCTACCGGACTGATGCTGGCCTTGCACCACGGCCAGCATGAACTGGCGTCAGAACTGTTGAAGCAAAATGCTTCTATCCGGCAAACCGATCAGAACGGCCGGCTGGCTATCGATTATCTCCTGCAGGGCTACTATAAGAACACCCTGTTAAAATATAATCAAATGGCCACCGTGCAAACTATGCGGCAGTATTGGCACCTGGTAAGGCCTCCGGCTATGACCATGGAGCTTGGCAAGATACAATTACAGGTGAGCAGTCATAGCATGTTGTTCTTTTTGGTGATCGCCATGCGAGCCATGCGCGAGGATCCACAGCTTGAAGAAATAGAAGTATCCTGGAAGGATGAAACCAAACCACCGGTAAAAGCAACAGTATTTACCATGGATGATGTCGAAAGGCTGGCTGCCGTGATACCCGATGAAATTTTACCGCCTTACCGGAAGAACCGCAGCTATATTAACAGTGTACTGGCTTCCAACGAGATCAGCAAGTGGGAGAATTACAGCTGCAAAATGGTGTTTAACAGGGTGGCGCGGGGAGAATATATTCTTAATCCGAATGTCAATTGGCGCTAAGGAAGATCAGCCGGGAGCGGGCCGGACAGGACGGGACCCATGAACCGGAGGCCCAAAGGGCTACCACGGATCGAATCATTGCCCCATTCATATAAAAAAGGACTTTTCCGGGCCTTTCTTACCGGAGTTTTATATATATTAACAGATCAGAAGTACCATAAATCTTATCGGCTTATCGGCCAAAAGTAACCAAGACCCACACTATGAGATTGTCAGCCATCCCTTTTTATTCCTGCATCCTGTTCTTCTGTTCCCTCTATACATCCATCCGGGCTCAACCTGCCGGTAAAGATAGCCTGGCCACCCGGGCTGCTTATTACAATGCCCTGCAGGTTTACCATAAGTACCTCACCCCGGAAACCGGGCTTTACAGGGGAAGCGAATATGTACAATATGCTTATTCGCTCAAAGAGGGACATCCCTATTTTGACGATGGCCATATGCAGAAAGGCGCCGTGCTCTACAACGGTATCCTCTACGAAAATATCCCCCTGTTATATGACCTGGTAAAAGAACAGGTCGTGATCGATGACTCCTATAATAACTATACTATATTCCTGATCAACGGGCAGGTCGATTATTTCACCATAAAGGCGCACCTTTTTATATACTTCCGGGACACCCTCAATCCTTCTGCACCACGCCGGGGCTTCTACGAACAGCTCTACCAGGATCGGATCGCCTTGTACAAAAAAGAAAAAAAAGTCATTCAGGAAGACCTCTCCTCCGGGAAACTGGAAAGAAATATCGAAGCCTCCGCATCCTATTACCTGAAAAAAGGGACTGCCTGGTATGCTGTCAATAACAAAAAATCCCTGCTGGCTGCCCTGGATGACAGGCGCAGGGAGGCGAAAAAATTTATACGGAAGAATGGTCTGAATGTCCGCAGGGATAAAGAGAATACGCTCCTTAAAGTAACGGCATGGTATAACGGCGAAATTTCCAATACGGCCAATAAATGACAATCTTTAAATGAAACATTTTTACACGCTGTTACTGACTGTCGCCTGCCTGCTGATGCTGCAAGCCCGATCGCTTGCCCAAAAAAGAAAAGAGCCGACAGTCACCCTGGATCTTAAGCAGACGCCCATCGCAGATGTCCTACAGGAGATTGAAAAACAGGCCGGCTACCGGTTTTATTACGATACAACGGATTTTGACAGTACCAAAGTCGATATAAAGGCGGAAGGACAGCCATTCACACAGGTGCTGGACAAGGTTTTTTCGGGTACCGAGATCAGCTACTCCATCGACAGGCAGGGACATGTCTTTATCGGCAAGGGCCCCTCCATCCTGACCGATCTGCCCGCAGGCTTTTTCGATAAAGGGGCTTCCGGCAGGGTAGGGACGGAAGATACCGTCCGGGACTACCTGGAAGACATGGACAAACAACCCGCCGCCACCCTGGAAAACAAGCTTTATGTGATCGGGGAAAAGATCACCGGCCCCCTCCAGGGTTTCGTCAACGTCGCAGGTTATACGAGGGACGCAAAAACAGGGGAACCTGTCGTCGGAGCTTCCATCTATGTGGAACATCCCAGGACCGGGGTCTTCTCCGATCAATATGGGTATTTTTCTATTTCCCTGCCCCGGGGCCGCCATATCCTCAATATCCAGAGTATCGGCATGCGGGATACGCGGAGGCTGCTCATGGTATACGGCGATGGTAAAATGAATATCGATCTCCGGACGCAGGTCCTCACCCTGAAAAAGGTGATCGTTTCTGCTGAAAAAGTCAGTAATATCAAACGGACGGAGATGGGCGTACAGAAGATCGATATAAAGACCATCAAGCAGGTTCCCGTAGTATTCGGAGAGGCCGATGTGCTTCGGGTAGTCATGACATTGCCTGGCGTGAAAACGGTAGGCGAGGCCAGCACCGGCCTGAACGTAAGAGGAGGGGCCGCGGATCAGAACCTGGTCCTGTTCAATGACGCGACGATCTACAATACCGCTCACTTTTTCGGAATGTTCTCCGCCTTTAACCCGGAAGTGGTAAAAGATGTGGAGCTCTACAAGAGCAGCATCCCCGCCAGGTATGGGGGCCGCCTGTCCTCCGTGCTGGATATCAACAGCCGGGAAGGGAATAAAAAAGAGATCACCGGCTCGGCGGGCATCGGGCTGCTGACCAGCCGCCTCAATATCGAAGGCCCGTTGGTAAAGGACAAAACTTCTTTTATACTGGGAGGCAGGACCACCTACGCGAATTGGCTGCTGGCCGATCTGCCGTCACAATATAAGCACAGCCGGGCATCCTTCTATGATGTCAACCTCAATATCAGCCATGAGATCAACAAGAAGAACAGTCTCTATTTCACCGGTTACCTGAGCCAGGATCACTTCAATCTCAACAATGATACCACCTATGGTTATGGCAACCGCAATATCTCCCTGAAGTGGAAGCATATTTTCAACAACAAATTTTACAACACCGTGGCCGCGGGGTATGACCGGTATCAATATAGTATTTCCAGCAGCGACAATCCCGTCAACGCCTATAAGCTGGGTTTCGATATCAACCAGTTTTATTTCAAAGCGCATTTCAATTATGCTCTCAATGCCAGCCATACCCTTGAATTCGGCTTCAATACCCTGCGCTACCGGCTGCATCCGGGCTCTTACCTGCCCGTGGGCAAACAATCCCTTGTTACCGCTGATACCCTTCAGACCGAACAAGC
>JAATFV010000186.1 GCA_015655015.1 Chitinophagales bacterium | reverse complement strand
GTCTCCCACCAGTGGGCCGGCCGGCACTGTGGTGACCTTCCATGGTTCGCATTTTACAGGGATGTATACTGCTGTAAGCGTAAAATCGCTCATTACAACACTTAACATATTGCACAATAATAATATTTAAATATAACAGAAATCCCCCCTCTGTCGCCGGGAAAACTTGTCTCCTGTAACTAATGTGCTACATTTGTGCTGATTGCCCGCCTGCACCCAACTAATCCATTATTTTTCAATATGAAAGTCACTCACAATAAAGATATTGGAACAAAACAAAAAGCGCTTGCCATCAACCTTGACCCTGAAATTTATGGGTCTTTCGCTGAAATCGGCGCAGGCCAGGATGTAGCTGCCAATTTCTTCAAGGCAGGCGCATCCTCCGGCACTATCGCCAAGACCATGTCGGCTTATGACATGACCTTTTCCGATGCGATCTATGGGGCGCAGCAGGTACGCCGGTATGTAAGCGAGGCCAGGCTCATATCCATGCTGGAAAGGGAATATGGCCTGTTGATCGAACGCCTGGCCGAACAGCGGGGGAATGCAACGACCTTTTTCGCTTTTTCCGATACGATGTCAGCCCTCAACTATCACAAAACGAATGAGGGGCATGGCTGGATGGGCGTTCGTTTTCAGCTGGAGCCGAACGGAGGATATAACGATGTGGTCCTGCATGTAAAATTGCTGGATAACGATAATAATTTGCAGCAGCAGGCTGTGGGCATCTTAGGCGTCAACCTGATGTATGCCTGCTTTTATTATCATGAGACCCCTCCTACCTTCCTGCTGTCTTTGATGGACAACCTGGCGACAGACCGTATCCAGATAGATATGATCCGCTTCGAAGGGCCCGGCTTCACGAAAGTGGACAACCGGCTCATGAGCCTGCACCTGGTAAAATATGGCTTTTCCGATGCGGCTGTCTTCGGTCCGGACGGTAAGAACATGCAGCCATCTGAGGTCCTGTATAAAAAACACATCGTTGTGATCCGCGGTCGTTTCCGTCCCCTCATCAATGTCCATATGGATATGCTCAACACCGGCGTCAAACAATTCCTGCAGGAGCCCGATGTAGACAACACCAATTTCATAGTCCTTTCCGAACTTACTTTGCAATCATTGAAAGAGCGGGATGCCGATCATAACGGCGATATCGATGAGAAAGATTTCCTCGATCGGGTAGACATTCTTTGCTCCCTGGGGCAGATGGTGATGATCTCCAACTTTCATGAATATTATAAACTGGTGTCTTATCTGTCAAAGATCACCAAACTAAAGCTGGGCGTAGTTCTGGGTTATCCCAACCTGGAGTATATCTTTGCCGAGGAGCATTATACCGACCTGCCGGGCGGTATCCTGGAATCTTTTGCCGCCCTGTTCAGCCGCAAGGTCAAGCTCTTCATCTACCCTACCTTACGCGATGGGGTGATCTGGAATTGCCTTCGGTTTTATCCGCCCCCGCATCTCATTGACCTGTATCGTTACCTGATCGCCAACAACAAGATAGAAGATATCCATCATTACAACGAGAATAACCTGAATGTACAGACCGATAAGGTCTTACAGCTCATCAAACAAGGAACAGAAGGCTGGGAAGAATATGTACCGGCCGAGGTAGCCGCCATGATCAAAGAACGGCGTCTGTTCGGATATGCCAGTGAAGTTGATCCTGTCAGAGAGAACAGCCCCCTCCCTGGGAGCTAATACCGGCATGCAGACGCCGGTATTAGCAACATCTGATTATGCCTCCTCGTACCTGTCGGCCTCCCTGATATACACCGGCAGGCTGACATAATGGATCCAGAAACTGATGGCAAAGAAAGAAGCCAGCACCAGTAGATAAGCCACGACATATTCTCCGTGAATATAAAATTGTCCGCTGAAGAAACAAATAAGGAGGATAACAGGTAATGCTAAAAAGGTAAAAATTGCTTTCATTTTTGTGATTTTACAGGTTACGTTACTTAGGCGTTGCTTCTTAAAAGATCATGGGATTTAATCCAGAAGATCAAGCCGGTAATGGAGGAAATAATGAGCAGATAAGCCGTGATCAATTCTCCCTGTATATAAAGAGAGGCGCTGAGGATGTAAGCAAATACAATGGCGATAAGCGTAAGAATGCTGATGAACGTTTTCATTGCGGGTACATTTTAGGTGTTAAAGACTATGATGAATAAAGGAATGCGCTATTGGAGCAGCCCATAGTCATTGGAAATACCGGCAATTACAGAGGATAACAGGAGGAGCAACGATAAATTATAAAAACGCTATACTATAAACAAATGGGAAATAGAAAGGTAATTCGTGGAGATTGGGTACGTCGTGGGGGTTAATCGGAGATTGGATCAGTTGAATCCGAGACAAATGTAGAACCCATTTTTCAATTGTGCAAGTTTTCCTTCCTTTTTTGGACAATATCAATGAAAGCTCTTAGATATCCGGCCGAAAAAAACGGACGTATGGTGCGACGGACGTATGGTGCGTATGCTGAGGCTATAAATTTTTTTCAATGACCTTGCGCAGATGAGCCTGGTGCGCATCCCCCCATTCGCCCAGGGCGGAGATCAGCGGTATTAAGGTTTGGCCAAACCCGGTTAAGCTGTACTCGACTTTCGGGGGCACCTGGGGATAGATCACTTTTGAAATGAGCTCATGTTCCTCCAGTTCTTTTAATTGCATATTCAGCACCCTGCGGGAGGCATCGGGAATCTTACGATGCAATTCGCTGGGGCGCTTGTGTCCCTCATTGATAAAATACAGCAGACGGATCTTCCATTTCCCGTATAATACTTCCCCGATGAGGTCCAGACCGCAATCCAGGGTGATCGGAATCTTTCTTTCACGCATTTTGTAAAGATATTCCAATGTTCCAAATCAGGCAGTAGGGATAAATTTCTCCCTATGCGAACCTTTTCTCCGTACTTGTAAATCATCTCTATACTCCCGAGTTTTGCGCTATAAAATAAACAGCAGATGAACACAAATCTTAACAGCAGTCATGAATTGACAGGCAAGACAGCGCTGGTGACCGGCGGAACGAAGGGAACAGGCCTGGCAATCGCCGAAAGACTGGCGGCAGCAGGGGCTACGATCATTGTAACGGCCAGGAATCCGGTGGAAACACTGGATCCGAACTTCCATTTTATCCCGGCCGATCTCAGCACGCCCGAAGGAACTGAAAAAGTGGTCAACGAAATAAACAAAACTTTCGGGGGCGTCGACATCCTCATCAACAATGCCGGAGGCTCGGAAACACCGGGCGGCGGATTCCGGGTATTGACAGATGCCCATTGGGAAGAGACGATCCAAACGAATCTGCTGGCGCCGGTGAGACTCGACAGAGGCCTGTTACCGTATATGCTGAACAGGCAGTCCGGGGTTATCATCCATATCGCCTCTATTCAGGGGACATTGCCCTTGTATGAATCCACCTTACCTTATGCTGCGGCAAAAGCGGGGCTCATCAACTATAGCAAAAGCCTGTCCAATGAAGTCTCGCCAAAAGGAGTCCGGGTATTGACCGTCTCCCCGGGTTTTATTCAGACATCGTCTGCCGAAAGAATGGTGGAACGGCTGGCGCAGAGCTCCGGCATCAGCCTGGATGCCGCCTTAAAAGGACTGATGGACTCCCTGGGTGGAATTCCGATGGGAAGACCGGCAAAACCGGAAGAGGTGGCGGAATTCGTAGCTTTTCTGGTGTCGCCGCGCGCAGCCTATTTATCCGGAACGGAGTACGTCATTGACGGAGGAACGATCCCGACTGTTTAAGCCGCATCCGGCTTTCCCAATCTGCCTGTTTCCCGGCCTTTGCAGCAATCGAAAGCTTTGTATGCCGCAAATCTGAGCTTCTCAACAAACAAATTTGAGCTTCCTGACAAAGTACAGCATCCATAAAATACGGATCTTTGTGAAAGAGTGGATTCCTATGCCCAGAAGAGAAGAAGATAAAAAATTGCCGCATATATTATATTCCTGTTATTCGCAAAAGAGCAGCGAAGGGGAACAATTCATAGCGGAACATGTGTTCGGGTACTGCATCTCGGGCGGCTCGGAAGTTTATCTGGGTGAAAAGTCCTATCTCTTCAAAGAAGGTGATTTCCGGTTTTTCAAAAAAAACCAGCTGTCCCGCTATACTAAATATCCCCCTCCCGGCGGCGAATACCGTTCCATTTCCATCATCATGGACCAGGATACGCTGCGCAGCTTAAGCGGGGAGCTTCAGCTTTCTGTCGACTATCCCTATGCGGGAGAAGGCGGCCTCCTGCTACAGCCCAACCCGCTCTTTAAAAATTACTTTGAATCCCTAACCCCGTACCTGAATGCCACTCATGATATCAGCCCGTCACTGACTAATATTAAAGTCAAGGAAGCCATTATGATCCTGCTGGAAACCAATCCGGTATTAAAAGATATCCTCTTTGATTTCAGCGAGCCCGGCAAGATCGACCTGGAAGCCTACATGAATGAACATTATAAATTCAATGTGCACCTGGACCGTTTTGCCTACCTCACCGGCAGAAGCCTGGCTACTTTTAAAAGAGATTTTGAAAAGATCTTTCATCTTTCCCCCAGCCGCTGGCTGCAGCAACGAAGGTTGAAGGAAGCTCATTACCTCATCAAGGAAAAAGGCAAACGTCCTTCCGATGTATACCTTGAAGTGGGGTTTGAAGACCTGTCTCATTTTTCTTTTGCGTTCAAAAAGAGTTTTGGGGTCGCGCCGTCTTCGGTGTTACCGGCATAGAACACTGAAAAAGATCATGGGGTGGGGAGGTGTTTTAAATGAGTTAGTGTGAAAGTTTTGAAACTGCTTGAAAATGAATGCGGTATAAAAGTTTCATAAAAATTGGCGGAATTCTTCTGGTTAAGGAACCGCTTTTTTGGGGTTCGAGGCTAGTTCCGGGGGGTCTCTTCTGAGCTTTTCAACAAAACAATTTGAGCTATTTGACAAAATATCCCTGCCGAATAACATCGACCTTTATCCAACATTAAAAGTAAGAAAAATGGCAAAAATCTGGTTGATAACAGGAAGCACAAGAGGTCTTGGGCGGAGCTTAACGGAAGCCGTGTTGGAAAAGGGAGACAAGGTAGCAGGCGCCGCCCGCAAGCCCGAACAGTTAGATGACCTGGCCGCAAAATATCCCGGTCAGCTCTTCCCCATAAAAATGGACGTTACCGATGAACAGCAGATCAATGAAGGAGTAGCTGCAGTCATTCGTCACTTCGGGAGAATAGATGTCGTGGTCAATAATGCCGGGTTCGGCGTCACCGGGGCTGCAGAGGCATTCACCAAAGAACAGATCACCAGTCAGATCGAAACCAATCTCTATGGCCCTATTTATGTCACCCGCGCCGTATTGCCTCAATTGCGTAAGCAGCATTCAGGCCATATTCTCCAGATCAGCTCCCTGGGAGGACGTATCGGAGCGCCAGGCCTGACGATTTATCAGGCCGCCAAATTCGGACTGGTAGGATTTTCTGAAGGGCTGTCCAAAGAAATTGCTCCATTGGGTATAAAGCTGACCATTGTTGAACCGGGCGGTTTTCGTACGGACTGGGCAGGAGACTCGATGTCCTTTGCCAAACCGATGGAAGAATACGCCTCCACTGTGGGAGCCAGGGAAAAATTATTCAAAGACCCTAACTTCAAATTGGTGGGAGATCCCGCCAAGGCGGCAAAAGTAATGGTAGAGCTGGTAGACAATCCGGAACCACCCCTGCACCTGGTATTAGGCAGCGAAGCAGTTGCCTTATTGAAAAAAGCGGAGGCGGTCAGACGGGCGGAGTTTGAAAAATGGCTGCCGGTAAGCATTTCTACGGATCATGATGATTCCGAATCAGCAAGGTTCCTCGATTCGGAACTAAGCCAGCTGATAGCAGGCGGGAAAAAATGAGATAAAGTATAACCGGCGGGTAATGGTCAGGGTGGAAAGCACGTCGAAGAATAATGAGGTAGTGATCAGGAGAGATCGGGGGAATAATAAGGCAGTGATCGGGGTTGTGATAAGACAGTGATAAGATTGGTGATCAGCCTGGTTGTATAATAGAATTACAACCATTGTGTTAATAGGGATCCGGGAAGGTGAGGGAAGGCAAAAAAACCTTAGTTTTGACGATATGCTAACTTTCCCTATATGAAAAACAGCTTGTTTTTTGCATTGGTCTTATGCGCTCTCGGAACCGGGATTACTGTTTACGCCCAGGATACCTCCCGTCCGGGCGTCGGCCCCGTGCCTCGTCCTGCCCCTGCAGTGGATTCGGCGAAGCCCGTGTCCAGGAATGAACTTAACAAGAATGAGCCTAACAGGAATGAGCCTGGTAGGAATGAGCCTAAAAAGCCGGCCCCCCGGAAATACGAGCGCCGGAAATTCGACTCCACCCTGTTCACTAATAGTGACGTGCCTACCACCAGCGACTACCTGGAGAACCTGGAAAAAATTTTCCAGCTGCTGAGCGCTGTACCCGTGACCACTTCCTCTTTCATTCATATCCCGGAGATACAGGAGCAGTTCGACCAGGAAGATTCAGCCCTCGCCATATTAAGGGACCGGATCACGACTACGGACGAACGGACCCTGAACGTGCGTAATCTCCAGATGTTCAATACCCTGCTGGATGAGCTGGATAAGAATACCGATAAGTATTCGAAATACCTGGACAACTACGATAAGAAAATGGATGGCATCAAGGAGCGAATAGCGGGACTGAGAAAAGATACCCTGATGCTGCGTATTTTCAGGGATTCCGCCCTGAGGGCCTCTTTTCAATCTCAGCTGTCGGATCTGAAAGGTAAATGGCGGGAGGCCGACAGCCTGGTCAAACTCTACGCGGCGACGATCAATGACCTGAAAGCCCGCGCTTCGGCTAATGCCATTACCATCACCGATCTCTCCTTCCGGGTGGACACGGAGTTAAAGGAAGTGGGCAATAAGGCTTTTGGAAAGGAAAGAAGGTATTTGTGGGAATCCCGCGCCCCCGGCACCGCCCGCAGGAATTTTTCCCGGGGTGATTTTCAAAAATCCCTGGACAGCGAACAGAAGCTGGTCAAATATTATTTTGCTAATTCCCGAAGCAAACGCGCCTGGCTGTACCTGACGGGGATCGTTTTCTTCTTTTGGATCTGGTGGAATTTCCGGTCCCTGCGACGGCTGGACAGCCTGCATGCTATTGAAAGCTTCCGGTTCCGGTACATCAGCCCGCGACCTTTCACCGCTACCCTGGTATTTATGCTTAGCCTGGCGCCTTTATTCGATATCCATGCCCCTGCTATTTATATTGAGACGATCCAGCTGCTTCTGATGGTGCTCTTAACATTTATGTTCCGAAAGCGCCTTCCCCGCAACCTGTTCTATGGCTGGTGCATTTTTATCCTTTTGTTCCTGTTCCTGCCGCTCACCCGGATCCTGGGCCTGCCGGTAAGCATGCAGCGTTGGGCGAATATTATACAAAATAGTTTATGTGTTGTCCTGGGTACACTTTTTCTCTTCGGAGCAAAGCTGAAAAGTACGCATAAGTTATCCCGCTTCTTTGGCGCCTCCCATACCGGCGGGGCTCCAGACGCTTCGGATGTCACGGATCGCTCTGTTACGGATCGCTCTCAGATTTCCGGCTCCTCCGAAAGCCCGTCGAATCCACCCGACAACACCCGGATGCCCGGCAGACCTAAAATAGTCTTTTATGCTGCCATATTATACGTCTTCTTCAACCTTCTGGCGGTATTTTGCAATCTCGCCGGCAGGGTCACCCTGTCACAGATATTTGGCGCCACCGCCATCTATGCTTTTGCACAGACCGTCAGCCTGGCCGTCTTTGCACAATTGTTAGTGGAGTCCTTTCTCCTGCAGGTGCAGACGAGCCGGATACGAAAAAAATACCCGGAACAATTTGACGCAAGCGGCGTTTCGAAATCTATTTACCGCTTTGCCGCAGCCCTGTCCATTCTTTTGTGGCTGATCGTGTTTACGACGAACCTGAATATCTTCGATGCCATTTCTGATTTTCTGACCAGCGTATTCAACGACCCGCGTACGGTAGGAAGTTTCTCATTCACGCTGGGTGAAATAGCGCTGTTCCTGGGAATTATCTGGATAGCCAATTTTTTACAACGGTATATTACTTTTTTCTTCGGGGATACAGGCGACGATGCCGCTATCGATGATAAGGGGCAAAGATCCAGGCTGCTGGTCACCCGGCTCATTTTACTGGTGGGAGGTTTTTTACTGGCAGTAGCCGCATCCGGCCTGCCTATCGATAAGATAACCGTCATTCTCGGCGCCTTAGGCGTAGGTATCGGCCTGGGGCTGCAAAGTATCGTCAACAATTTCGTTTCCGGCATCATCCTGATCTTCGACCGGCCCCTGCGGATCGGGGACACTGTAGAGATCGGTGATAATAAAGGGCGGGTAAAAGAGATCGGTATCCGTTCCAGCACGCTGCTCACCGATGAAGGGGCCGAAGTGATCATCCCGAATGGCGACATCCTCTCACATAATATTGTCAACTGGACGCTCAGCAACAATCATGTGCGGGTGAGCCTGTCCTTTACCATCGACAAGCCTGCTCATCCGGAAGATATCGAGCCGGATACCATCAGAGGGATCATAAAAGCCAATCCCAATGTGCTGGAACGCAGGGAGCCGGAGATCATCCTGAACAGTCTCAGCTCGAAGACCATTGAAATAAAGGTGTTTTTCTGGTCCAAGGATTTTGGCAAGACCAATCTTACTGCCGGTGATATCCGGACAGCGATCTATGAGCATCTGGATAAAAAAGGGATTACGGTGTTATAGGCTTCGTTGTATCCTTGCCGGATTAATGGTCCGTCAGCGGTCCGCTGCTCACCACCTTCCCGTTCTTCCAAACGGCATGGATCGTCCGGCTATTGCGGATATCCGCTGCCGGATCCTTATCCAGCACTATAAAGCTGGCCTTTTTGCCAACGGCGATGGTCCCGGTCTCTTTCTCTGCACGAAGCAGAACAGCCCCGTTCAACGTACCGATCGTTATAACCTGAAGGGGCGTCAGCCCGGCCTTCACCATCAATTCCAGCTCCATGTGTTCTGAAAATCCCATCGCCCGCACCGGCTGTGCGCCTGCATCTGTACCCAGCGCCACCATGATCCCTGCATCATAGACCTTCTTCAGATTCTTCAGCGCGGTCTGCAGGGCGGCCTTTTCTACCGCTGATCCGGGATCCCTGGTCACTTTGTTTTTATAAGCAGGGCTGGTGATCATTTCGTATACACCAGGTTCCAGGGACGCCTTGAAGAATGGATCGTTGATCCAGTCGGGGTCGTCCCCATACATAAAAGCAAATTCATCGAGAGAGAGTGTGGGGATATAGATCACTCCTTTAGACTTCATCTTCGCCAGCAGGTCATCGTCTATTTCCTGATCCCGCACACTATGTGCGATCACATCGAGCCCTGCATCGACCAGCTTACGTGCGTCTTCCAGGTACCAGAGGTGCGCGGCCACGCGGATGCCGTTCTTATGCGCTTCATCGATGATGGCGGAATAAATTTCAGGAGGCATTTTCGGGACTTTTCCCCGGCCATCATCGACCCACATCTTCAACAGATCCGGATGATAAACCGCCATTTCCCGCACGTCTTTTCGCGCCTCGTCGGGGGTTTCCGGACGGAATACCTGGTCCATGCCAAAGCTGGGGGGAGGCAAACCGCTGTTCTCGCCAAAACCTCTCCCGGCGGTATAAATAGTAGCGCCCGTAAGGGAGTCCTTCCGGGAGGCCCGCCGCAGGTCAAAGATCTCCGGGTGATCCGTCCCCATACAAAGGACGGCCCCTACTCCATAAGCTTCGAATTTCAGCAGGTGGCGATGCACATTCTCCGGCGTATAGTTGGCCGAAGACATGACCGTATCTTTCAGGATTCCCAGATGTGCGTGTACATCATTGATCAGGGGAATAATATATTTCCCCCGCATATCGATCTTCGTGGCGCGCCTGCCGGTATATTCCCCATCGATCGCAACGATCTTATCTCCCTGTATCACCAGGTTGTGAAGGGCGCGGGGAGCTTTGCCCGTACCGTCGATAAGGGTCGGGTTATCCAGCACGATAGTCTGGGCGGGGCCTGTCAGGCCGGCCAGCAGCATCAGTAAAGTATAGAGTGCATATTTGATGCGCATATAATGTCTGGTTAATGGACGGATGGAGTCTCGCCGATCATCCGCCTGTATGTTAAAATGTATCATGTTCGGATTCATACCCGAAAATTAAGCAAAAAAGAGGCCATTGGCGGTACTCCTTATAAAAGTAGAGGCCCCGGAAAAATATAGAGGCGCTGGAAAAATGCAGAGGCGCTGGGAAAATGCAGAGGCCCCGGAAAATACTTCCCGGGGCCTCCCTGCAAAATCGTATTTAATGAACGGGCTTCCGTTCAGCGTTAAGTTAGTGATCTTTATCTACTGCGTTGAACTTCGTCGTGTAGACATCCACCTTATCTTTCTGATTCTTTTGTTCGTAAATGGTGATCAGCAGGTCATAGGCGTCCTTCAGGCTGGTCTTCTCATCCATTTTCAGCTTTCCCTTAGTGCCCAGGTCCTTTTCCACCATTTCAAAATAAGGAATGGCTTCATCAAATTTCTTTCCGGCAGCTATGCGGAGATCTGCTCTTTTCTTGATATCATCCGGACCTTTTCCTTTGATGGTCTTGGTCTGGGCCTGCATATCCACG
>JAATFV010000099.1 GCA_015655015.1 Chitinophagales bacterium | reverse complement strand
TCGACCGGATGCTGACCTCTATGCCTTTGTTGGTGAGGGTGCCCAGGTTACCTGTCGTGCTGAGGAAACCGGAGAGCGGGTTCAGCGGCAGGGTATTGATCAGGTTATTCGTGTGTTTGCTGTAGAGATCGAAACTGCCGCTAAGCCGGCGGTTCAGCACGGCGTAGTCGATGCCGATATTCACCGTTTGGGTGGTCTCCCAGGACAGGGCATCATTGGCAGCCTGCTGGATATAGGCGGCATTACCCGAGATAGCGCCCATCTGTGAAGCCGGCTGGGCGTATAGGATATCGTATAGCGCCGCAGACCCTGAATAGGGAGAATTACCCGTGATGCCATAGGTTACCCGGAGCGCGAGGTCATTGACAGCCTTAACGGTCGACAGGAACGGTTCCCTGGCAAGCTGCCATTTTCCGCCCATGCTCCAGATGGGCTTATTCTGGGTCGACACGTTGTGTCCGAACAGGTTGCTATGATCCTGCCTCCAGCTGAGATCCAGGCTGTACTTGCGGCTCAGCGAATAACTGGCGAGGGCGAAATAGGATTTGGTCCTGGTCCTGCCCTCGGAATAGCTATAGGGGTATCCGAAGTAGCTGGTCGAGCCTCCGAAGAGTCCGCCGGTGGAAGTGACAGTCCCTGAGATACCCTGGCTGAGCTTGTTATAATCGATGAGCGGGAAGCTGTTGAGCGCCCTGTCATACCCTAAGACAGTCGTCGTCACCGTGGAAGAGAACTGTTCCTGCGCCTCCTGGCCTGCCTGAAGAGCAAGCTGGTCTTGCCCCCCTCGAAGCGATAGATTATATACCAGCTGATTCCGCACTGTCCAGTTGCGTTGTGAATTAGTCGAGGTCACGTATTTACCTCCCGTTGTCGGGTAATAATATACGGGGGTGGATGAAGTCGAGGGCGCCACGGTCAGCTGGAGCTCCTGCTTACGCTGATCCAGCGAACGGCCGTCGTCATAGGAGGTGGATGACCCGGGCGCCGTAAGGTAGCCATAGGTGCCCTGGAAGGCCAGCCCCTTCCATAATTTAATGCCAACATTGGATATCAGGTTCACGCTAAGGTTGTTGCCCTTTGTATCCAGGTACCCTGTCTCGTCCAGCGGAATATAATTGAGATTGATACGGCTTCTCGCCTGGTAGTCCCTGCGCAGAGAGTCGCTGTATCCTAATACATATGGCATGGCCAGGTGATTACCGGCGGCATCCTCGAATAGCTGGTAGGGAAGAAAGGTGTTGTCAAAGCTGCCGCTGCTCGAGGAATACCCCTTTCCGCTTACGATATTGTCCACCAGCGAGGCATTCAGCGATATTGTTATATTCCTGCTGGCGTTGAGGGTCTGCGTCAGATTGATCTTATAGGTATTGTTGGTCTCCCCGGGCCGGTTGCTTTGCGCATCCGTATAACCGAGAGACCCGTAAAAAGAATAGTAGGCATTTCCGCCTGTGGCTGACAACGTGTGATTGGTGGTAAAGGCATTGCGGAACCAAAGGTCTTTCACCTGCTGCCGGTTGTCGAGGGAGGCCAGGCTGTCGAGGCCGGCCGATGCCTGGCTGGCGGAGATCACCCCGCGGTATTGGTCATACAATAGCTGTTCGTGCGGAGTGACCGGCTGATTGTAGAGATTCCCCCAGGGAAAGTCTACGGGGTCGAAGGTTTCTTTCGCCGCCTGAATGAATTGCCGGCTGTTCAGCTGGTGCAGATAATTCAGGTCGGGTCTTCCCTGGTAATTGACAAAGGCGTTGTAATTGAACTTGATCTTTTGGCCCCGGACCCCCTCTTTTGTCGTGACGACAATGACCCCATTGGCCGCCCTCGCACCCCAGATGGCGGCGGCGGCGGCGTCCTTGAGGACGGTGATATCCGAAATATCATCGATGTTGATGGAATTGAAGTCCGGAACGATCACCCCATTGACGACATAAAGAGGGGTGCTTGCCAGGCTGACGGAACTGGATCCCCTGATAATGGCCGATTTCTGGCTATTGTTATTGCTGGCGCTGCCGGTCGTCCCTACGGTATTGCTGGCCGATCCCAGCACCGTCACCCCGGCTACAAGTCCTTCCAGGCGGCTGACCACATCCATCGTAGCCGTCCGGTGTTCGAACACCTCCATGTCGGGCTTACCGAAAGAGCCGGTAGCTCTTTCTTCCGAGATCATCTGGTAGCCAGTCGAGTAGGTGACTTTGACGTCCTTTAGCTCGATCGCTTTCAGGCTGAGCCGGATCGACAATTCTTTTCTCTTGTCAAGCTTCAATTGCAATTCTTCATACCCGATATGGCTGATCACCAGTACGGCATCTTCCGGCATCTGCTTCAGATCGAATTCTCCATTGGCATCCGTGACGACGACGCCTACCACAGCGGCCTCGTCGGCGCTGGTGATGTTCGCTGCAGAGAATCTTTTATTCTTTTCGCTCGTCGTGTCCTTCGAAAGCTTTCCCGCAGAGCTGGCAGATGCCGCGATCCTGCTGAGGTCTTCTTTGGTAGTCCCCGTAACAGGCTCCATGGACACTATCTGTGTGGGCCTTGGCTGAGTAAGCTGACCGGCGGCAACCGGGGTGAGCTGACCGGCGGCAACCGGCATAAGCTGGCCGGGAGCAGCCGGCGATAGCGATGGCTTCAAAGAAGTGCCTGAATCCGCCCGGAATCCACCAACAGACAATACCCGTATGCCCCGTCCCGTCACCGGGCGCGCCGCTCTTACAACAATGGTCACACCGGCCAGCGGCTTGCCATTGATATCTGTCACACGGCCGTGCACGTCAATCAGCTCCGGAGGTGACGTTTCATCCCCGACTGCTGCCGTTGACAAACGTCTTTCTTTCAATACGATCATCTTGTCTATAATCTCGTAACTGAATGGCTGACCACTGAAACAGATGTCCAGCACCTGTTGCAGACTGGCATCTTTCACCGTAATATCCACCGGCTTCGCCAGGGGCAGCCATTCATCCCTGTATACAAACTGATAACCTGTCCCGGCGGTGATACGCGCGAATACTTGTTGCAGCGGGGCCCGCTCAAGGGAAAGTGAGATCCGCTGTGCGTTGGTACTGGCGCTAAGATGAAGCGAGAACGCCAATAGAAGAATGGATGTTAGACGCATGACTAACAGAGTTTTGGTTAGGACCTTCCGGCGCATGCGGAAAGGACTGTAATTTGCCGTCAAAAGCATACCTTTGCAGTGTTTTGGGTTAAACAATAAGCAGTTTCCAACAATTGATTACCCGTTGACCCGAATCTTTGCCGGAAGTGCTGGAATCACTTCCGGTTTTTCTTTTACCGGGACGCTGGAATCGTCCGGGCAAAAAGCTCCGGGTCAGACGTGATATAGTTTACGTCCGTCCTTCAGACTGACAGTCAATCCAAAAAAACTTCAGGAAAGGTTATGGGGTTACGATGATCTTATTTTCTTCCATTTTGAAGTGCACGCCGCTTGCCCTCAGCAACCGGAGGATTTTAGGAAGCGTGGTATTACGGGGCACCTTACCTGTAATATGCCCCAAAGGAGCAGGCCCTTCAAAAACTACTTCGATATCATACCAGCGGCCGACCTGCCTTATCAGGGAGGCGATGTCCGTGCCAGCCAGGTAGAACAATCCGTTCTTCCAGGCTACCGCTTCTCCCGGATCGGCGTTGTCGGTCAGCGTTATCAGTCCTGCTTTTTTTGTGTCCGGCTCCATGGAGGACACAGCAGCCTGCTGCCCCGGCCGCATAATAGCTGATGCCTGCACAGTATTGATCTTAACCCGTCCATCCAGCAGCGTAGTCCTCATCACCTTTTCATCCGGATAAGCATTGATATTGAAGCTCGTTCCCAGGACTTCCACCGACATTCCTTTCACCCTGGTGTAGAAAGGTCTGCGGGCATCCGGGGCAATTTCAAAATAGGCCTCCCCTGTAAGCGATACTTCCCGCGATGGACCGGGGAACGTTGTTGGGAACCGAATGCTGGACGCCGCATTCAGCCAGACCTTGGTGCCATCGGGAAGCTTCACCTGGTATTGCCCCCCTTTGGGTGTGGCAATGGTATTGTAAAAGACCTTCCCGCGGGCGCCGGACGCCTGGACAGGCCGATAACTCAATAGCCCATCCGAAACCTTGAACACCGCTGCCGATCCCTGTTGGGAGAGACTGCCTTCCGGCATGCTGTCGAGTGCTATCGTAGAGCCATCATCCAGCGTAAGTATTGCCCTATTGCCGCCGGGTGCGATGTTCGGGAAAGTATCTGTAATAGCTGCCATCGCATTTCCTTCCATCCGGCTACGGCGGCTATGATCATGTATGAACCAAATGGCTGTCACCGTCACGACAAGCACAGCGGCAGCATACCGCAACCATTGCCGCCTCCATACCGGCAAACGCCGATCAGAAGACACCACACGCAGTCGATGCCCGGTCTTGTCCAGGTCCAGTATTCCCTGTATCCGTTGCTGCGCCGCCGACGGCTCAAATGCCGGATCCTCTTCGAGGGTCAGCGTTTCCTGGATGGCATCCGAAATGACGGTGTCATATTCCTCCGCCATTAGAAGGCTCGCCAGCTCTTCCTCTTCGGAAGCTGTCAACGGCCTGTCGCCCATTTGCTGTATTAACCATTTGATTCTCTGTTCCATATGGTGAAAAGGACATCGCCCATGCTTGTCTCAGTAATACTGCCCTAATCTATGACGACGGTGGGGAATGATCGTCCTATTGTTTTTTTAAAAAAGCTGATATTTTTTTTCTACCCTGTTATTTTTTTAGAAAAAAAAGCATGAAGACTGTCCAGAAGCCGGCCTCCTCGACATTTTCACGGATCGCCTTCAAGGCCGCCAGCAGCGTATTCTTAACGGTGCTCACCGATAGCTGCAGCCGGGCCGCGATCTCCGATGGTTTCAACCCTTCCTCTCTGCTCATCTCATAGATCCGCCGCCGCTGGGAAGGAAAAGCCCGGATGGTACGCTGGATCACCGCGGAAAGAGCTTTAAGATCGGTCTGCTCCTGGCTGGACACTTTCTGCGCTGCCGCCATCCGTCCGCTTTCCGCTATCCTTTGCCGCGCCCTCATTTTAATCTTCAGCCAGTCCCGGGCCGTATTGGCCGTGACACGAAATAACCAGCTTGTCGGATTTTCCACTTCCGCAAGCCTGTCCCTGAATAACCAAACTTTGAGAAATACCTCCTGGAGCACTTCTTCGGCGCTCTCCCTCGACCCCAGCAGCCTCATGAGAGAAGGCAGCAATTGCCGGGTGTAATGGATGTAACAAGTGCTAAAAGCGGATTCATCTCCTTCCGAGATGCGAATAAAAAGATCCCGCTCATTTGGTAACGAAGAGAAAGTCATTCAATTTTTTGCCGGCTAAAACACTAAAAGTAAATAAAATATTATTTTCTTACTATATTGTTTTGGATAGCCGTTGCCACCGCCTCCGAGACGCTGTGTACGTGCAGCTTCTGGTAAATATTCTTGATATGGTTATTCACCGTATTGATAGCAATGAATAATTCTGACGCTATCATTTTATGGCTATAGCCCTTTACCAGCAAATTCAAAATATCCATTTCACGGTTGGAAAGATTAAACAGCTCTTTATTTGATCTGTCAGATCTATTGTGGAAGTAGCCCAGCACACGACGGGCAATGGAAGGCGTCATCGGTGCGCCGCCATTGACAACCTCCAGTATGCCTTCGATCACTTTATCATTCTGCGCATTTTTTAAGATATAACCGTCTGCACCGGCCAGCAAAGCATTAAATATCTTTTCATCCTCCTCAAACACCGTTTGCATAATGATGAAGGTATCAGGATAATATTTATCCAGCAGCTTAACGCCTTCTATACCGTCAATACCCGGCATATTAATATCCATCAACACTACATCGGGCACGTTTTTGCGCAGGTCTTCCACAAGATTGTTGCAATTTTCATAATCACCTATGCACACCATATCTTTCCGCAAGCTGATCATCAGTTTTAAAGCATCACGCCGATGTTTATGATCTTCAAAAATGGCTATCTTAATCATCTTGTTCGATTGTGGCAGCTAAATTACACCTTTACTTAATATAACAGGCGCGATCAATCCCAGTTAAAGGCAACTATGCTATCATCCAGCTTCCATTTTGCAGGAAATTCGTTACTCAGCCAATCCAACGGTTCCCCTACCGGCTGGTCTTTCGACGCATCGGTAAAACATTTTTTAATAAAATCCCTTTGTTCAGCGCCAATAGCCTCCGGCTGCGCAGATATAAATAAAGGTGCGCTGCTTTGCGCCAGCAGCTGCATCCATTGCTTGTTCTTTTCCCAGGGGATCTTAGTCGTTAATCCAACACAATCCCCATCCGCCTGGTAAAAGCTCTTATGCTGCACCATTCTGAAACCCATTGTGTTCACTCCCATCTTTTTAGTCCTGCTCCACTCTTTACCGCTGGTATCGTCGCCCGTTCTATACAATTCAAACATCCCTGCCGATAAATGACTGATGGTATTGCAGCCGATCAGGTATGCATCTCCAAAGGCATCCCGTATCGCCTTATACAGATTTGAAATAACCTCCGCGTTGGTTTTGGAAGGTTCGTTAAAGCCCCATCCGGGCGCCGTCATTGCATTGTTCATGTCCGATCCCCATTTTCCGAAAATATCGAAGGTGGTATAATCATGCTTTACCAGCTCAAACCCCCACTGTTTATAGAGACGGAACAAATCTCCGATATACCGGATATTCTCGTCAATAGTCGGATCCAGCACCTGTCCCTCCCCTTTTTGAATGAGCAGGTTCTTATTTGTCCCGGGTTTTGCAAGCAACGGTCTTGTCCACAGACCGGGGCGCATACCCAGGTTCCTTATTTCACCGACCAGCTTTGGCATGTCCGGGAACTTTTCATTTGTCCGTGCATAATCGGATCCGAGTGACCACCCATCATCTATTACAGAAAAGGGGCGGTTCGACGAATTGGTTGCCAATGGAGCCAATAACGAGGTGTGTTTTAAAATAAGATCCGCGGAATTATTTCCATAAGCAAAATACCAGTCGTTTATACCGTATGCAGGCTGGCTCGTTGTTCTTGGCTTTTCACACATTTGCCTGCAGAAGCGGCTAACGGTAGCAAATGCATTTTCGTTACCTGTATTTTTTGTGGTGACGATATCGGCTGCACGTAATATCCTTGTCCCAAGCAGAACGCCATTCCCCCCATTCCTTGTATCAAGGTTCAGTTCCAGCTTGTCTCCTGACACCCGCCAATAACAAAATGCGCTGCAGCCTGTTTTTACGCCAAAACATACAGTGCTGTCTTCACCATGCTCGACACAATACCAGGGTAATTTTCGGGCAGTATCGATCGGCTGAAAACCTACATCACCATAGGTACGCTCCCATGCATCCCCCAATATCCTCGCCTCTTTCCGGGTGTTATATTTCCAGGAAAGCTGTATCTCTTTTAATGGCAAAGACGGCGATTGAATGAATACAGCTACACTATCCTTATTATTTTTCAGCCTGACGATAACATCCTTATAAGTCCAGGTCTGCCTGTCGGATGATCCCATCATAAAATAATTGTCGCCATACAAAATGCTTACAGCATCCGGTAACTGGATAACGGTTGAAGCAACACCTTCGGCTTCCATATAATTCGCTGCAAGTAAAGACACCATAGATGCACCCGTCAGCTTTATAAAATTTCTCCGTTTCATGAATGATCGATTTTTACTTATTTATTCAACATGCGTCAGATTAATCCAACAGGTATCGGATTCATCCAATAAGTATCAGATTTACCCGACAGGTATCAAATTTACCCGACAGCATCAGTTAGTACCTGACTTAAACCAGGAAGCAGGAACAGGCTTAGGCTCACTTCCTTTATAACTATATTTGAGATCCAGGGCATACCCGCCTCCATATTCCATAAAATCGACCGATATAGGATGAAGCCCTTTTTGTAAACCTGCCTGCCCGCCTTTCGTCTTATCGGAATGCAGCCCGTCATTATCTATTATTTTCTGATCCCCGATATACAATACGCCGCCATCATTACAGGTAAGATAAAAGGTATAGATGCCGGTTTCCGGCGCCTGTATAAACCCGCTGAATTTTAAGCCGAACGCAGGCGCTTTTATGGTATTGGGAACCGTTACACCGGTTACGGAAAATATGCTGTCCGGGTTCCCTTTGATAGCAGCTGTCCGCGGGAATTCGCCTTTATAGAATGCTGCCCTAAGCCCGTCCTTAAGGCCGGAGACATTCGCCTGGCCGCTTCCGCTAAATTGCTGCTCATGGAAGGTAAGCTTATATACATCCCCTCCCCTGCCTGCCGGAGTAAAGAGGGCCAGTTTCATAACAACCGCATGATCGAGCACTACCGGCTTATCCATAAGAGGCGAATGGGCATCCGGCAGCGTACCATCCAGCGTATAACGCACTTTAAAACGCGGATTCGGAGAAGCTGCATAAAACGGCGTTTTACCAATAATGGCATAATTCTCCGCCAGATCGTTTATATCGGGTAAACGATAATGTATATTCAACAGGTCAAGCCGGTCATATTGGGCATTCAGCCTTTGCACATAAGAAGCATACTCGTACCGGTGTGTCCACCCTATTTCCGCCAAAGCCGTAAGCCTGGGCATTGTCATATAATCAGCTCTTTTTTCCGAAGGGATCATTTCCGTCCATAAATTGGCCTGCACTCCCAATATGTATTTTTTTGCTTCCCCGTCAAGGTGGTACAGTCCCGTATCAAAAGGATCATAGTTGTACACGGCCGGTAATGTCTGCGCATCGGAAATAGCGTCGAAGTACAGCGGCCCATCCGGTGTCATTACAATTTTGTTATGATTTTTTGCTGCCTGTGCCGGAGCGCCGGGAGCCCATGCACGCCAGAACATCATGGCTGCGGAAGAATCTATGCCCCCTTCAATGATCTCATCCCAACCCAACAGTTTTTTTTGCTTCGATCTGAAAAAGGCAAGCATATAATCGTTAAAATAGCTTTGGACCTGGTTCATATCGGTAAAACCCCTTTCCTTCATAAAAGCCTGTACCACCGGAGACTTTGCCCAGTTCTTTTTATTTACCTCGTCGCCGCCAATATGGATATACTGCGAAGGGAACAAGTCCGCTATCTCCGAAAAGACATCTTTGGCAAATTCCAGCGCATTCTCGTTGCAAGGACAAATAGGATTGGAGAAATCGTTGGGATTATTGCTGACCAGTGTATCACAAGTCAGTTCGGGATATATTCTTGCCGCCGCCATCATATGCCCCGGCATATCGATCTCAGGGATCACTTCTATATGGCGGCTGGCGGCATAGCGAATAAAGCCGCGCATCTCTTCCTGCGTATAAAAGCCGCCATATAATGTTTGCCCGTTCTTTTGTATGACATGCGATTGGTCCGGCTCAAGGTCTCCATTGCCGGTAGCAGCCGCCTGTCTCATACAAGCCGAATCCTGGTTGTTAAAGGTCCTCCAACCGCTTTCCGCCGTCAACCGGGGATATTTCTTTATTTCGATACGCCAGCCCTGGTCATCAGTTAAATGCAGGTGCAGTTTATTCAGCTTGTATAAAGCCATCATATCCGCATATTTTTCCAGGTAGGCTATTGAAAAAAAATGGCGGGAAACATCCAGCATCATGCCGCGCCATGAAAATGCCGGCTGATCGGTTATTTGCACACATGGCACGGTCAATGCGCCGCCCCGCCCCGTTTCAATACCGGCGGGCAATAACTGGCGCAGCGTTTCGATCGCATAAAACATCCCTGCCGGGTCCCCGGCTGCCATAGTGATATTGGCAGGCTCTATGACCAACGTATAGGCTTCCGGCGCAGCAAGGGATGGATCATACTTTAACACGATCGCCCCCTTAACGGTCCCTGGCGATGGGTGCACAGCCTTTCCCGATGGCTGCACGGTCCCTGCCGATGGCTGCAAAGTCTTTCCCGATGACTGTCCAGTCTCGGCCGATGGCTGCAAAGCTCCGGCTCCCAGATAGTTTTGAATAAGCTGTTGCAGGAATAAGACTTCGTTATTAAAAATAGCATTGCCCGGTCTTACCAGGACAGTTCTGCTGCTTATCACAAAGTTGCCGGCTGCCGCCTTCAGACCGGCCGGATAAGGTATCAAATTATATTCCGCATGCCGCTCAACATGCTGCGCCTGCAATGCATAACAGGAGAAGAACAGGAATAAGATAAGGAATTCCCTTCTTATGCATTTTCTAACAGATCGGCCGGTTGCATATTTTTTAACACAGATGCCTTTAGTGCTGTAGCAGTTCTTCATTATTTAATAGCTTTATTTCAATTTTTAGTCTCAGCGGTGAATTGACATCTGCGGTTCCATCAAAAGACAAGCTGTGTTTTCCGGCATCCAGTTGCGGCAGACCGTTGTTGACAGCTATCTTACGGATCAGTTTTCCCTTGCGGTCATATAAGCTGGCATCCTTCTCCTCTCCCATCATCAATGTTTGCCCTGCGGCCAGCGTTACAGGGATCTCCACATGAAAGAAATTATCTATTTCAATAACAGGATTAACGACCCTGCCGTCATCGCCCGTAGCATAGATCACCACCCTCGGGATCTGTTTTTCCCGTACACTTTCAAAATCCCAGCGCTGAGAGCCCGGCTGGCCCGGCTGTAATACCCTGGCCTCATAAGAAAAATCATATTTTTTAAATTGCTGCAAATACAGCTTATCTCCCTGTTGCAGCAGCCGGGCATCATTATTCGGGTTACGCAGCCATTGCAGCTGGGCCGCATTGAAAAGATGACTGCGCTGAGCGGATGTCCAGGTATTGATCCTGCTGATAATTTCATCCATCCCGGGATTTCCCAGCGCCTCCTGCCGGAGCACCAGGGCGTAACCGGCATTAAACCCCGCCGCACGGGTTAACATCCAGTCGATATCCTCGGGACTGGTTTGTACAGTTATTAAAAACCAGCCCAGCATATTCGGCAAATAGTTGTTTTCATAAAACGGCTGATTGGCCATACGCACGTCCGACTGGCTTTCCCTGAACCCTCCATACCAGGGCTCTCCCCAGTTGAGGTAATTATTGATATGCCAAAAATAGTGATTATCCCTGCTCGATCCATAGACTACCGGATGGTCCGCGCCGCTAAATACTTCTTCAGCAAAAGTATCGAAGGAAAGATCTCCCATGCCGCAGGCGTAGGTACCTTCATGCCCGTCAAAATCCATCTGGTCGGCTCCTGTCTCATTAATAAACCGGGCAATATTGGCGGCTATTTCTTTCTGAAGCTCCCAGTCGGGAAAAAATACTTTATAGGGATGATCGATAAGCCTGACTACCGGATCATCCGTTTTATGCGCAGCTTTCTTTGTACCAAATGCCCCGCGCACACAGCCGGTAAGACGGTAAGGCGGCTGCGCGGTGACTTCCATATAGCGAACGATCTCATCCCCGATACGAACGCTGTTCAAATCGCTCTTCAGACGGAAATAGCTGTCAGCGCTAACAGCAATCTCCGTTGTATCAGGCGATATGTCCGATGAAAGCGCCCCGCTGCCTGCCTGCGCCAGCCGGTGATCCGGTTTAGGGGTTACGAAGCTGTCATTGGTCGTTATGAAAGTAGTGAGGGTATGAAAGCCCAGGCGCAACCCAATGGCGTGAGCCTTGTCTACACAAGCTTTAAAACCTTTCCTGCCATGCGGGAATAATGCCTTTTTCAACACGAAATGCCCCCAGGTCTCAAATGGATCTTCATGGTACACGCCCGCCATACCCATTCTTTTGGCAAGATTTAAAAATGTATCGATATTGTTTTCCGAAAAGGTGGTTATCATATAGGGCCGGCCGCTTTCCGAAGAGCTTTTGATCCATTCGCCCTTCCACTTGGCATAAGGTAAATTTTCCTGTATGGTTATCGTTTTAATGACAGATAACACCTGCCCCGGATCACAGCCAAACAATGCCACAGACGAGCCCTGCAATTCGCCGCCGGGTATTGCTTTCACCGGTACATCAGGCCAGCGGCCCCATACCTTGATCATCCTGTCGTGACTGCGATTTACCGTGAATGCCTGCAAAGATGATCCAAACGGCTTTTTGGTTGCGGTAGTGCCTCCGCCAAATACCGCGCCTTCTTCATTTTCCAGCACTCCCCCCGCGGTCTTTTTGTTGAGGCATTGGAGGCCGATGGCAAAAGAGGCTGACCGGACAACTCCCACCGTATTGCCGATAGTGTCGGCAATGGTCGTATTAAAAGGGCCCCATTTTACAGCCTCCACGCCTTTGCTCACGTCGGCCAGTGTGAGAACGATATAGGACGGATCTTGCTGTACCCTTATTTGGGCGGTAAGACCGCCGGGATATGACAAAATAATATTTTCCCGGCTGAAGCCGGCCTTGACCGGCAACAGTGATTGGCCTTTTACGACGATTTGCAACAGGCTCCCGGGTGAATCGACCGTTACATAATCTGTTTTCCCGTTCTTTAGGGAAACGACCTGCCCTGTTTCGCTGATCTTTACGGAAAACGATCCGGCGCTGTATTGCTGGCCGAACATGCGGGCTGCCTGTAACAGAAAAATGGCCGAAGTAAGTATTAGTTTATTCATTTGTTAATTATGGCGCTTTTTTAAGATCTTCCCACCTTACTACCCAGGACCCGTCTTTGGGAAACCCGGGCTGAGGGATATTATGGTCACCGTCCCAGCCCGCAGTCATCATCGCGATGGCGTATAACAGCCCTCCATTGGCAGGCAGATACGGATAAGGATCGCCGGCTCCGGCAAAACCATGCCTGTCGTAATTATTCTTTGCGGAGGGATATAACAGCATATCCAGCGCCTTATCCGGCTCTCCCAGCCTGGCAGCGGTCATCGCCGCCAGCGGAAAATCCCAACCCCATCCCGTATCGAATTTCCAATTGTCAAGGACCTTCTGAAAGGTCCTCTTCATCACCGAAGTATCAACGCCGTCACCCGGCAGCATGCCGTAAATGCCAAGTAATGCAGGATGTTCGAAATTAAATTTCGTCCACATATGTTCAATATTTTCCCATTGTTCATACACACTATCCCGTATGGGCACCGGAGCAAGCGACCGGCGCACCCAATCCCAGAACGGCTTTTCCGGAAGCCCCGCTTTTTTTCTCAGCTCTCCTGCGGTCCTGAGCGCATAACGCCAATAGGCCAGCTCGAACGCAGGATTTTTATCCTTTAGAAAGTCATTGTTCTCAGGCACAAAAGCTATCGGCGGCCCCAGCATATATTCCCTCCTCGCAGTATCGAAGATAGTATAAGACGCCAGAAAATCCGCGGACGCATCTATTATAGGCAGCCATTTTCTCAAAGTTGCTTTCGTCGGGTGGGCGCGGTAGTCGAGATTCGCGAAAAAGATAGGGTGCGGCTGCTGCCATACCAGGAATGCATGGATCGGATGAGGCCACTCCCGTCCATCAGGCCCGGTACATTTCGGGAACCGTGCACCGGCGTACCCCTGGGACGCTGCCCGCTTTTTGGCCTCATCCAGGTTGTCCCGGTAAACATGCAAACTGTTGTTCAACAAAGGCCACCTGTCCCATAACGCATAGTGGGCATTATGCCAAAAGATCATTTCATAATGAAACCGCCCATACCAGCTATTGTTTACAAGACCTGTTTCCTGCGGCGGATATTTCCCGGAAGCATTCACCTTCATTAAATATTGTGATAATACGATCCTCCTTTCAAGCTCCTCCCATCGGGGATCTTTGCTATGAGAAAGATCGATGGCGCCGCCGCTGCGCCAGAAGCCCGGCCAGTATTGCCGGGAATGGGATCTCACTTCAGAAAAGGAGGGCACGGTATAATTTATTTTCGAAGGAGAAAAGCAAAATACATACTCTGCTGCATTGCCGCCGGCAACAGTAAATTTATACCTGTGCGGCTTTTCTCTTTCGATGTTGCCGGCTGCACTCCAGCCAACAGCTACCTGGTAAACGGTGTTATCCATTGTTCTTTGAAAGGTCGCCTGCGTTCCCCCCTGCCGGACGAGCGTCGTCGTATGCAAACGCGGCTTGCCATAATCCGAGCCATTGCTGAAGACATCCAGGCTCGCATAAGGGAAATCGATGAATACGCCAATTTCTTTGGCAGCTATCAACGGCGATTCTATTCTAAAGGCGACAATGTCTTTATAAGGATCTCCAACAGTCGTTACCCTGACAGGCTGGCCATCCACTTCAAAGGTGCTTATGGCTGTGGCAGTCCATAAGTCAAAATATTGATCCGGGTGTCGTATCTCCCCGATGGCAGCCGAAGCGCTATCGCCTTTTTTTATCCAAAGGCCTATCCTGCCAAGGTTAAACCGGTGAGGGTTGCCAGCAAGCCATTTTGAAAGAGCCGGCTGCTCAGGATCCGGCAGATCATACGGTATCATCCTGCCATGCGCATTTACAGCGGTCCTTGCAAAGTTCGCAGCCGTAAGACCTTTGGGAGGCCGTGTACTATGCCAGCTCCACTGGGACATTGTCGTGAACTTATCGCTGAACGTCTGCATTCCCGTTGCGTCGAACCCATACGCGAAATTGCCATTGCCTACCTGCGTCGGTCCGTGCTCATCCGGATCGGTGATATGGAAATTATGCCGCGTAACGACAGCTTTCCTGTCAATCGTGCCGGGTTTGAGCGGCTGGGCATATCCATCATACCCTGCCATAAGGATCCAAACAGCTGATAATATCTTGCACAATCTTCTATCCATGCGTCGATTAGAATAATGTTTACCAAATAAAACAGCAGGGCGATTGATCGCCCCGCTGTTTGCGTGACCTAAGGGTTAGTATCCTTTATTTTGTATCAAAGAGCCCAGGCTCTTGTTTACTTCTGCAACCGGGAAAGGCATAAGATACTGCTGGTCATAAAAGTTCCTGTCAATGACCTTGAAGATGGTATAAGTCCTGGCGCCGTTGCCGGCTTTTTGGATGTTCATGCCAAGCAGGGGCTGTTTTTCGGTGCCGCCGGCGATCTTCCAGCGCCTCACATCAAAAAACCGGTGCTCTTCGAATGCCAGCTCCACCCTTCGCTCGTTTTGGATCCTTTGCCGGAGCTTTTCACCGGCATCATTTACAGGCGGCATGTTTACGCTCGCCCTGGCCCTCACCATATTTATATAGTCGCGGGCAATGTCTTCATGTCCCAGCTCAAATTCAGCCTCGGCATAATTTAAGAGTATTTCCGCGTACCGAAAAAATATCCACGGATTAGTTGGCAAAATGGTAGAACCGGACGGCGGGATGCTTTCAACCAGGAATTTCTTATAATAATACGACGTAATAGAGGCATTGTATCCATTTGGGCTCTCCGGAGCATCAGCTCCGCCATGGAATGTTTCGGTCGTTCTGCCGGCCCAAACCGTGCCGTCATGGATGATGGAAGCGTCGAATCTCGGATCCCTCCCGGCGTATGGATTGGCAGGGTCATACCCGGAGATCGGGTTCACCGTTAACGTGCCGTCCGGCTGCTCGATATAAGGCAATTCGCCCGTTGCCGCCATTTCATAGGCGTTGACCATATTCTGACTTGGGTTCGCAGACCCATAACCATCCGAACCGCTCCTTCCCTGTAAAAGATTGAAATTCGTATTGTTGGACTGGGTAAAATAGCGCGCAAAGATCACCTCCTGGTTGTCAGCCAAAAAAGTAGACTGGTAATCAGGATTTAAGCTATACCCCGCATTCAACAGGGCCGCTGCCGCATCAGCAGCAGCCTGCCATTTGGAATTGTCATGCGAAGGATTGTTCAAAGAACTTGCCGCATATAACAACACCCTCGATTTTAACGCCTTACACGCGTTGGCCGACGCTTCTCCTTTCCCGTCGTCCGGTTGATCAGCCGGTAATAGTTGCGCCGCGTCATCGAGCTCCTTGACAATAAAACTTACACAATCGTCATAAGATGACATGGTAACGCTGTATTCATCATTCAACGCAAATACTTTCGTAATAAGAGGTACGCTGCCATAACGCCAGATCAGATTGGCGTATATATCAGCCCGAAGGAACTTCATTTCCCCTTTTGTTTCGTTTTTAAAGGCATCCTCGACAGGAGCGGCATCGATCTTGGAAAAGAAGATATTGATAGTTCTGATATTCGAATAGGCATAGTTCAGGTAATTGATCTTGGCAGAAAGGCTGCTGACATTGTCGGCAGTAAGATTTCCCTTTTGCACGGACTGCAGACTGCCATAATCGTGGATATTAAATGCCTCATCACATGCAGCGGTCAAAAGGTCCTGCTGAAAGCCATGCTGCAGGACATTATAAGTTGCATTGACATATAGACGGATCAGAGAAGGGTCGTTCCAGGTATCTGCCTCTGATAACCTATCCATAGGCGTCAGATCCAGTTTGTTGCAGGAAGCTGCCAGAAAAATAATTCCTATAAGATATATAATCTTTTTCATCTGTAATTTTTTGATTTTTTACACCGTCGAATGGCTGTTCTGTGTTAGAAAGTCACATTGGCGCCGAAATTAATTACACGTTGCTGCGGATAATACCAATAATCGGAGGTTTCCGGATCAAAACCCAGCTTCTTCATATGGTCGAACAGTGTCAGAAGATTACTGGCGCTGACATATAGCCGCAAGTTTTTAATGCGTATTTTGTTGAGCAACGATTGAGGGACCTTATATCCTAATTCAACAGTTCTCAGCTTCAGGAATCCGGCATCCACCAGCCATTGTGTGGACTGTATGGTATTGTTATTGAAAGGTTCGTAAGAAGCTCTCGGCATCGTTGCATTGGTATGTTGCGGGGTCCATCGGCCATCGGCCCTCCAGGCCAGGAAATTTCCGAATGAATAGCTCATTATCGGGAAATACCCATACCCGCCTCCAAAATTCTGTTTGGCGTTGGCCTGCCCCTGAAAAAGTACGGACAGGTCAAACGCTTTATAGGAGACATCTGCACTGAATCCGAATGTAATTTCCGGCACATTTGTCTGGTTGATCCGGATCTGGTCTTTAGAATCGATGCTTCCATCATGATTGACATCCTCATACCGGATATCTCCCGGCCGGGTTCCTAAAAGATGCGCATATTTATCTATATCGGCCTGGTCTTTAAAAATGCCTGAGGCCTTATAGTAGAGCCCGGCGCCAATAGGCCTTCCAGTAGCCAATTGATACGGTTCGGCCGCAGGCTGCTCATCGCTGAAGATGACTTTATTTCGGGCAAACGAAACATTCCCCGATAAGTTATATTTAACGGCATGGTCATAATTGGAATGCGTAAGCACCAATTCAAACCCCCTGTTATCGACAATGCCAATATTTTCATCAGGAAGGCTGAGGCCGGTGTATCCGGGTACGATGGCGGAACGCGTGGTCAATATGTCCGAGCGGCGCGTTTTGAAATAATCAAAGCTGATCCCCAGTTTGCCATGCCATAGGGTCGCGTCCAGTCCTATATTTCCGGTCTTGGCCCGCTCCCATGTTATATCCGGGTTCGGGACACCCGATTGGACCAACCCGGTGACATCACCGCCGCCAATTACGTAATTGCTGCCATAGGCATAACTTTGCAGGTATTGAAATGAGTTTACCAGGTCATTACCCATGACTCCATACGATGCTCTTATTTTTAAATTGTTGATGAAGGTGTAGTTCTTCATGAACTCCTCCCGGGACAATACCCACCCGGCTGAGAAACTTGGAAAATTACCCCACCTTTTATCTGCCCGGAAATTCGGTGATCCGTCACGACGCATGGAAACTTCAGCAAGATATTTTCCTGCATAATCATAGGTTACCCTTCCGAAATAATTCTGCCTTGCGCTCTGCGTTTCAGCCCCGTCATTACTTTGCTGGTTCTTATCGCTGCTGCCCGCGAATATTTCCGGCAGCGAGGGGGAAGGAAAACCTCCCCTGGATGCCACGTCATAATTACTTCTGATGGATTGCTGCTCATAGCCGATCATGGCAGTAACATGATGTTCTCCAAACCCCCTCTCGTAATTGATGCGGGATGTCAGGTAAAACAGTGATCCTATATCTGTTCTGTCCGTCAATTGCGGCATATTGGAGCCTAAACCGGATCTGCCTTTGGTATAGTCGCCATTATTATCCTTATAATATACATAATCGGGAAGATACCAGGTCTTCGTAAACTGAACATGGGGGTCGTAGCTGCCTTTGCCGCTGATAGACAGGCCTTTTACCCAGGGCAGGTCCCATTGCGCCGTCAATGTCGTTTGAAGGGTCGTCGTTTTTATGGACTGATAACCGTTAGCGTCACCCAAACGATTGATAATATTATCGTTACCTCTATTTGGCGTCAGGTAGTTCGTTCCGGGCCAATAAGGTACCCAGTTAGGCTGGTATAGAAATATATGGCTGTTAATATCATTCATGCTGCCATAAGGATAATGGTTATCATCAAAACGCGCGGCCACGTCCATTCCCACATTGAAGTTATCCGCTACTTTCACATTCACATTTGAACGCAGGTTGTATTGATGCACCTTGGTCGTGCCAAATTTATATTGACCGTCCTGCACCACATCTCCAAAAGAAAGGCGGTAGGTAGTATTGTTATTGCCACCGCTCACCGCTATGTCGGACCTGTGCTGCGGCGCAAATTGCCTGGTGACAAATTTATACCAGTTGAAGCTTTGGTGGTCTGCATCAGCACTGGTCCTGAATTTTTCAAGGTCGTCCTGCGTATAAGGAGCAGGTCTGCCTTCCCCCGTTTCGATCTCGTTATAAACATTGAAGAAGGTATACGAATCGGCCATGATCGGACTGCGCGTCGGCCCTGTAAATCCCTGATTGAAGGACAGGTCCACTTTCGGCGCCGTATTCAGGCCTCCCCGCTTCGTCGTCACGAGAATGACCCCATTAGCCGCTCTGGCGCCATATATTGCTGCAGATGCATCTTTCAGCACGGTAATACTTTCAATATCGTGAGGATTGATCTGTCCAAGGCCGCTCCGCTCCACACCATCAATGATCACCAGCGCCGAAGAATTGCCTGTAGTGCTCCTCCCGCGGATACTGATACTCGGATCGTCCCGGCCCGGCTCACCGGTCCTGTTGTTGATAATGACTCCCGGCAACCTGCCTTCCAGGGAATTAGCGACATTGACCATCGGGCTTTTTACTATTTCGCTCCCTTTTACCACATCGATAGCCCCGGTAACCGTCGCCTTTTTTTGACTGCCATATCCAATAACCACCACATCGTTCAGGCTGCCCGGCAAGGCAATAAGGGCAATATTGATCACACGACTGGCGCCAATAGCCGCCTCCCTGGCCTGATACCCGACAAATGTGAACACCAGCGTATCTACAGCATCAGGAACCTCCAGCGCATAATTACCGTCCTTATTGGTCGTAGTCGCAGCGCCTCCTCTTTTTAATGTAACCGTAACCCCATCCATTGCCTGGCCCCGTTCGTCGGTGACCTTTCCGCTGATGGGGATCAGCATCTTCCCCACCGGCGTATTGATCCTCGCAGCAGTTGAGGGAAGGCCCCGGGCGCTGACCTGTAAGCCAGGACACAACATCCCCATAACAAGCAAAGGAATGAATAGACCCGGCATTCGTTTACCAGAAAGTCTTTTTCTCATAACGCGTTAGTTTTAGTTTGTATGTTGTAATTGAATATCAACGTTTTAATTCAATAGAATCCCTGCAGCGCCCTGAAGAGCACCGAATTCCGGAAATGTCACCCGCCCGGGAACCACGCCCGGATGCGTTATTGCTGCATTTTTAATTTTGAAAGAAGCATGCTGTTCTGAATGATCATCAACATAGGAGTAAGGTGTATCACACCCTATAGTTTATACCAGCGAAATTAGCATGGATAAAACGGAGGCCAATAGCCTAAACAGGCTATTTTTAGCTGGCTGCCTGATCTGCTCATGCCGTATAAAATCTCAACCGGACCTCGGTACCCTTGCCGGGCGAGGTGTTGATTACGACGTCACCTTTAAGTGTCTTTGCGCGGTGTTGAATATTGTTGAGGCCATTGCCGTTATTTCCTGTATTATTTATTTCAAATCCCTTTCCGTCATCCTTTACGGCAAGTATGATAAAGCCGCTGTGAAAGAAAAGATTTATCCAGACATTTTCTCCGTCCGCATATTTTGAAATATTGTTGATGATCTCTTTATAAATAAGATAAAACTCCCTGCGTTTGTCCATATTCAGCTTCATGCGATTGAACGCTTCATCATAATCAAAATGTACTGTATACCCTTTGATCTCCAGCAATTGAGCGGCCTGTACACGCATGCGGCTGATGATGAGCTCGAATGCATCGTTGTTCGTATTGATATTCCAGACGATATCGTTCATCGATTCCATCGTCTCCACGGCGAACTCATTTATTTTATCCACCAGCGGTTTGTTATCGAAATCAACGTTTCGAATTTGCTGCTGCATGATCTTTGAATAGATGGATATGGTGCTGATAGAAGACCCGACTTCATCATGCAGATCCATAGCGATCCTGTTGCGTAATTTGTCCAGCCTTCGTAACTGATGCAGCCTGAACCTATACAGACCATAGGTCGCAGCTGAAAGGATCAGGGCAATCGACACATAGAACCACCATGTCCTGTACCAGGGCGTTATTATAGTTATCGCTATGGATCTCTCCTTCTTACCCCACAAATTATTGTCGAAGCTTGCCTGTACTATAAACCTGTATTTTCCCGGATTTAAATTAGTATAGGTAGCCTCATGTGCCGTTCCTGAATAGTTCCAGTCCTTATCAAAACCTTCCATTCTATACCGGTACACAATATTCCCTCCCCGGCGATAATCCATTGCCGCGAACTGGAAGGTGATCGCGTTCTGCTTGTATTTGAGCGTTATTTCGCCGGCGTAGTTAATACTTTGTTTCAAAGGCGCATCAGGGTCCTTGATATTGACAGGCTTATTGAACAACCTGAAATCGGTAAATATTATGTCAGGCGGATCCAATGGCTTTATCTCTTTGGGGTCAAAATAATTAATGCCGTTCATGCCGCCGAAAACCAGCAAACCGTTGCTCGTTTTGCAGTACGCGTAACGGTTGAACTCATTGCTTTGCAAACCATCTTCCACATCATAATTCCTGAATGTCCTTGTACCAGGATTGAAAGCAGACAAGCCTTTATTGGTGCTGAGCCAAAGGTTGCCGTCATCGCCGGGCAGGATGCCATAAACAACATTGTTCACCAATCCGTTCTTTGTGTTGTAACGAACGAATTTTCCGGTCGTCTTATCAAGCCGGTTAAGCCCGCCGCCCTTGGTGCCGATCCATAAATATCGCTCAGGCTGCTCTTCATCATTGCAGAAGCAATAAATAAAATTATTGCTGATCGATGTGCTGTCGTTGGACTGGAAATAATACTCGCGTTCAATACTATCTGTAATGGTGTTATAGCGGAAGATGCCGTGTATGGTGCCAAACCATAGAACATTGCCATCTTCATAAATAGTTTGCAGAAAATCATCTTCGAAATTACTCATCCTAAGCGGATAATTGACAGCGGAGAGTTCGGCCGGCGGTATAAATCGAAAGAATTGCTGTCTTAATCCAAACCAAAGCCTGTTATTTTTATCGGCATACAGCGGATACACCTTTCCCGGATCATCCTCTTTGGCAACATTGTAAATATGTTCTGCTTTTGTCCGGATATCATAATAATAAATGTTCCTTCCGTCAGGTATCCACAATGAACCGGACGTATCCTTGGTAAACCGGATAATGTTGTGGTCGTGAAACCGCCGGCGTAATGCATGGGCAATGGCATCATCCTCCAACCGCGGCGTCTGGCTTTTATTCAGCGTGACTTTCTGAAAATTATTGGTCATTATTGTTCCGGGCCGTATTTCCAGGATCTGGTATTGTCTTGTATCTGGAAGAATGTGATGAAATCGTTCTTTCTCCGGATCATATTTTAAAATACCATACCCGCTGGTGCCTATCCATAAAACCCCTTGTGCGTCGGAAAACATGCAGATCGTCGTACGAAGCGCATCGGTCAGAGAAGAATCTGCAGATATATAATACGATTTTTCGTTGTCCGGAATATGGATCCGCCTGATACCATTTCCGTCCACCATCCAGATCATTTGCTTTTTATCTATTATACATACATGTCCGGGATCGTGAATGTTGTAGTCATATACCAGACTCGGCAGGCTGAAATCATGACCCGGGAACCTTATCACCGATTCGCCGTTCATAAAAAGGCTGTGGCTGGAAGTATCTTCCATTATCACCGAAAGAAAATCCGCATGTAATGCAGGCGTTTCGAATTTTTTAATAAAACGATAGGTATTATCTGCATTAAATACAAGTTCGTATATGCGCGTCCTGGTGGCGACAAATGTATGTCCCCCGGCATCCGTAAAAAAGCTTCCTCTTACCAGTTCGTCCGGCTTCTTTTCGACAAAATTCTTATCTGCTCTTATGTGCGTGAATCTTGGGGTGTATTCGTTGAAAAAACCTTTTCCGGGCGTGGCTTTCCGGAGTGGTACTATTTCCAGCCGGTCGATGCCCAGGTCCGTGCTCACCCATAAAGCACCCGTCTTATCTTCACTGAGCACCCCTATCTTGTCCGATATCAGGTCCGGCAAATTTGTTTTTCGGAAATGATAAAACGTATTCGTTCTGCGGTCGAAATATTCAAGTCCGTTATTACGTGTACCAATCCATAATCTTTGTTTGGAATCTTCAAAAACATAAGTGAGGTCATCACTGGCAATGGAAGTCGAATCATCCGGATCGTGATGATATACAGTGAAGCTGTAACCATCATATTTATTCAACCCGTCACCTGTAGCAAACCATATGAAACCTTCCTTATCCTGCGTGATGGAGCTTACATATCCCTGTGATAAGCCGTCATTGATGGTCAATGATTTAAAATGCAGCGGCGTTGGGATTTGAGCTAACAGGCTTACGCTTGTTAGCAGCATCAATGAACACAGGCCGTATGATCTTAACCGGAACACGCGAAAAAAAAGATATTTTACCGACATTCAGCAATCAATTGTACCTGAAGGTAAAGATCAAAGGTATAAATAAGGTACAAATCCGGGAAAAAGAGGGGATCGCTTGATTTGTCCTCAATTTTTCCTATTTTTCACGCTATCAACCACCTAATTCCTTGCCCGGTAACCTTTCATATATTAAGAACGAACCAATACTGCTGTTCCTGAATGGCAGCCAGCTTCCTTTTTCCCGGTTTTACCACGACAATATCGTCGCGCTGTGCTATTTTACGGAAAAGATCATCGACGATCGTGCCGCAGCGGAGGATATTGCCTCCGAATGTTTTATCAAGCTGCTGGACCATGCGGGCGACTTTGAGAACGGGCTTAAAGCCAGGTCCTTCCTCTATGTATCGGCCAATAATGCCGCCATAGACCATCTCCGCATGCAGAAGCGGCACAAGGCCTCCCACATCGCAATATCCTACCTCCAACACCGTACGGAGGCCGATATAGAAAGGGATTTCATCCGGGCAGAAGCCCTGCAGTCCATTTACCGGGAAATAGAGCGGCTGCCCGGTAAAAGCCGGCAGGTGATCTTTATGTCCCTGATCGAGGACCGCTCGCTGGACGAAATTTCCGACACCCTGGGCATGGCCTACAAAACCGTACAGCATTACAAGACCCAGGGCTTGAAATCCCTGCGGGCCACGCTGCTGAAAAAACAGCACCTCCCGGTAGCCCTGCTCACCGCGGTCGCCCACCTGCTGTCCCGGCATCATTAAAAAAAAGTGATTTTTTTTCGGACAAATCTTTTCCTGATTCGTTTAATAGTATCCACCATGAATGAACAGACCCATCATATCAGCCAACTCATCCAAAAAAGCCTGCTGGGAGCGCTGGACAACCAGGAACAGCAGGTGCTGGAACAATGGCTGTCGGAAGCCCCGGAGAACAGGCAGCTGTATGAAGACCTGCACAACCCGGCTGCCGCAGTACCCGAGCTGAAAAAGCTGTTTGCCTACGAACCCGAAGCCATGTTGCAAAAAATACTGGCTGCCGTTCCCTCCGTTGCAACGGAAAGGATAGAAAGCCATCGCAGCCGCAGGTGGATAGCCGCCGCTGTATTCTTATTGCTGGCAGGTGCAGGCGCCTGGTATTTCCTTCCTCGCCATACGCAGCCAACAGTAGCATCCCGAACCGGCCGCGCACCAGATGTAGCCCCCGGTCATGAAGGCGCCATACTCACCCTGGCCGACGGCTCAAAGGTTACGATAGACAGTCTTCACAACGGCCTGGTAGCAACGCAAAACGGCGCCCGGGTGGTACTGGATAATGGCCGGTTATCTTATAGCCAGGACAAGCCTGCCCCCGGCAGTGGTCTCGTTTACAACGCAATTAGCACCCCCGGCGGACGGGCTTTCCAGTTTCGGCTGCCGGACGGCACCTCGGTATGGCTGAACGCCATGAGCAGCATCCGCTACCCGACCGTGTTTAGCGGCGCCGAAAGAAAGGTGGAAATAACCGGGGAAGTATTCTTCGACGTGGCGCAGGATGCACAACATCCCTTCCTGGTCAACATCGGCCATGAAACCTCCATCCGGGTGCTGGGCACCCAGTTCAATGTAAATGCCTATGATAATGAGCTGGCCTCCCGCACCACACTGGTGGATGGCGCCGTGCGCGTCTTCCACGGGGATCAGACACCGGTGCAGCTCAAACCCGGCCAGCAGGCAAGGATCACCGACAACATCAAAATAATCAGCATCGATAACCTCGATAAAATAACCGCCTGGAAAAACGGCCTGTTCAATTTCGATGGCGCTCATATCGAAGAAGCCATGCGCCAGATAGAACGCTGGTACGACATCAAGGTAGTCTATGAAAAATCGATCCCGGATATTCAATTTTTTGGAGAATTAAGCAGGAATCAAAATCTGTCAGAATTGCTCGATGCCCTGAAAATGTCCGATGTGCATTTCAGGATTGAAAAAGACAGAAGACTGACCGTGCTCCCCTAACAGGGGAAATCTTATCTTATAGGATGACCGTTAATCGCTAAAAAAACCGTTGCAGGAGGCACCCCGCAACGGCAACCGTTTAGCCGATGAAGTTTTGTATTGCGTATACTTTTTATCAACCAAACAACTGCAATTTATGCAAAAAACTGCTATTTGGCCAAGGATCCCTGTTGCCCTACCTTTAGTATCGGGGCTCGATTCCTTGCCATCTGGATCCCATTCTCCGCTTATGCGGTCCATTGCCAAAATCTTGCTCGTGATGAGAATTACTTCCATTTTGCTCCTTGCATCGTTCATGGCTGTTCATGCCAACGGTGTCGGTCAGACAATCACCTTTTCAGGGAAATCGGTACCACTGCCGAAAGTGTTTTCAGCCATCAAAAAACAAACCGGGTATGTCGTGTTCGGTAATTACAACCTGCTGAAAGCAGCCAGGCCGGTGACCGTTGAAAGCAACGACATGCCCCTGCCCGATTTTCTCCACCTCGTGCTGGACCAGCAGGAGCTGGACTTCAAGATCTCCGGCAGCAACATTATTCTTTCCCGCAAGCCGGAGACGCACCTGCCTCCTCCGGTCCCGGTTGCCGTGCAGCAGGACCCGCCACCCCTGACCGGACGCATCGTGGCGGAAGACGGCACACCCATACAGGGGGCAAGCGTGCTGATAAAAGGCACCACCCGCGGTACGGTCACCGATGCCAACGGCGCCTTCACCATCACCGCCGAGCCCGGGCAGACTCTACAGTTCACTTACCTGGGAATGGAAATGCAGGAAAGAAAAGTCACTGCATCGTCCGGCAAATTCCTCATCGTGATGAAGGCCGCCGACACCTCCATCAAGGATGTCGTGATAACGGGATATAGCAATATCCGCAAATCGAGCTTTACAGGGAATGCCATCACAGTCACCCAGGAACAGATCACCCGGGTGAGCAATCGCAACGTGCTCAGCGTACTGCAGGTATATGACCCCTCCCTCCGGCTGGAGAAGAACAACCTGCGCGGCTCCGACCCGAATACCATGCCCGAATTCTACATTCGCGGCCGCTCCGGCATCGGTGTCCGCGAACTGGATAATACCGGTAATACCGATCTTTCCCAGGCCGCCCTTACCAACAATCCGAACCTGCCCATTTTCATCATGGACGGATACGAAGTGACAGCCCAGAAAGTGTACGATTTCGACATCAACCAGATCAAGAGCATCACCATCCTCAAAGACGCCGCTGCTGCCGCCGTGTATGGCTCGCGTGCCGCCAACGGGGTCATCGTCGTCGAGACCGTGCCGCCGATGCCCGGCAAACTGCGCGTCAGCTATACCGGCAGCCTTACCCTGACAGCCCCCGACCTGTCCGATTATAATCTCATGAACGCGTCGGAAAAACTGGAAGCAGAGAGGCTGTCCGGCGCTTACGATATCACCGGCCTGCCGCCGGCCAATGCCGCCATCGTGACCAATGAGTATATCCTCAAAAAGGCAGCCGTAGCCAAAGGCATCAATACCGACTGGATCAGCCAGCCGCTTACCAACGAGGTGAATCAGAAACACTCCGTATACATCGACGGCGGCAGCCAGCAGATCCGCTTTGGCTTATCATTGAAATATGACAACCAGAACGGCGTCATGAAAAAATCCTTCCGTGACCGCAAAGGCGCCGGTCTTACACTGGACTACCATGGCAAAAACTTCCAGGTAAAGAATGACGTGAGCTACGATGTGGTAAGGCTCCAGAACTCACCCTACGGCAGCTTCAGCGACTATGCCTGGAAAAATCCCTACGACCGCATCTATGACGACAGCGGAATGCTGGTGAAGAATACCACTGCCTGGCACGGCGGCGTCACCAATGACCTGAACCTGACCAACCCTTTGTACGAAGCGCTTAAAACAAAGAACCACAACACAGGCGGCACCAATACGCTCGCCAACAACCTGGCCCTGAACTGGAACATCCTCTCCCACCTGATGTTCCGCGGACAGGTGTCCCTCACCAAGACCGACAACACCACCGAAAATTACATCGATCCGGCCTCGGGCAGGTACAATATCACGCCCGCCACCGATTACACCGCCATCGGCCAGCTGGACCAGGGCGCTTCCAATTTATTGAGCGTAAACGTCAACGCTTTCATGAATTACGTGAACACCATCGGCAATAGCAATATCAACCTCTCCGGCGGTATCAATACCCTGGAGACCACCTCCGGAGCCAGCAACGCAACTTACACCGGCTTTACCTCCGGAGACCAGTCCTCGCCCAACCTGGCGGCCAAGATCGTGGCAAAACCCACTTTCTCACAGAATAAAACCCGGTTGTTCGGCAGCTTCCTGTCCCTCAACTATTCCTACAAGGATATTTATCTGCTGGACCTGTCCACCCGCCTGGACGGCTCTTCCGAATTCGGCTCCGAGAAGAAATACGCGCCCTTCTGGTCAATGGGCGCCGGCCTGAACCTGCACAAGTACCAATTCCTGAGAGACAATCCTCTCATCAGCCGGGCCCGCGTCACCGCCAATATAGGACAGCTCGGCAAGGTGAATTTCCCGCCCTATGCCGCAAAGGACAATTATTCACTTTCATCTAACTGGTACAGCACCGGTCCGGGCGTATCCCTGTACTACATGGGGAATAACGCGCTGACCTGGGAAAAGACCAGGACCTATGACCTCATTTTCGACCTTGGGATGCTGAAAGACCGGATCAGCCTGAACGTGGACATCTACCGCAAGCTCACGCACGACCTCGTCAACGACGTGAACCTTCCGCTATCCACCGGCTTTACCACCTACAAAGACAATATTGGCGAAACCGAAAACCGGGGCTTCGAGATACAGCTCCGCGCCGATATAATTAAAAAGAAAGATTTCCTGATTGCCGTCTACGGCAACTTTGCCCATAATGTCAACCGGCTCACCGATATATCCAATGCCCTGAAAGCCTACAACGACCTGGTGGACAAACAATATGCCGACTATAATAATTACAGCAGCAACAACGCATTCCAAAACAAACAGCGTTTCTCCACCCCGCACATCAAATATGTAGAGGGAGGGTCCCTGACCTCCGTTTTCGGCATGAAATCACTGGGCATCAATCCCATGAACGGTCAGGAAGTTTTTCTGCGCAAAGACGGCACCGTTACCGATACCTGGAACGCAGACGACCAGGTGATCATCGGCGATCTTACCCCCAAGGGCCAGGGCGCCTTTGGCGTCAACGCCAACTACAAGGGATTCGCGCTCTTTGCATCCTTCCTGTACGAATATGGCGGGGATGAATACAACTATACCCTGCTGGATAAAGTGGAAAACGTAGACGTCTACAACCGGAATGCCGATCGTCGCCTGCTCACCGACCGCTGGAAACAGCCGGGGGATATCTCCATGTTCAAGAGCATCGCGGACAGGGTCTATACCACCGAGCCTACTTCCCGCTTTATGCAACGCTACAATGCCATCACGTTCAACTCCCTGAGCCTTTCTTATTCCCTGGCGCCCCAACTGATCAAAAACTGGAGGATGAACATGTTCCGCATGCAGCTGACCACCAATAACGTGGCCAAGATCACGTCCGTCAAGCAGGAACGCGGTCTTGACTACCCGTTTGCCAGAACCTTCGATTTTTCCATCTACCTGGGCTTTTAAATTAACGATATGAAAAAATATTTCATCCATATTACCATCACCGTTGCGATCATCACCCTGGCAGCCTCCTGCCATAAATGGCTGGATGTGCAGCCCACCGACCGCATCAGCGACGAGACACTTTTTTCTACGCCTTCCGGTTTCCGCAGCGCGCTGAACGGCATTTACCAGCAGCTAGGCACCGGCGACCTCTATGGCCGCCAGCTGACCTGGGGCATGACCAGCGCCATGGGGCAGGATTATACCACCAGCAAGATCAACCAGGAATACCAGAAAGCAGCTGCGGGGCAAATGCAGGACCCGCTGATCGCACCCCTGCTTTCCTCTACATGGGGGACCGCCTACACGGCCATTGCCAACTGCAACAAGCTGATCAGTGAAGTAAATGCAAAAAACGACGCCTTCTTCCTCTCCGGCCGTTCGGAACGCAACCTGATCAAAGGCGAAGCGCTGGCAATCCGGGCATTGCTCCACCTGGACATGGTGCGTCTCTTCGCCGTATCACCCGCCGAGAACAATACAGATCCGGTAGTGCCTTACCAGGACACCTACCCCTCGCATCTGTCCGAACGCCTGAGCACACCCGACATCCTGAAACGTATCACCGCAGACCTCGACAGCGCACAGATGCTGGTGGCCGAAAATGATACCCTGGTAAACCGCTCAGCGCTCAGCGGCGGCATGAGCACGCTGCTGCAGGGCAACGGGGCGCCTATCTTCTTCTCCTTCCGTATGAACCGGCTCAACTACGTGGCCATCCATGGCCTGATGGCACGGGCTTACATGTACGCTGCCGATTATGACAACGCCAGCAAAGAGGCATTTTATGTATACAGCCAGTTCGGCCCGGTCGGCAAAAGATGGTGGAGCTTTACGGCAGAATCCAACACCAACAGCGTCACCCGTTATCAGAAACTGCCGGAAGACCTCCTGCTGGCATTTTATGACCCCAACCTGATCACCAACACCGTCAACTACCGCACCACCAGCAATACCTACCCGCTAACGGACGTAACCACCATTTTCCCTTCCACGGAAAGGGACTACCGCCGCAATAATATCACTTCCGACAATCTTTCGTATAAATGGCTGGAAAACACCTCGGGCGGGGCCCTGACCAAGGAGCAGAACACGATCATGCCCGTATTGCGCCTGAGCGAGATGTATTACATCTACAGCGAATGCCTGTACCGCAAAGGCAATAGCACCGAGGCCCTGCGTATCCTGAATTTGATCCGCAACGCCCGCGGCAAGTCGACCACCTTTACCGACAACTCCCGGACAGGCTATTTCGCCGAGCTGCTGATGGAATATCGCCGGGAATATATAGCGGAAGGACAAACCTTCTTTGCTCATAAAAGGCTGAACATGCCGGTGGTCATCGGGGCCAGGCAGATAGCCATAGGCGATAATTTCACCCCGCCGCTGCCCGACGGGGAACAATGATCCTTTATTCATCATTCAACAAAAAATAGTATGCAAAATATTTTTCGCACATCGCTCATCTTATTAACAGCTGTCCTTTATCTGAGCAGCTGCAAAAAAGATGGTATCGACACCTACCAGGCAGGCCGGTACATCCAATTTGATCAGTCCTACCAGGACACGATCGCGCTCTCTTTTTTCCTGTATCCCAATGAAAATGAGTTCCAGGTGCCCCTGCCCGTGGAGCTCATCGGAAAAATAACCGCGCAGGACCTGGCGTATACCATAAAGGCAGATTCCGCCACCACCGCAACCTCCTCAGTGTATAGCCTGCCGGCATCCTTTTCCTTAGGCCAGGGCAAACCCATCGACACCGCCTGGATCAAAGTGATAAAGCAACCGGAGCTGCAAGGCAAGGAAGTGCTGCTCGTACTGGACATCACCGGCAGCTCCGACCTGAAGCCCGGGAAAACCGACAACATCCGCCGCGTCATCCGCATCAGCGATAAGATCAGCAAGCCCACCTGGTGGGACGCCACGATGGAAGCATACTACCTGGGGAAATATAGCGATAAGAAGTTCAGCACCTTCATACAGGTGGTCGGTACAGGAGATCTCAGCATCTATTCCGCCGAACAGCAACGGGGCCTGATGTTGGAATTCAAATATTATCTCATTAAAATGCGGGATGCCGGTACCCCGGTGCTGGAAGATGACGGCACCGATATGCTGTCCAGCATCCCGCTCATCGGTTAAATCTCATTTGCTAACTGTAATGCTTATATAATCATGAAATCGACATACTGCTGCATAGGACTTTTGTCCGCCATTTTGTGCCTGACGTCCTGCATCAAGGATACAGGCAACTACAAGTACAAAACAGGTAATACGGTAACGCTGAAATTCACTTCGTCCACCGTAACGATATATCTGGGGGACACCCTTCGCCTGAACCCGATACGTACCTTCTCCAACCCGCAGGACACCACCGATTTTGATCATGCATGGTACCTCAACGGCGTGCACTATTCAGACTCCCCTACCCTGGTGCTGCCGGCTAACACCTACCAGAATTATATGGTCAACTATTACATGACCGACCGTAAAACCGGCATTGCCTTCACGGCCAGCACGTCCCTGGGGATCAACGTCTCCTCCCGCTATATTTACGGATGGGCCATTCTCTATGAAGACAATACCGGGCACTCCGAACTGGCCCAGGTTTGCATCAATACCTCCGGCCTGCTCCTCTTTGACTACGCAGGTATGTACCGGGCCGCCAACGGCGCGCCCATGGGCACACAACCCGTTAAACTCTGCCCCTACAATATGCGCGGTACGCCAGGCATCTTCGTGATCCAGCGCGGCGATCCCGGATCTATAGACATCAGCGGCGTAGATATGACCCGCAAGCTCATCGCCTCCCAGTCGTTTACCCTCGGCGCCCCCGATGATTTTGAGCCTGAAAATCTGGCCTTCTTCAACTCCGCCGATGTGCTGGTGAATAAGAACGGCGACCTGTATGGCCGCTTCTTCAATGGGGCCGCGGCATTTACCGTCCCCTGGATGAGCGCCCCTATCAACGTGACAAGGGGCATGAAAATAGCCGATGTATGGTACTCCTGGTTCAAGACAAGCAATATCGCCCTGATGTACGATTCGCTCAACAAACGCGTGCTGCAGAGCAACGTGGGCATTTTCACCCAGGGCGGCGGCATGAACATCGACTCCCTGCCGGCCCCCATCACCCCTTATCCTGCCAACTATACTTCCCTGCACAACCTGGGAGACTGGCAATACGTATGGGGCGGCACCTTCCACGATTCCTACAATGTAGTCACCGGCGCCATGCTGATCCGCAGCCCCGTCGACAACCAGCTGTATTTTGAAACCTTCCAATACAGCCAGAACACCACACCAGGCGTCCTGACACCGGGCGCCCGCATTCCCTTCACCGGCAGCCAGCAGGTGAACAGCGCCACCAGCTTTGCAGCGATAAAACAGCGCGATTACCTCTTTTTCTCCGGCGGGGCCGACAACATGGGACTGTATTACTTTGACGCCATTGCCGGCGGCACTAAGCTGTATGCCTCTTTCAACAGCCCCATCGCCTCCATTACATCGGGAGATGCCTTCCAGCAGCTGGGGGTAGGTCTGCAAGACGGCACCTTCATCCTTTTTGACGTAAGCAATGCCACTATGCTTTCCGGCCAGCCCAAAGAAGTGCATCGTTACGTCGTTCCCGGTAAGATCGTCGATGTTAAATTCAGGGGGACCCAGTATTAGGGGAACCCCATATTAATACACCAGTCCTAAATGCAAAAGTCCTAAATGCACCGGTCCTAAATATAAAAACATGCAAGAACCTATTATCAGCGTACGCAAGCTGTCGCACCGCTACAGTGTTCAATGGGCGATCAGGGACATCAGCCTGGATTTTAACAGTAAAGGGATCTATGGATTGCTCGGCGCCAACGGCGCCGGCAAATCCACCCTGATGAACATCATATGCGGGGTGTTGAACCAAACCCATGGCGAAGTATTCATCAACGGCATCAACCTGCGCGAGCACCCGGTGGCGGCAAAAAAATACATTGGCTTCCTGCCCCAGCGACCGCCTCTGCAGCCCGAGCTCACCATCAGGGAATACCTGACCTATACCGCCCACCTGCGCCTGATGCCCGAAGCTGCGATCAAACAGGCCGTGACGGAAGTGATGGAAAAATGCAAGATCAGCCACCTTTCCACGCGTGTCATACGCAACCTTTCCGGTGGCTACCAGCAGCGTGTAGGCATTGCACAAGCCATCATCCACCGGCCCGCTTTCATCGTATTGGACGAACCCACCAATGGCCTCGATCCCAACCAGATCCTCGAAGTCCGCTCGCTCATCCGGGAAATTGCCTCCGAAAGGACGGTACTGCTGTCTACCCATATCCTGCAGGAAGTACAGGCCCTGTGCGATGACATCTGGATGATCAACGATGGACAGATCATCTTCTCCGGCACCCTCGATGAATTTGACAGCTACATCATGCCCGGCATGTTCACCGCTACCCTGCTGGCCGCTCCGCCCGTCGGAGAGCTCGCCGCCCTTCCGGGCATCCTGTCCGTGGAAACCATCAGCCATACCCGCTACCGGCTGCAATTCGACAATGACCGCGAAATCCTGGAAAGCTTCGTAAAGACCAGCGTGGTCAAAGACTGGCGGCTGATAGAAATTTCCCTTGAAAAAAGCTCTCTGAACACCGTATTCGCAGAATTGAGCAAAAAGAGATCCAAACAACTTAATTAGTGCCTTCGCCGATTAACCGGATGCCTTAGCCGGTTAACCGGGTGCTTTAACCAACAATAGGAGCTTTAACCGACAATAGATACTTTAACCGACAATAATGAAAGTAATATACAAGATAGCGAAGGCAGAACTCCAGGTCCTCTTCTTTTCTCCGGTAGCCTGGCTCGTACTGGTGATCTTCGCCTTCCAGTCTTCCATCATATACATCGACATTTTTTCCGGCATGGTGAAGAGCCAGGCCTTCGGCCGCGAGTTATACAGCGCCACCCTGGGCACTTTCAACGGCATGCTTGGCTTTTACCCGCAGATCAGCAAATACCTGTTCCTGTACATCCCCCTGCTGACCATGGGCGTGATGAGCCGTGAATACACCAATGGCTCCATCAAGCTCCTGCTCTCCTCCCCCATCACCAGCCGGCAGATCCTCCTGGGCAAATACCTTTCCCTGATGATCTATGGCCTTATACTGACAGGCATCGCGGCCATTTATGCCTGCTTTGCCGTGAGCACCATCAACCATGTGGATACGCCGGTGGTATTCAGCGGGCTGCTGGGCATTTACCTGCTCATTTGCGCTTATGCCGCCATTGGCCTGTTCATGTCCTCCATCACTTCCTATACGGTGGTTTCCGCCATCGGCACGCTGGCCATACTGGCCTTCCTGGGTTATATCAGCGGCGTAGCGCAGGACATTCCCCTCGTACGCGACATCACTTACTGGCTCTCCATCACCGGCCGCACAGATACCTTCTTCTCCGGTATGATCACGGTGGAAGACCTGCTGTATTTCCTGCTGGTGGTAGGCCTGTTCCTGGCCTTCGCCATCCGGCGTTTGCAGCTCAGCAAGCAGAAAAAATCCTGGATAACGGCTGCCGCCAGCTATGCCGGCATTTTCCTGGCCGCAGCCATCGTAGGTTATATCAGCACCCGGCCCAAAATGATGGTGGCATTTGACCTTACCCGCAACAAGACCAACACTCTTTCCCAAAGCAGCCAGGATGTAATGAGCCAGTTACACAATGACCTGGCCGTACACACCTACACCAACATGCTGGCGCAGGATGCCTTCCTGGCTATGCCCATCGGGCAAAAGATGGACATCGACCGGTTCAAACGTTACCTGCGCTTTAAACCCGATATGGAGCTGAACTACTATTACTACTACCACAAAACCGACAATCCCTTCCTGGATAAAAAATACGCCAGGCTGACGGACCGGCAACGGTTCGATTCCCTTAAACGCATCTACGACTGGAACCTGACGGCCGTACCATACGAACAGCTGGAAAGAAAGGCGGATCTGGCATCGGAAGACTTCAAATTTGTCCGGGAGCTGGAACTCGGCAATGGCCGTAGAACTTTCCTCCGCGTATTCGACGACATGATGCGCTACCCCTCCGAGGCGGAGATCACCGCAGCCATCAAGCGCATGATCATGGACCTCCCGGTGGTGGGCTTTGTGACAGGGCATGGAGAACGAAGCAGCACCTCGATGAGCGACCGCAGCTATATGAAATTCGCGCAGGACAAACGTTTCCGTTATGCGCTGATCAACCAGGGCTTTGATTTTACCAACCTGACGCTCGACCAGGATGTACCCGCAAAGATCCGGATACTGGTAGTGGCGGAACCCCGGAAGCCGCTGAGTGAAGGGGAAATAGCACACCTGTTGCAGTATATCAACCGTGGCGGCAACCTTATCATCGCCGGCGAGCCCGACAGGACAGACGATATCAACCCCATCTCCGGGCTGGTGGGCGTACGTTTTCTTCCCGGCATGCTGGTGAACCCCATCCGTGATATGGCTCCTGACCTCATGATAATGCGGCCTACCAGAGAAGCCCGCGCTTTCTCTTTCTACCTGGAAACCCAGGGCAGGAACAACCTGCCGCTAACCATGCCCGGCGCCGCCGGCCTTGCCTTCGACGACAAAGGCTACCAGGTGACCACCCTCTTCCGCAGCGACTCTTCCAGCTGGAATGAACTGGAGACAACCAACTTCATCGATGATACCCTGATCTGCAATCCCAAAGCAGGCGAAGTACGGCAAAGCTATCCCACCGTACTGGCCTTGTCCAGGAAGGTAAACAGCCATGAGCAAAAGATCATCGTCACGGGTGATGCCGACTGGCTGAGCAACGGCGAGCTGAATATGTCCCGGCCGAAAGTAATGTCCAGCAATTATTCCCTTATCAATGCCGCCTTCTCCTGGCTGTCTGACGGAGAAGTGCCCATTGACACACGCAGGGCCCCGGCGATAGATACCTCACTGCGCATCGGCGAAAAGAGCTGGGCGGCGGCGAGCTTTATTTTCAAATGGGTGCTGCCCGGACTGTTGATCCTGGCAGGCCTGATCACCTGGATCCGCCGGCGCGGCAAATAAGCGTGCATGAAAACATTTGAAGAAGGACAAGACTACCAAATCTTTATTCTTTCATCTTCGGGTTTGTAATTTTTATCCCCGGGCTGTACATTAAATGATTTATAGAACGGGGCGGAGCTCATCAGCGGTCCATTTACACGCCACATAGCCGGCGAATGCGGATTGGTATTCACATACATCCGCAGAAAAGCATCTCTTGTTTTCACCCTCCATATCCTGGCTATGGATAGAAAGAACCGCTGATCTGGTGTGAAACCGTCGATCTTAGTGGAATCCTTTCCCTGCGGAGTCATCTTAAATGCATCGTAGGCAATAGCAATGCCGCCATTGTCAGCGGCGTTCTCACCTACCGTCAGGGCTCCCTTTATATGAACCGTGTCTAAAATAGTAAAGGAATTATATAAGTCAATCACTCTTTTTGTTTTTTCCCTGAACTTCTCGTAATCTTCCTTTGTCCACCAGTTTTTTACATTACCTTCCTTATCAAACTGTGCGCCCTGGTCATCAAAGGCGTGCGTCATCTCATGACCAATGACCATCCCGATTCCCCCATAGTTGATGGCGTCATCTGCCGAAAAATCAAAATAGGGAAATTGTAAAATACCGGCCGGGAAAACGATTTCATTAAAAGCCGGATTATAATAGGCAGTGACAGTAGAGGGCGTTACACCCCATTCTGTTCTATCAACCGGCTTGTTCAGTTTTGCCAATTGAAACTGATAGTCATTTTGGTTGAGGGAGAGTAAATTTTCGAAGTATTTAGTTCTCTCGATCTGTACCTTATCGTAATCCCGCCATTT
>JAATFV010000147.1 GCA_015655015.1 Chitinophagales bacterium | reverse complement strand
GTCGGTTCTTGATATCTGTACCAGCCCCCTGATCAGGGTAGCTTCGGTTTTATCGTCGCCGGGATAACACTTGACATTAAAAACGGTGCCCAGCACTTTGATATCGATATCCCGGGTGTGAACAAAAAAGGGGCGGCCCGGACTTTTAGCTACATCAAAATAGGCTTCCCCTTCCAGTTCCACATCCCTGCGGGAATCCGGGAAATTGGAGGGATAGCTGATCCTGCTTCCGGAATTGAGCCAGATGGTGCTTCCATCCGGCAATAACAGCCTTGACCTGGCGCCGGGTTTGGCGACGGTCTCGATCCGGGAAGCCACCGGCGGTCCCTGTTGCTGAAAAAGTTTGAAAAACCACCAGGATAAAAAGATCAAGCCCATAAAGGCGGCGGCAAAAGAAAGGAATCGACGGAAAGGACGAAGGTTGCTTTTGGACAGTTCCCCCCCATTTTCTGACGCGGTGAGGTCGTCCGCCGTGACGTCTTTACCCGCCGCCACTTCTTTACCCGCTGCCACCTCTTTACCCTCCGCGGCGTCCAGGATATACCGGAAAGCGGCTTCCGAATCAGCGCCCGCATCGGGTGTGGCAGAACGAGGGGTCGCCCAGTAGTCGGATAACAGCGAAGCAAAATACGCATCTGCAGGATACTCCTGGAAAAGGGCCTGCAGCTCCGCTATTTCTTCCGCGGATGCCTCTCCCGACAGTTTTCTGGCAATTAATTGTGCAATACGTTCTTTAAGCATTAGACCTCCGTTAATGATTAAAGACAGGAAAATGGAGGGATGACCTTAAAAAAAAAAAAATTATTTTTTAACCGGCCTCGACGGGAAAGAAGTAAAGTTGCCCTGTACCTTTTCGGAAATGCGCTTGACGGCAATTACCATCTGGGCATCCACCGTGTTGACGGTAAGGTTGAGGATATCAGCCACCTCTTTGTAACGCAGGCCGTCTTCCCGAACCAGCTTAAAGATCATTTTGCACCGCGGGGGTAAAGCTTCCACCGCCGCAGCGATCTTTGCCATTAGCTCGGCGCTGATCATTTTTTCATCGGGTGTCTGATCACGGCTCAGCTCGATATCGACAAAATCGAATGGTTCGGTTATCTGGCGGTGAACTTTTGAGGAAAGATAATTGAGGGCCCCGTTCTTGACTGCGACGTACAGGTAAACATGAATATTGGAAATTAAAGGAGCCTTCTCCCTTTGTTTCCATAGTTTGATGAAGACATCATTCACTATTTCAGCGGCAGCTTCCTTTGTTTTGATGATGGAACAGGCAAATTGTTTGAGCCTGGGAGAATAATATTGAAATAATTGACGAAACGCCTGTTCATCTCCGGCTCCTATAAGGGGAAGATTAACATATGGCTTATCGTTCATATGATGTGGCGTATCCCGCAAGCGATCAGTTTGTGCTTACAAAGTAAGGAATTTTGAATGGAAAAAATAAAATCTGTTTTAATCCCCAATACATCCCTTCTTTCTGATTCGGCTGCGGGCAGGACAGGAGTTTTACATTTTTTGCGAATCCAGCCATTGTTTGTATTGCTGATACAAGCGTACCGATTCCTGGTTGGAATGCCCGGCATAAGCGGCAGTACCCGGCTTGTTCATCTGTCCCTGGTATTGATAACACAGTATTTTATCGACAAAGGGACTCACCTCTTCCATTTGCCGCAGGATCCTGTTGATATCGGCGGGCAGCAGGTTCCCTTTTGTCTTGTCTTCAAAATAGAACAGCTCAATATCAGCCCAGATCCTTGCCCGTGACGCCTGCTGATGGGCATTGTACAAATGTTCGAAATAGCGGGCGGGTTCTCCTGATTTATTATGCCCTACCCCCACTCCATCCTGGTAAGCGATGATCTCGATATTCATTCTTTCCAGCTGCCCGACAAATTTCGGGTCGTCTCTCTCCTTCCTGATATTATAAGGAGCGATGAGATTGACGGCAGCAGGCATTAGTGTTTTCGCCACCCGGGCGCAATCATTGACATAATCGATAAAAGCCTCGTCGAAGTACGGCATCAGGTAAGCCTCATTAGGAAAATACCATCCGTAAAAGCTGGGATGATGACCGTATTTTCCGGCGACTTCTTCCATGGCCTTCGCCCGCAGCTTCCGGATACCCGGATCTTTCATCAGGAATTCTCCCTTATGCACGTCATCCCAGAAATCATTCCCGATAAAGAATTTAATGCCCGCCTCATCGGCAGCCGATAACACCGCCTCCAGCGGGTCTTCACAGTCCAATTCATATTTCGGCGCTATCGCGGAAGGATAAAAGGTCCGCCCGTCCAATGCTATTTCCTGCAATACCAGGTATTTAAATCCGATCTCCCGTATCTCCTTTATCTGTTCCTTCCATTGCGTCGCAGTGAATTTCTTCAGCGCGGGATCCCAATACCTGCCTTCGTTGGGAAGTAAGTGCTGGAATTCGAACCAGGACCCGGAAATGGGCTTGATTGTCGGAGTGGAGGTAAAGCGAAATCCGGTATCAACCAGCGAGCTTTCCGTTCTGGCCATCGTTTTTCCGGCCATCAACAGGCCAGCAGCGCCTGCACCCCCCAGCTGAAAAAAGCTTCTTCTGTTCATTTCATTTTATTTTAAGGTCAGATCATAAATACCGGATTTCTTGTCCTGGTCCAACATCCAACATTTAAAATTCAAAATAATTTATAGATTCCCTTTCTTCAGCTCCTCCACAGCATGATCCGCCGCACGGGCCGTCAATGCCATAAATGTAAGAGAGGGGTTCTGATTGCCCACGGAGGTCATACAGGCGCCATCCGTTACGAAGACATTATTACAGGCATGCAGCTGATTCCATTTGTTCAGCAAGGAGGTCTTCGGATCCTTCCCCATCCGCACCCCGCCCATCTCATGAATATCCAGGCCCGGGGCCTGGTGGTTGTCGACCGCGCTGATATTTTTACAGCCGGCCTTATCCAGCATTTCCGATCCCTGCACTAAAAAATCTTTTATCACCTTTTCATCATTCTCATCATATCCCACGGAGGTGATCAGCTGGGGAATGCCCCAGGGGTCTTTCAGGTCTTTGCTCAGCCGGACATGGTTCTCAAATTTAGGGACAGTCTCTCCCTGCATGCCCATAAATACCCCCCATCCACCCGGTTCCGTCAGAGAGTCCTTGTATTCGCCCCCAATGCCGTCTTTCCAGTTCCCTTGCTGCCAGTTGGAGCGGGAAGCAGAAAAGTCCACCATATATCCCCGCAGGAAATCGGTTTCCTGCTTGAATACATTCCGGAAGGAAGGCATAAAGGCAGCGGTAGGCCGGCGGCCGTAGTAATAGTTGTCCGGGTATCCCTCGAAAGTAGCGCTGACGGAACCCCGGTAGTTATGAAAGGCGACAAAATGCCCCATCAATCCATTATCGTTGCCCAGCCCGTTGGGAAAACGGCTGGAAACAGAATTCAATAAGAGGAGGTTCGTATTCAGACAGGCTGCATTCACGAAAATAATGCGGGCATAATAAGTGGTGGTCTGTTTGGTATGATTGTCGATTACCAGCACCCCGGTGGCCTTCCCTTTCTTCTCATCGTAAATAATGGAATGCACCACCGAATCCGGCCTTAACGTGAGATTACCCGTCCTGTCAGCCCAGGGGATCGTGGAGGAATTGGAGCTGAAATAACCGCCGAAAGGACAGCCCCGCTCGCATAAGCTCCTCGCCTGGCATTGGCCGCGCCCCTGCTGCAAATGAATCTCTTTAGGCTGGGTCAGGTGGGCGCAGCGGCCGATGATCACCTGGCGGTCTTTATAATGTTCCCCCACCTTTTGCTGAATATGTTTTTCCACGCAATTCAATTCCCAGGGCGGCAAAAATTCCCCATCCGGCAGATTGTCGATCCCGTCTTTATTCCCGCTGATGCCGGCGAATTTTTCCACATGACTGTACCAGGGCGCCAGCTCCTCATAACGAATGGGCCACTCGACGGCAAATCCATCCCTGCCGGGAGCTTCAAATTCATACCTGCTCCAACGCTGGGTCTGCCTTGCCCACAGCAGGGACTTCCCGCCTACCTGGTATCCCCGTATCCAATCATAAGGTTTCTCCTGCACATAGGGATGCTCCCTGTCTTTTACAAAGAAATGTTCCGAAGTTTCGCTGAAGGCATAACATTTACCTACGACGGGATTGGCATCTTTTACGGCAAGCGGCAACCGTTCCCGGTGACGGAAATCCCAGGGATTCATCAATGCCGTAGGATAATCCTTTTTGTGTTTGACATCCCGGCCCCGTTCCAGCAACAAGGTCTTCAGCCCCTTCTCACATAGTTCTTTGGCAGCCCAGCCTCCGCTGATACCAGAGCCGATTACAATGGCATCATAGGTATTGGCGGCAACGGCCCTGTTGTTGATAAGTAATGAATCGTTTGGCATAACGCTGGTTTTAAAGTTTACTTTCCGGGTCGGTACCCATTGACTCCATAAAACAAAATATACAAATAACAAAGGGTCGGCATGATAAAGGCCCATTGCCAGCTATAATGATCTTTCAACACTCCCTGAATAAAAGGAATGATCGCCCCGCCAACGATAGCCGTAGACAGCCATCCCGAAGCCCGCATGGTATATTCGCCTGCTCCGCTAATGGCCAGGGAAAAAATGGTGGCGAACATAATGGCATTGCAAAGGCCAACGGCCACCATGCTCCATACAGCCAGCAGGCCTGTCGAGCTGGTGGAGATCATGATCAGGACGATCGCCGATACAGCGCAGCAGGACAGCACGTAGGAAGGTTTTAAAAACCGCAGCAATCCCGCCCCCAGCAGCCGCCCGGCCAGCATGCCTCCCCAGTAGAACGCCACATACCGGTTTGCCTCTTTTTCCGGAATAGTCAGGATATCTGAAATATAATTAGTCAAAAAAGTGCCTACCGCTACTTCGGCTCCAACATAGGCGAATAAGGCAGGTATGCCGAGGCTAAGATTACGGAGAGAAAAGAGGCCCTTTTTTTTGCGGAGGGTAACCGGGGATTCTTGCAGGTGTGCGCCCGGAGCGGTGTCCGATGATGCGACTGACAGGGTTTGCGAATAGGCAACGGAAGAGGTATCAGAGTGTGCAACAGACGAAGTATCAGCATGTGCAGCAGGCGGATGGGACGATCTGATCGCCGGCAATTTCAGCCGGGATACCACGAAAGCCACCAGCAGCAGTAACAGCGCAATGCCCAGGTAAGGAATTTTCACCGCATCACTCGATGCATGTGATTCATGGATATGCGTAAGTATCACCCCTGCTCCAAAAAGAGGAGCGATGGTAGTGCCGATCGAACCCGCACTCTGCACCAGGGTCAGCCGGGAAGAAGCCGTCCGGGCAGGCCCCAGTACCGTCACATATGGATTGGCCGCCACCTGCAATAATACGATGCCGATGGCAATCGTGAACAGGGCTCCCAGGAACAGGCCATACTGATGAAATACGGAGGCGGGAAAAAATAACAGCGCGCCGGCGGCAGCTATGGAAAATCCCCATACCATCCCCTTTTTGTACCCCGTACGTTCCACTATTTTCCCGGCAGGTATCGACATGATCCCATAGGTAAGAAAAAAATAGAACTGCACCAGTGATGACTCCGCATAGCTAAGCGTAAATCCTTTTTTAAAGAAGGGTACGAGCGTATCGTTAAGGCAGGTGATAAAACCCATCATAAAATACAATACCCCCAGCGATACCAGCGCCGGCGTATAAGAAGAGTGGTGTTCTTCCTCGCCCGGAAGTACGGGAATGATCAGCTCTTTGGAGGGTATGATTGCCATATACAGATAACTAAGTTACGGTCTTGCGAAAATCCTTTAGGTGATATCCTTTATCTTTTTTCTATCTCGCGCAGCGTTTTCCAGCATTGGTAGAGCCCTCTCGGGATGTGAAAACAGCCTTTCCACTTTCCTCCCTTTGCCGGAAGCAGCACTTCCCCCCTCCTGTTGAGATAACCATACCATTCCCCATCCTGCGGGTCGGTAAAATGAGACCAGGTGTAGGCATGTAATTTTTCAAACCAATCCCAGCAACGTTGATCGCCCGTAAGCTGATACCCTTTCAGCAGGCTGATCAGCGTCTCGATATGCACCCACCATATTTTCTGATCCCATTCCAGCTGCTGGGGCGGATGCCCTTTTATATCCAGGAAGTAAAAGAGACCTCCGTATTGGGTATCCCACGCATATTCGAGGGTCCGGAGGGTGATCTCCGTCGCTTTTCGGATGAGGGAGGCATCGCCGGCCCTCACCCCTAAATCCATAATAAACCACATGGATTCAATGGCGTGCCCCGGATTGATCAGGCGGCCTTCGAAGGAATCGGAAAAATGACCTTCCGGCGTAACGTTCTCCAGGATCAGGCCGAATTCCGGCTGGTAAAAAACGTCCATCACCGAATGAATGCCTTCCTGTATGGTGCGGTCTACCAGGGCCGGGTCCAGGACATGTTCCAGCTCAAGCGCCAGGTTGCAAAGGATCATGGGCAGAGAAAAACCCTGCAGCGGACGGGTGCCCGGAAAGGATTTATCATATTTTCCCTTGGGATTATTTTTCCGCCGGAGAATGTTTTCGAAGGTGGTCAGGGCAATCGCCTTATGCCCCGGATCATGAGTGGCCTTGTATAATTGCGCGAAGGCCATGGCGGCAAAACAATCGGAGAAAATATTATAGGGTTGCACCAGCGGCCTTCCGTCCCGGGTAAGCGAGAAATACCAGTTCCCTTCCGGATCCCGGCCATTCGCCTCCAGGAAGGCTGCCCCCTGAAGCGCAAGATCCAGCCATTCCTGCCGCTGCTCCATTTGATTGTACAACATGGAAAAAGTCCAGACCTGCCGGCATTGCAGCCAGACGAACTTATCCGTATCATAAACATTGCCCACTTTATCCAGGCAGGTGAAATAACCGCCATATTCCTTATCGGGTGAATTTTTCAGCCAGAACGGAATTACATCCTCCAGTAAATTATTGCGATAAAGATCTGTATAAGCCCTGACATCAATTTTCTGCGCTATCATTCTGTTGGTTTAAAGATCGGTTTATTTTAGTTTCTCCCGTGCTGACTGCATGACACTCTCCAGCGTTACAGCAACACCTCCCTGCTGTTTGCTTTTATCCGCGGCTTCCATGAAAGCGAAGATCTGCAAGGTTTCTTCCGGGCTGACCGGCGCCTTGCCCGTACGGAAAAATTCCGCTATCTGCACCGTTAACGGCCGGTACCCTTCCCAGGGACCGATCGGCGCGATGCCTTTTTCGCCGAAGGCGGCGCCTCCGAAATCCTCTGCCCCGGCACGAAGCCCCCGGAAAGTCCCGATACGATCGCCTTCCCAGCGGCCCACTACCATATCCGCCCCTTCCGTATACAAACGGGTCACGCTAATACAGCCCGTGCCCATTACCGTGAACAGCGCTTCAACGCCATGAACGCCATACCAGAACAGGTCGGGATGCGTATGTTCGATCGTTGCGGGTCCGTAAGCATCTGCACCGAGCACCTTGCCTATCTTTCCATGGACGATCTGCTGAGCGTTGGTCATGTATCGCAGAGAGGACGAAGAAAAAACGGGCGTATGGTATTTTTCAGCCGCCGCGAAGATCGCCAGGGCGTCAGACAGAGAGGCTGCAATAGGCTTGTCGATGAACATCGGCTTACGCGCTTTGAAAACAGGCAGGGCCTGTTCGAGATGCAGCCGGCCGTCATTCGTTTCCAG
>JAATFV010000064.1 GCA_015655015.1 Chitinophagales bacterium | reverse complement strand
TTATAAGCCCATCGCAGATAGCCGTTGTAATGCCTGTTAGCGGCATACCATCCCAGCCATTCGGCTTCAGCCGGAGAGGAAAAAGTAAACGTATTGGGATGGCCTTCCACACAGCTGGTATAATAGGTCGTAGGCAGCCCTTTCTCTATACGCCCCTGCAGAACGGCGGAATCGAAATGATCGGCAAAGCCTATGGAATAATCATAGATATCCTTCTCGATCCCGGCGTGATAACTTCCGGCCAAAGATATCTTAAACGCAGTATCCACTCCTTTCACCAGCACAATCACCTTCTGCATATCTTCCAAAGCCCGCTCATCCATAGCAATGGACGTTCTTTCAAACCAGCCCTTTGCCTTCAGATGCCTCCTGAAATCCATCAGCATGGGCCGCCAATGAGCGTTATATTCAGGAGAGCCTATAGGGGCTATGAGCAAGGTGTCCTTACCGCAGGCCTCGTCGTAATAATAAAATTTATTGTTCCACGGGACCATCGTATAACAGTTGATGAGCTGGCCGATCCCCTGTTGCATCATAAAACCCACCCATCTGTCGAAGATGGTATAGTCATATTTCCAGCCATTGTCCTTCTTTTTTATCCATTTTATCATCGAACCATAAATGTCGTAAGTCTGTCCGCGCCAGGGATCGTAGATCATGCTCACCGTAATCGTCTTTTGTCCGGCCGCAGCCAGCATTTTCATATAGGGCTTCATGGCCGCGAAATGTGCTTTACTCCAGAGCGTAGTTCCATGCACCCGCGCTATCGCATAAGGGTTCTGCCAGAGATCTGCATGATAGGTCCATTTACCGGGAGCCGGGAGCAGGTGTGCTTTTACATCCACCTGGTAAGATAAAGTACGGGATAGCCCCTGGCCGGTTACCCGCAACGTCCCCGAATAGATCCCCGCAGGCAGCGTCTGCGGGACTTCAATGCTGATCCATATCGGCTGCACCGTATTCCTGGCCACATCTTTTGCCGGCCTGAAATCAATACCGTCCGCTACCAGGGATGAATCCGATCCGGCCGCCGCTCCCACCCCGCAGCCGCCTCCGTCTTTGTTCAATCCGTCTGTCATTACATATCGTACAAAACCATAAGTAACTTGCGACGCCGGCAAAAGAATGCCGGCCTTGCTGCGAAGAGGTCCGGGCCTGAGCCGGACGCCGCTGGTGGCCCTGTTACCCCACAACAATACCTGCGTATTCACTTTCTCGCCCCTCCAGGCAGCCACCTTCCATTGCCTTGCCGGAATGTTGATAGCTGGCGCTTCGCTCTTTTTATAACGAATATCGGGACTCGCAAAGCTGACCATCACCTCCCCGGGAAGACCTGCCCAGGATGCCTGATTGCCAGGCTGGGGGTCGGGCAACTCCTTTGGCCATTCTGTACACCGGTCTCCGCACGCCCCACCATCCTTCACTACATCCATTTCCCCCGACAGCCTGCGGCCTGAATTACCAGCAGGGTACAATTCATCTATCAAAGTTGAAAGATCCTTTGGAGCAGGCTCTTTGTCAATAGCAAGATTGTTATTTACCCAGCTCCTTTCCCAGGCAAAAAAGTCCGGGGCTGCCGCCGCAGTATCCCCTGTCAATTGCCGGTTTAGAAAATTAAAATAAAGCTCCCATCTTTTTTTATAGAACCCCCGCAGCAGGCCGGACCATTCCTTATACGCATAGTCATGCAGGTAATCTTCCTTCCGGTTGTTCCCGCCCCAATAAGTTATCAGCATCAGCGCGTTTAAAAGGTTGTTCTTTTTCTCCCCTTCCGTATGGCCGGCATCGAGGGCCGATTGCCGATAGGTGTTCAGCCGGAAACAGGCATCCGTGTTCAACAGATCATCCGTCGTGTCGATCATCCGTAGAAAAGTACCGGCCCCGGCCTTGAAAGAAGCCGGGTCTTTTTCATGAAAGGCCCGGAGAAGGTTTTCAAAAACGCTATCGGCCCTGTTGGCAATTTCCTGGCGGCAGAAATTGATAAGGTCCAGCCGGTAAGTCCTGCTATCGCGGAATCGGGGCAGGGCTTTCGAAAATAACTGTACCGCCCTGCGGAACAAGGTCCTGTCATAATTCTTTTTTATCGTTCCCCAGCTGGATACCGATTTTATCGCCAGGGCCGGCCGGGCGCAGAGTATATTCTCCGGCGGTCCTTCCTGGTAACCCGGCGTACTGTTGTAAACCGTTTGCAGTAAGTATTTCCAGGCCTGCGAGATAGAGGCGTCGCTCTTGCCATATCTCGCCCGGATATAACCTTCTATCCAGTCGCTTACATCCGTCTTCTGCCCCCCGCGCCACGCCAGTTCAAGCACCAGCTCGTACACTACCGGATTGTTATCGATTCCCTCCGGCATAATGCCCACCCCTTTCATATACGGCGCATAAGGGCCGGTATATGCGCGATGTACTTCATCGGCAAAACGCTGGAGCTTGCCGCTGAGCCCCGGACGTTCGCCAAAATTGGTAACCGTACACCAGAGAAAAGGAGTACCCTCATACCCCTTCCTCGTTTCCCAATTACTCGTATTCTCACCGAATAATTCCTGGACAAGAATGGACGACCGGTCCGCCAGCGATAGCAGCTCCTTCTTTGGATTATCCTGCCAGCCCTGCAAAATCCAGACAGATGCGGGAAAATTCCGTTGCATAGCTTGCTGGATAGACACACCTACCTTGCCCAGATCAGTACCCGTCGTCTGCCCCCCTTCATGAAACGGATCCCCCGAAAAGTAATGTATCTGGCCCCCATAACACTTTTTCGTTTCCTCATAGAATAGATCCGCCACCTTGTCAAACGCCGGATCTGCAGGATCCAGGATATCAGGGCGGGTAAAGGCCCCCCAGCTCCCCTGTACAAAAACAGCCGCTCTCAATTTCTCTTTTAACGTAGAAGGCACCATGCCAAAGAACCCCGGCATGATCGGCTCGATCCCCAATACCCCCATCCGCGCCAGCATCTTCTGCACCAGCTCTTTCCGGCTATCGATCTGCGACTGCGGCATCGGACCGCCCCAACCCTGGATATTTCCCATCAGCCACCAGGCATTGTAAGCAGGGCCCGTGATATAATCATCTATCTCTTTTTGTGTATACCCCAATCTTTTTAATACATTTTGCCACACAGCCTCCTCCCCACCGGCCACCAGCATTAAATTGACGCCGTTCAAAGCCATCCAGTCCAGCTCATGCTCCCACTGCTCCCAGCTATAGAAGCTCATCGTATAGTTATAGGTGCAATAGTTCAGCGCCTGGCGATAGATGGCGCCGGCCGTCATCGTGACCGCATCCTTAACGACCGGCAAAGGATATACCGCCGACAGATTATCCCCCATGTGGCTCATGGACCGGTGACAATAATATTTCAGGTACCAGTTAAGACCTTCCGCCGCAGCATTGGCATTCGTAGCTTCAATGACGATCTTTTCATCTTCCGACCGTAAGACAAACCGGTCAGCCATCCCCTGCCGCGCCGCGCTTCCGGTTCTTCTAAAGACCAGGTGACCGGCCAGCCAGCTTACCCTTCTTTCGGCCAGCGCCTGCACCCCTTCGAAATCCCCGGCCCATACCGAAAAACAGCAGCAAACCAGCGCCGCATAAAGAAGAACAGGCCGGATCAAAACTTGTATGTTCATTCGTTCGAATATTGACGATGATCCTTTTATTACAATTGCTGTGCGCCAATGCTGATCTTCCCGCCCACTATCCGGGGATTACCATCTATATCCCTGGTGCCATTCGTTGTATCACCCTGGATAACGATACCGGCATTCTTTACAGGAGAATTCATCAGTACATGCAGATCCGGCGTTTGCGTATTGACCAGCAAAGGATCGACGCCCGTTATGGAAGCAGTTTCCCCACTGGCGGTCACCCAATCCGAAAAATTGGCATATTCAATCCCATTCCATATCCAGGTAGAGACGCCGGCGCTGTAATACAAATTATTGCTGACGATATTGCCGGAACCGGTCGCGGTATATTTATGAAAATACACGTCCCCGGCCCTGCCATATACGAGATTATTCTGAATGACATTGTCAAAACAATCCTCCGTAAGCCGCAGCTCGCCTTCGACCTCATCATAATAACCCAACGTCCGGTTATTCTGGAACAGGGTATTGTTTACCACATAACAATTCCGGCTGCTGCCGCCCGTAGCACCTATATAATTGCCCAGATAAATACCCGCCGCATAACAGTTGTACACGAAATTATTGCGGGCGACGACACCCTGCGTAGGGAAATCCGCCGTCTCGCTCACCAGGCCGATCCCCCGGTCGCTATCATGGATCTTATTCCGTTCGACGATGATATTCCTCGCCCCGTCGATATAAATGGCGATCGCCCCATGATGCACACTATAGACGGGGATAGGGCCCGTAGTACCATCGATGGCATAAAGCTCGTTGTCGGCAATTACGCCATTGCGGGCATAATTGAACGCGGCCACGCTGTTAGCCGCATAACCGCCTGCCGCATCGATGCCTATGTTTTCGGCATTGTACACCTTGTTATGGCTGATGGTAAATCCGTCAACATACCCGTTGATCGTGAGATTCTCGCTGTAGCCCGTATTGCAATCATGTATCTCATTGCTGTCGACAACGATATTCGTCATGACCTGGCCCGTATTGCCGATGATCAGGATCCCATGCGCGCTCCTTCCGTTCTCAGGAGTGGCGTTGTTCTCGATATTATAGATCCGGTTATTCCGGAGCCGGATATTGGAACAGCCTTCATCCACAATAATTCCATTCACCTCTACCGATGCGGCAGCAGTCTTATAGTTACAGATGTCCAACCCTTCCAGCACGATATTTCGTACGTTGCGGATCGTAACGACGGCCTCCCTTCCGGTAACGGAAAAGGAGGAGCCATCGACTACGGGAGTTTCCAGAGGATATGCTTTTACGACGATCGGTTTATCGGCGCTGCCGGAAATTTTGAAAAGCACCTTTTCCGGATAGACGCCCCCCCGGAGAATGACCGTATCGCCGGCCATTGTCCTGGCCAGCGCCGTATTGATGAGTTTCAAAGGAGCGCCCACAGTGCCGGAATTCTGATCGCTTCCTGCTGCCGACACATAATATACACGCCCTGTTGCCCCGGTTGCCGTGGCCGCCGGCATCGATTTGGAATGACAGGAACAGATGCTTATCAATCCGGCCATTTTCAGCAATGACCGGGGAGAGAATATTTTCATAGACAATTTTTTTTACTTTTTACTCGGATACTATCTTTCTCACCACGTTATTATTTTTATCCATCACATACACGGTCCCGTTCTTATCAACCGCCACCCCGATAGGAGCGCTGAATACCGCTGCGGTGCCTATGCCGTCATTATAACCAGCCGTTGCGCCGCCGGCAAACGTGCTCACATTCCAGTTCCCCGCCGTTATATAGCGGACCGACTCATCAGGACTGTCCGTCCCTCCATTCCAGGTGCCGTTTTCGCCGACATAGATATCGCCGGCCGCATCGATCGCCAGGCCCCACGGATATCCCAAAAGAGCAGCAGCGCCCGACCCGTTCTGAAAGCCGGCCTTACCCGCCGTGCCTGCTATGACACTGCTGCTCCAGGTGCCTGCAGCAAATTTCTGAATGACATGATCGCCGCTGACAGCTACATACAGATTGCCGTCCGCGTCGAACTTTATCCCCCCCGGCGCGTTAAGACCGGACAGAATAGTGCTGCTGCTGCCATCGGCAGCCAGCGCATATACCGTCCCGCCCGATGAGCTGGAATAATAGATGGCCCCCGATTTTTTCTCCACGGCAATGCTCCAGGGCTCATACGCAGCAGGCGCCAGCGTCGTTACCAATCCGCCGGGAGTTATCTTCCGGATATTCGTGGTTCCGGGATCCACCGTGTAGAGATTGCCCGACGCATCGATCGCCAGGTCATAAGGAAGGCTGAATGCCGCCCCGGTCCCCTGCCCGTCGATATTGTCCGCAGTATTGGGATTGCCTGCCAGCGTAGTCACATTCCCCGCCGTATCGATCTTCCGGATACAATGATTGCCCGGATCGGCTATATATACATTCAGGTTGTCATCCGTTATAATACCCATACTCCGGTACCACGCATTGACCGGATCGGAGAAATGGAACTGCGCATCCGCCCCATTGCCATTCGCATAACCCGAAGAACCGTTGCCCGCCAGCGTCGTCACCGTCCTGGTAAACAGGTAGGTAAACGTATCCACGCTCTTGCCGCTCCCCCCGCCAATGGTGACGACAATGGGGCCGGAACCTGCCTTCTTCGGAACGATAGCCATGATCTGCGATCCGTTGGCGGATACCACCTTCAGGGGATTGCCATTGATCGTAACGGATATCGCAGCGGTGTCCGTCGAAAAATTGCTGCCGGAGATCAGTACCTCCGTAGCGCCGCTGCCAAGGCTGGGCGTAAAGCTGTCTACAATGACGGGCGAAGAGGAATTGTGTGAAAAGGAATTGCTCTTCTTACAGGCAGTCATCAGCCCCCCCATGAACGCCAGGACAACAATCGGGAAAAATATTTTTTTTTGCATAAATGTTATTTAATGGTGATACACCTGGTGACCTTCCCGGAACTACCATCCGGGGTTTTGCACGATGGAGTTGTCGTTGTCTATATCGCTCTGCGCAATAGGGAACAAATACATTTTCTCATCCCAATACCTTGTCTGCAGCAGCGACCTCGTATAATACCCATCAAAGGAAAATCCCTGCCCGTTATCGTTGGCTCCGACATTCATCCGGTAAATAGACTGCACAGCATTGTCATTCATCAGTTTCCGGCGAACCAGCGTGAAATAACGGTCCCCTTCAAAACACAGCTCTACCTGCCTCTCCCGAAGGATCCACTTCCGCATGGCCTCCTGATCGCCCACTGCATCCGGATACACCGCCTCCAGTCCCGGCAGACCGGCCCTCGTCCGTATCATATCCAGGTACGTGATGATATCCGGGTTCGATGGATCATACTCGTTCAGAGCCTCCACATAATTCAACAATATCTCGGCATACCGCAGGTGGATATAAGGCCGGTAAGCAACTGAACCCGTGCGTATATTGCTGGCCGGGCTGATATTTTTCAACACGTCATAACCGCTCATGTCCACACTGCTGGTGGTGGACACCCCGGATTTTCCGGAGTAATAGAATTCTATGCGGCCGGTGCCGTCCTGGTTGGCCGTAGACGAAAAATAATTTCTGTCATCGGTAGTCAGCGCTGAAGTGACGGGTTTACCATTATACTGTATGCTGGCATAAAAGCGCGCTTCCCGGTTGACATACATATTGCTGTTCCCTTTTACATACCCCCGGTTGATGCCGTCTTTTGCAAGCCCCCACTGGGCAGGATCGTCGGATTGCGCATACCCCGTTTCCATATACCCGGATTGGGTATCGTCGATCGTACGGCCATTGCGCATATAAAAGGCGTCCACCACATTTTGAGTGGCATTTTGCATATTATACCCCGCCGGCGCAGGAGCGCAGCGTATCTCAAGGCCCCATTCCCAGGAGCCATCCCCATTTGGCAAATTGCTGGAGAAGATCGTCTCGGCATTCGAGTTCGTCAGGAACAGATCCCGGAAGGAGACCAGGGGATCCAATTGAGCATCACCTTCGTCAAGATTGGTGAACAGCTTGTACACGTTCAGGTCTATCACCGCCTTGGCGGCCGCGGCGGCCGTCTTCCATTTACCGGCATCATATTGGGCAGAAACAAGAGCCGATCCGTCCTTGTTCTTAAAAGAAGAGAAATTCGGATTCCCGTTCCATAAAGGGCTTGCGGCCAGCAAAGCCAGCTGGCTCTTGACAGCCAGGCAGCTTCCCTTTGTCGGCCGGCCAAGATTGGCGGAAGAAGTCCAGCTGTCAGGCAAGCCGGCAGCCGCCTGGTCCATCAGCGTATTGATGGCCGCCACACAGGTATCGAACGGAGCCCGTGGATACTTGTTGAAGTCGTCGCTAATGCCCAGCGTATTGTCCAGCTTGACAAAGGGACCGTACTGCCGCAGCAGCTTCCAGTAAAACCAGCCCCGTAAAAAAAGAGCTTCGCTTTTATATTGACTCTTCAGGGCGTCGCTCAGCTGGCTGGAGGGCACCTTGCCTATATTCTGTTCAAAGACAAAAGACTGCCGGATGGCCGAATAGGCATTCGTCCAGTAACCATGCCAGTAGTCGCTCTGCGCGTTCCAGGTGCCCGATATCATTTTGCGTACGTTCACTCCCTGCGTGGGACAGGAGGTCTCATCGCTGGCGCCCAGCACCGTATAGTCATCGGCAGGGGTGGCTATATACCCGTAGATCTGGTACAAATAGGATTCCGCATCCGCCCTCGTCTGCCACAGCATGTCGAAAGTCAACAGGTTGTCAGGCTTGACATCCAGCCGGTGCGTACAGGCCTGGAAGAACAGGACTGCCAGTAACGCCGGTAAGAGAAGTTTATAGTTTCTTTTTTTCATTGCATGTAAATTTGAATGGCTAAAATTGAGCTCTTATGCCGATGGTGACCATCCGGCCGATGGGATATTTCGCCCCATTGGAACCCAGTTCAGGATCCCATAATTTGAACTTGCTGAAAGTCAGTAGATTTTGCCCGGAAGCATAAAAATATAAAGAAGAAAGACCCGCCCTTTTCATCGATTCGGTAGTAAAATTATACCCGATGCTGCTTTGCTTCAACCGGCAATAAGCGCCGCTCTTCAGCCAGCGGGTGCTGCTCAGGTAATTGTTATCGGAAAGACTGGCGACCGTCAGGCGGGGATAATACGCATCCTGCCGCGGATTGGCAGCCGTCCACCGGTCTTCCACTTTAGCCAGCGTATTATTAGGGTACTGCCCTATCCCCGAAAAAGGGACCACCCCTACACCGTCTGCGCCAAGGCCATTGGCGAGAATGCCCGAGCCATTCGCCATAATCCCCACATTAGCTACTCCCTGGAAGAGCATAGAGAGATCGAAGTTGTGATAGCTGACGGTAAAGCCGGCGCCATACAGCCAGGAAGGGAACGAGGACTTTCCAAGATACTTCCAGTCATACGCGTCTATCAGATTGTCATCCGCCGTATTTAAATTCTTATATTTCACATCCCCGGGAGCCACCGTCCCGAACTGCTGGGAAGGATTCTTGTCGATATCCGCCTGGTCCGCGAATAATCCACTGGCCACATATCCCGTAAATTCCCCGAACATGTGCCCGGTCCCCCGCTGATAGGTGTATTTACGCTCCGGCTCGTCCTGGAATACTATTTTGTTACGGGCATATGTAACGTTGCCATACAACCGCAGTCCTACTTTCCCAAACCGGTCATTATATTCGATACTGGCATCCATGCCCTTGTTGTTCATCTCCCCCAGGTTGGCGTAGACCTGCGAATTACTGTATCCCGCAATGGAGGACAAGGTGCTGCGCGGGATCAGGATGTTCTTTCTTCTTTCCTGGTATACGTCTGCCGTAATGCTGATCTTACTACGGATCCCTATCTCCAGGCCGATATCCGATTTATAGGATTTTTCCCAGGTAAGATCCTGTACCCCGATGACATTTTCCGTCTCCCCGGCATAACCGGTTCCGTTTAAGCCGAAACCCGTGCTGTTCCCGGCGCCGATCTGCGTTAAATAAGGAAACCGGTTGATCGTACCATTGGTAGAGCCAATATTATCGTTCCCGACCTCCCCATAAGAAGCCCTCACCTTTAATAAGGATATATTTTTGGAAAGATGATCAAAGAAGTCCTCTCTCGAAATGACCCAGCCGCCGGATATGGAAGGGAAAAAACCGAACTTTTTACCGGGCTCGAAATTTTCAGACCCGGTATACCCCCCGTTTATTTCCGCCAGGTATTTGTCTTTATATCCGTAGGTGATGCGACCGGCCATGCTCTCATTTCGGAACGGGATCGAATTGATGACCGTACCCGCCGTACTTAACAAGCGGTTCCTGATATTGATCAACGCCATAGCTCCGACATGATGAGGGCCGAAGGAACGGTCGTAATTCAGATTACCTTCCAGGTACATCGTCCGTTCGCCCGTGGAACTTTGCGCATAATCGAGAAATTGGTTCCCATACCGGGTCTGTGTATAGGTCAGATTACCGTCAACATCGCGTCCTGTAGCCAGGTAGAGGTCATTGGTCCCCTTCCTGGAATTATCGAATTCTCCATAGCTGTCAAAAGAGAACCGGCCATAAGCGGATAACCCTTTCGTAACGACGTCCAGCTTTTGGTTAACGGTGAATACGGACTGCACCGTCGGACGGAACTCCGTGGAGTAACCGTCATTTTGTACTTCATTCATGGGATTCTTCCCCCCGTTATTAACAGGCCCGGCCCATTTGCCGTCAGGATAGTTTATAGGAAAGGCCACCGGTGAGGTAGCATACGACAAGTACCAAAGATTGGCGGACGAAATGCCCGGATAACGGGAGTTCACCAGCATGGCGTCCAGGTTCAGCTGCAGCAGGGTCGTTTTCGTAACGTTAATATCCAGGTTGGTCCGAAAGTCATACCGTTTAAAGCTGAGATTGGGATTGTACCCTTCCATGTTGGAGACTTTGTAAGGCCCTTCCTGGTCGTAATAGGAGGCGGATGCAAAATATCGTACCGCTTCGCTGCCCCCCGATATATTCAGATTGGCATTTGTCAGGGGTGAATAATTTTTATAGACCGTATTGATCCAGTTGACATTGGGGTTCAGGGAAGGATCCAGCCCGCTGGCGGTCTTTTGAATGGCCTCGGCGGAATAGAGATCGCTCTGTCCCATATTCTCTCTGGCCTCATTGAACAGCTTCATATAAGACACCCCATCCAGCATTTTGGGCCGTTGGGTGAAGCCGGTAGCCCCCGATTCCACCTTCATGGATATTTTGGGTTTTCCCGCAACGCCCCTTTTAGTGGTGATGATCAACACCCCGTTGGCGCCTTTGGCCCCATACATCGCCGTGGAAGAGGCATCCTTCAAAAGAGATATGCTCGCCACATCTTCGGGATCGATATTATTGAATGCCCCTCCATAAGTACTGTTGACGTCTTCCCGCTGCACCCCATCCACAATGATCAATGGAGATGTATTACCCGTGAAGGTTCCGATACCCCGGATCGTAAAGGTGGAATTATCATACCCCGGCTCGCCGCTGGATTGTACCGAAATAATACCGGCTACTTTTCCGGCCAGGGCATTACTCAGGTTGGGAACAGGCGTCTTCATGTCGTTCATATTGACCGTGGATACCGCACCCGTTACCGTGATCCTCTTTTGTTGGCCGTAGCCGACTACTACCACATCATTCAGGTTACTGGTCCTGGCAAGAAGCGTAATTTTAATCGTCCCTTTTCTGGGTACCGGCAACTCCTGGGGCTGCATGCCCACCATCGAGATGCTGATAATGGCCTCCGGAGCGGCACTGATGGTGAACACCCCCAGCTCGTCTGTCACTGACCCGCCTCTTTCCCTGCCCTTCACCATTACAGAAGCGCCTGCCAGGGGCTTACCATCGCTATCCATGACCTGGCCTTTCAGCAGGACGCTATCCGGATGCGGGTTGGATGCCGGAGAGGAAGCCTCTGCCTTTTTTTTGGGTAATTCGGGTTTTTCATTCAACAGGATCTTCTCCCCGCGCAGCTGGTAAGTGATATTCCTGCCTTTGAACATATACTGCAGGGCATCGTCCAGCCTGGTATTCTGCCATTTGACGGAGATCTTCTCTTTATCGTCCAGCAATTGATTGCTGTAGAAAAAAACCAGCCCCGTCTGTGTCTTGATGGAACGGAATACATCGAAGATAGTGATACTGTCCGCCTTGATCGTTACCAGCGATTGTAATGAAGGCGACTTGCTTTGCGATCGCGCAAGGAACTGGAAGAGGATGCAACAAGACAATAGAAATAGCCTGCGGTTCGCCTGTATGTGTAACAGGCGGCGGAACGCCAATTTTCCCATGATAGCCGTTTTGGTTATTTAAAAAAAAGTCAAAAACCCGGTGAGCAGTCTTTGTATAAATACAACCAGACGAAAAAAACGGGTGAATGAAAATGGATTTTTTTTAATAAATTTTTTTTTAAACAGGAAGGTCAGGGGGCAATCAATCGCCGGAGAGAAACGAACAGTTTACCTTATTCCAGGCGTAGCTGATTGCCGGAATAATAATATTTTATTTGAGCCGTAGTCTCGAGATCACTCAGAAATTCGGTCAGTTTTTTTCTGTCCATTAAGCCGGTGACGGATTTTTGAGCCAGCTTTTCCTTGTCCAGGACGATAACAACGCCATAACAGCGGTATATGAGATCCGTCAGCTTATCCACCGGGATATTATGAAAATAGTAAGTGCCGCTCATCCAGGACAATACATCCTCTTCATCGAATTTGTTCAGGGAGAATCCCCTGGCCTCCTGAAAGCTTGCCGCATAGCCGGGTTTCAGCTCGATCTCTTTGTCATCGGTGCTGCCATGGGTAGTCACTTTACCCTCCACCAAAGAAGTCGTCACATTGCCCGCCGTATAGGTATTCACATTGAAAGAAGTGCCCAGCACCTGTATCTGCGTTAAAGGAGTCTGAACGATAAAAGGCCTTTTTGCATCTTTAGCCACTTTAAAATAGGCCTCGCCTTCCAGCCAGACCACCCTCGACCGGCCGGAGAAATTAAAAGGAAATCGCAGCTTGGTAGCGGCATTCAGCATTACTTCCGTCCCGTCGGACAGGACGATCTTGTAGTCCTGGCCGGCAGGAATAAAGAGCGTATTCTGCGCCGTATCTTCAGACCGGTATTTCAACGTCCCGTCACCAGAGGTAAGCGTAGCGTTATCCGACACGATCGTCTGGCGGACGCTATCTTTAAAAAGAGTGATCGATTTTCCATTGTTCAGGGTCAGGCTAATGGCCTGCCGGTTATGCGATACAATGGATGCTATCTTATCCTTGTTCGTGATTTTAGCATTGCTGAGAAAGATATAATACCCTGTGCCTGCCAGCAGTAAAAGAACGGCTGCTGCTATAGATCTTTTTGCGAAGAATATTTTCCTGATCAAAGCAGGAGATCTCCTCGGAAGCTTAGCCGAGGTCAGGACCGCAACTTCAGCCGAGGGGCTGATCGGAATATCAACTGGAGGGTGGACAGCAACTTCAGCAGAAGGATGGAACGCAACTTCAGCCGAAGGGTGGATCCCAGCATCAACCGGAGCCAGGTCAGGGACATCAGCCGGAGTCACGCCAGGAACTTCATCCGAAGGTCGGACAGGAACATCAGATGAAGGCTGGACATGGGATGCAACACGAACGCTGGCAGGAGAGATCGCAGAAGTTCCGACCGCCCCCCCAACCAGCGCATTCCCCGGAATGCCAACCGGCATCCGGACCCGTTGCTTCAGCAATTCCAGCTCCGCTCCGGGATCAGTCCCGTCAAGGAATTCCTTCAGATCGCTCCCCTCTTTTTCCAGCTCAACCCATATTTCCCGGAATGCGCCATCCGCTGCCAGCTCTTTATCCAATAGATCTTTATCTTCAGGCGAAAGATGTCCCGAAACGCTTTCTATATAGAATCTGAATGCCCTATCGTAAATCCTGCTCATTTATGAATACTACAGCAATTGAATAAAACGGGTTAATTTGTTTTCATGTCCATATTATCCCGCAATGTTTTTAACGCACTCTTTAAATGTGTTTTAAACGAGTTTATACTGATCCCCATGGCTTTCGCAGCGTCTTTATACTTCTTATCCTGCATATACACCATTTCTACGGCCACTCTCTTCTGGCCTTTCATCTTATTGAGCAAAATAGCCAACTGATGATGATAACCGGATAGTTTGCCCTCCATATCGTTCATTTCCTCGCCATCCTGCAGTATTCCATAAGAACGCTGACGGGCCTCATCCAGTTTCTGGCTTTTTATCCGGTTAAGACAACGATGTTTGATGGCGACGAACAGATACCCTTTGATCTCCCCATGAAAAGAACGGAACAATTCTTTTTCCAGGATGTCCAGGAAAAAAGTCTGAACAATATCCTTCGCCTCATTCTGGTTTTTTAATAGAAAGAAAGCGCTGGCGCAGAGCAATTTATAATACTTTAAATACAACTCGTCGAAGGCCTTCTGATCGCCGTCGTTCAAGCGTTGTATTAAAAGCAGATCTTGCTGATGCGACATAAAAAAAGTCCTTAACAGGTTATCATTTATTAAGTTATCTAAGCCGCATCATTCGACCGCCTATACAATACTTTTTTTATAGCCCTTGTACTAAGATCCTGCGGTGGGTGCAACTGAATAGTCCTAAATGTAATAAAAAAATAACACCTGGATATAAATTTTCTCTTATGTCTGCAACGTTTTGCCATTACAAGCCGCCACATTCGTATACTCCAATTTTGGATTTAATCCCTTTTCAGGATGCGCCATTCCCTGGGGTAATAATTATTGGCGCGGTTAGGCAGGATCTTTATCCATCCCAGGTTATGCCCTTCATATTGTACCAATGCCCACCCCCTGAGCTCCGTCTCCGCTCTCACCTCTTCCTTACGCAGGTATTGTATCGCCTGCTCCTTCGTTACAGTAAGGACTGGTAATTCCGGGTTGATCAGCGTGCTCAGGGCGAGTTCATGTTCCGGTATGAATTCTTTGGCAGCCGGTTTACCCGTTAAGATACCGGCCTTCTTTATATAACAGCAGGATTGCAGATAGGGCAGATCCTCCAGGCGGGCCGCAGGCAGCGCATATACCTGCTCATGGTGCCGGAAAAAAAAGACGGGCGCCTCCTGTCTTATCCAGGGCTTCATCCGTTCTTCCTCCTGCCTCGTCAGTTTTTCAGCGACCTGCTTTCTGTTCCTGGGATAGGCGAACATTCCCCCATCCTCTTTTCTTACACAGGTAAGAAAAAAACCTTCCCCCTTTACTTTATCAGGATAGAACCGATACCCATAACCTCCCTTTTTGCCCATCGTCTCCACGATATTCCAATCAGCCTCCACTTGCAGGCGGCAGCTGGCAGCTTGCAGCTCCTCCTGCATCCAATCCAGAATCTCCTCATCTTCCTCTCTCGAATAGGAACAGGTCGAATAGATCAATATCCCTCCCTGCCGGAGAGCCGGCCAGCACTCGGCCAATATACGCTGCTGGCGTTGGTAACAGATCTGTACATTGTTTGCGCTCCACTCCCCGATTGCTTCCGGCTCACGACGGAACAAGCCGCTGCCGCTGCAGGGAGCATCGACCACGATCACGTCGAAATAATCCTCCATCCGCTGAAAGTCCCGGGAATCATTGCTGGTAACGATGACATTCGCGCCCCCCCATTTTGTCATATTCTCCTGTAGAACGCTCACCCTCGTCCGGATCACCTCATTGCTCACCAACAGGCTCTCAGGAGATAACAGGGACTGTATCAACGTGGACTTGCCCCCCGGAGCAGCACAAAGGTCCAGTACCCGCAGAGGCCGGGAAAGATCAGCCGTTTGCCGCAATGCCTGCTCCAGGAACATGCTGGACGCTTCCTGAACATAATAGGCCCCTGCATGGAACAAAGGATCGAAGGTAAAAGAGGGCCGCTCGCCCAGGTAATACCCAAAGGAAGACCAGGGCACTTTTTCAGCCAGGCTCAACGAAGGCACAACAACTCCCCCCTGTTGCCCCGGCGAACCATCAACACCAGACACCGGCAAGCCCATCGGCACCTTCCACGGATTGATCCGGATAGAAGTCACCTGCCTCCTATCCGCATGAACCTTCTCAAACGCGGCGGCATCATAACCTTCCATCCCTTCCAGGGAGGCCAGAAACTCTTTTGGTAAAATCGAATGCAAGGCTGCAAAACTACTACTTTACCATGATAGATCGCGCCCGCTTCCTTTACTATTCCTCCTGCGACACTGCTTCGTCTCCATCCTGGTAGCTGGTATAAATGAGCAGCAGGGTCATCATTTCATTGGTCGAGCTCATATCCCCCAGGGAAAAGACGCCCTTTGGAGGGCTGTTTGGATTGAAAGGATTATCTACGGTGTTGTCATAGGTGCAATCCATATTTATCACCGATCCCTTAGGTATCCTGATAAGCTTTTTGAATTTATATAATTCCTGCCACCTGAAATCCCAATCCGGGATATGCACCAGCGGGATCGTATCACCTGAAGGGGTGACCGCATAGGCATAATACTCCTTCCCTAACAGGTGCATATGCGGCCATACGCACAGCAGCGACTGCTCCTCTTGTGTCTTTACTTTCAAATGAAAAGTACTGACCCTGCGCGCCGGAATAAATAAGGGAGGAGAAATATCATTTTCAGCAACACCTCCCGATCCCAGGCTGATGATCCGGACGGGCCTTTTAATGTTATCCTTCCGAAAAAAAAGGTTGACTCCGACCACCGATTTTTCTTCCCGGGCGATCGCCGAATAATGCGCTGTTAATAATACCACTCCCCGCCTGGGCAGGGCCCATCCGAAATCTTTGGGATAACTTTCCGTGGAAGCCCCCGGTATCCATCCCGTATAATAGATCATTTCTTTTTTCAGGGCGCCGTAGGGATCCTTTTGAGTACTTTCCTCCTCCGTTGTGTTAATCACACTACGCCCTCCGCGTATATCAACGGACGTATCCGCCACTTCATAAAATCCATAATTGATATGATGGATAATTTTTTTGTTATTGGTGAAAAATTCAATGGCTTCGATATTATGGCCCTCCGAAAATTCAAAAGGCACTTTAAAAAGAATGAACCGTTCCAGGTTATCTCCCTTTACCGTAAAAGCGGAATCGATCTTCAGCGTAAGATCAGGCTTGCGGCCGTACGAGGTAACGTTCAAAAGCTCCTCTTTATGGTTCTGCCCGTCAGCCCCCGGGCCGCCCGCGTCTATCCATTGAATAAGGAGATTTTTCTCCTCCGGGCTGAGGCTGCGGGTATTGGCGAAACCCCGGTAATGGACGTCCGCCTTCCAGGGAGGCATATAGCCCCTGGTGATCACGTCCCGGATAAAAGACAACCTTTTCCGGACATCCGCATAGCTGGTAAGTGAAAAAGGGGCCGCATCCCCGGGACGATGGCAGGATACGCATTTGTTGACGAATATCGGTTGGATGGTGGCATAGGTCACGGGTTGTCCATGAAGGGATAAGAACCAGAGAGCACATGCAAGAAGGGATACAAGCGACTTTCGCATACTCAATATTCATTTATATAACAGCCTACGGGCCTTGTTTCTTTTACAAGGATAGGACTTTTTCGCAGGTATCCCCCGATAGCCTCTTCCAGGTAATGTTCGGTCGCCTTGTTCCTGTGCCTCCCCAGGGCTGTCGCCCAGTTATCGATAGCCCCGCGATAGAGGATTTCCCCTTCCTTGTCCATCAAAAAGACTTCAGGAGTGACCCTGGCGGACAGCCGCCTGACCAGTCCGAATGAGGTATCCGTCAATAGCAGGAACCGTATACGATACTTATCGCGAAAACCCGGCAAGGCTTCCGGGGCGTATGCCTTGCCGGGGAAAATTCCCAGGATGTCCAGGTCCGTTTTAAACTTTTCCTGCAGGTCATTTAGCACCAGGGAATAGTTTTGACAGAGAGGGCATTCAGGTGAGAGGAATACGAAAGCAACCAGTTTTTTACGCAGTTTGGAAAAATCATAGCCTTTATGATCCAGGGTCTGGACCTTATAATCCGGGATCTGCAGCCGCTGTCCGGGGCAATAGCCATAGAACAGGCACCCTGCCTGGATCAATAAAACAATCCCTAACCCTCTGGTCCTGTTATTCATACTTACTAAACCATTGTACCCTTATTTCTTATCCCACCAGACGCGGCCGGTAATGTCATCGGGTGTACTAAAATCAGGGTTCTGTTGTTCTGCATTAATAGCGTCTACTACATTTTTATAATTCAGATCGGTGGTAGAAGGATAGGTCACCGCAAATCTTCTGGGCATAGCCTGCTCTACCCCATCGATAAGAACTGTTTCCAATTTAAGCAAATTTGCGTTGACACCGGGGTATCCTGTCCGTTTGATAAGGGCCCATGCCTCATTCTGGTTTTTATAATAGTTGATATACTGCTGGTCCAGGATCTGCTCCAGGGCATTTGCCGGATCATAGGCGATCCCCGGCTGCCCTTCGTATTGTGTCACTTCGGCGGGGGTCAATGGGGTATAGTCAGGGAGCGCGGCAGCCTTGCCCATAGCATCATAATTTGCCAGGGATGCCTCTATTCCTTTTGTGTACCAATCCTGGGCGTTCTCAGCCGTTATCTGCCTTACAGCCAGCTCTGCCCGCATGAAACAGATATCGGCATAAGTGATAAGGGGGAAGGTAACTAATCCGCCGCCACCATCTCTTAATCCGTAAAACAACTTGATCTGTATGGGCGATGCGTAATCCAAAGACTGCGGCGCCCCTTTATAGCTAAAGTTTATAGGAGTAAAATAATAGGCAAGGGCAGTATTCTTTGACGCATCGGGATTGACATATTGGCCGCGGTAAAGCTGTCCGTCCCAGGCAAGCGAAGCAGGCAAAGCGCCCTGGGCTTTCGCAGAATCAAACATATCCTTGTCGAGAGGCGCGGGTTTATAAAACACCCGGATACGAGGATCTTTTGTATTCCACATAAAATCCACCATGTTCTTTGATCCGGATACTGCCTGGTTGTTGGTGGGGTCGTCTCCGAAATTGACATACGGACCTTCGACAAATGTCCAGTCTTCCGACGGATCATTGATGACGCCTATATTATCGGTCAATACCTCGGTCGCGATGGACTTAAATTTATCCGGAGCCTGTTTCATTAACCTGAAGGCCATTTTTAACCGGAGGCTGTTGGCGGCCTTTATCCAGTTGGTGACATTACCGGAGTAATAGATGTCATTTGCGCTCAGATCTTTTTGCGTAACCGGCTGATTGGTCTTTAAGATGGCTACGATGGCTTTTAACTGATTGTCCAGGGTATCATATAAAGCCTCCTGGGTGTCATAGGTGGGAGTCAGCAATGGCGGTATCGTATATCTTGCCTTAAATGCCTGTGTATAAGCTATGCTGCCTTGTACATCGGAGGTGTACCAGGCGTAATAGGCAAGCGGTATGCCTGTAATAGCGCGTAAGTATACATATTTGGCTTTTGCCGAGTCGGACATGATGTCTATCTGGTGTATGACATCTACTAACTGGTAGCCTACATTGGTATAAAAGTTACTGGTTCGCACGTTCAGGTTGCCTAAACCATTGTATACGGTTACCCTGGGTGCATCCTGAAAAGAAAAACTCTGCGCCCAATAATAGATGGCGCGGTCGTAATCCCAATAATTTTCACCGGTATTATTATTTATAGCGAGCAGACCGGAACTGAACTCATATTCCGGAGGAATGCTCAACACGGCGTCCGGATCCGTATTCATGGTGGCAAATTGTTTCCTACAGGAGGCCAATAGGATGCCCGGGAATAATATCGCTATATATATCGAACGGAAATTTTTCATGATTGTCTTTTTTACTCTTATAATTTTTCTGCGCTGTTATCAAAAGTTGCCAAAGATCGAAAAAGCAAAACTGCGGATATAGGGCATGGCTGACGTTTCGGTCATCGCATCGGAGCCGCTGCTGCTTAGATTATCCGGGTTGACATGATCGGGCGCGTTATTATATATGTATATCAGGTTGTAACCGCTCAAAGACAGGCGAAGGCTGTTCATTTTTGCTTTAGCGGCTATCCCGGCGGGCAGGTTATAACCAACGGACACCTGCTGCAGGGACACCCAGGAAGAGGTGAAGATGGCTGATTCCCTGATGCCGTTCGCCCAGCTATGTGTATTCTGATACATACTGCTGGCGTTGGTAGGCAGTATCCATCCATTTTTATATGCCTGTTGCATGCTCATCCCTGAAAGGTCGTGCTGCTGTCCGTCAAGGCCCGTAATAACTGATCCCTGCCTGTAAACACCATCCATGATAACACCGCTGGGCCGGGTAACGCCTGCGTTGGTATAGGTAAGACCGCCGAGTGCATTGGTTCGGCCCGGCAAGGTGCTCTTCATGCTGCCCAGCCAGGAGCCATAGTCTTCTGTCAGGGAATAGATCTTTCCACCGAATTTAGAATCCATGATAACGCTCAATGAGAAATTCTTATAGCTGAAATCGTTGCGCCAGTTACCCAGGAAATTAGGGGTAATGGAACCAATAACGGGCTGTTGGCTCGAGCCCTGTGGATAATTCTGCGCCCTTACATATACCGAGGAGCTGCTGGCGCCGCCGATACTAAGTACGCGCTTGCCGTTCGCAGGGTCTGCAATGGGATTGCCATGTGCGTCCTGGGCCTGGTAATGCGCATATCCGTAGGTGGCGGTAAGTGTCCCGTATTCGCCTCCCTTTTTAGCAAGGACCTGGAAGCCGTCGCCGCCGCCTATTTGTTTGGAGTCTAAGCCATATGGAAGGGCCAGGATCGTATTTCTATTGCGCGTATAGTTGAAATAAGTATTCCACGAAAAATTTTTCGTTTGTACCGGCGTGCCGGTCAGGCGTATTTCCCAGCCCTTGTTACGCACCGTACCGTCATTAAGAAGTGCGCCTGTTACACCGGATGTCGAGGGAGTACCGAAATTGATGATCTGCTTCTTATTATCCTGCGTATAAAAGGTGATATCCGCGCCCAGCCTGTTGCGCAGCATCTTCAATTCCAATCCAGCCTCTATTTTGCTTATATTGGTAGGCACCAGGGACTGATTGGGTAAGATAGTAGAACCATAGGAATAATTAACGACCGTCACCCCGGTGTTGGACATATACTGATTATTGGCGACGAAAGCACCTGTATTGGCAATATATGGCGCGTTGGCGCCGCCGCCCACCGCAGCGTAAGACAGGCGCAATTTCCCGAAGTCAAAGATGGAGGGCAACTTCATCGCATCAGTAAAAACCCATGCCATGTCTGCGCCGGAATAAAAATAGGAGTATTTTCCATGACCATCATTATATACCAGCGTGGAGTTCCATTCATTCCTTCCATAGACATCGATGTAAATATTGTCCCGGAAGGAAAAGTTGCCCTGGAAAAACAGAGCATAGGTCCGACTTTGGTTAGGCTTGTCTTCGGTCACTGTCGGAGGTTTGGAAGAATTGGAGATCCGGTATACATCCGGTAAGACAGGCCCATTCATGGTAGTGGTCGTCCCAGCTCCTATATTGCTGATCGCTTCGCCTCCGGCCTGTAATCCCATATTCATCGTACTATTTAATTTAGTGGAATAGTTGAGGTTGGCCCTGTAACGGTTGGAACGCACATTTGCCACATAGGTGGAATAGCTGGGGGTAGCAAAACCGACATCCTGCCCCCGTTGTTTGTTCTCGTTATTACGGCCAAAATAATCCAGGCTGGTAATTCCTTCCAGCACCAGGCCTTTGGCAAGAGTGGCTTTCAGATCAACACTGCCTCTGAAATTTTCTTCGATCTGACGGGCCTGATTCTGAAAGAGAGAAAACCACACAAAGGAAAGTCCGGAGTAGTCGTTCAGATTTACTCCTCCGTTGACCGGATCGATATAATGGGTCAGCCAGTATTTGGTATCATAATTCCGTACGCCTCCGTATACAAAGGTACTGGCTATTCCTCCGTTGCCGGGTCCTTCGGCCGGCCCGCCGTTGTATGCCGGGTTCAATACATTGGAATGTGTGTACGCTATGTTGGCGTCGACAAGGACAGAGCTGGCCAGCCGTTGTGTAGCCCTGAGATTGATGCTATTCCTTTTCAGATCATTATTGGGAACGACACCTCCCGAACCCAGATCGGAGTAGGAAAGCCTGAACGTGCCTCTTTCATTTCCTCCGGATATGCTGACGTTGGTGTTGCGCATAAAGCCTGTACGAAAGGCATCCAGAATATTATGCGGCCGCGGGTTGTTTTTGACTATTTTTCCGGTGATATCTCTAACAGTCTGCCCGGTCATTTCCGGTCCAAAATTATAACCGTAAGTGCTGGGATCTATTTGCAGGACGCTGTCGGTTCCTGTGGTAAAATCGGTCAATCCCAGTCCTGAGCCAAATTGATTTTGGAAATCGACCGTCTTGTAGGGGACGTCCCATTGCAATCTTTGGGTAAATGAAATACCGAGTCCTTTGCTGACTAATCCTTTTTTTGTTTTTATCAGGATAACTCCGTTGGACGCCTTGCTGCCATACAAGGCCGTAACACCGCCTCCCTTTAATACACTTACCGATTCGACATCATCCGGGTTGATGTCTTTAAGTATATTGCCAAAGTCCTGGGCATTCCCCTTATTGGGCAATACCACATTATCATCCATAATTACGTCATCCACTACTATCAGCGGTTGATTCCCATAAGGATCCAATGAGGCGCTGCCCCTTATTAAAAAGCGCGGCGTTGACTGCGGGCCCCCAACGCCCGATTGCACCTGCAGCCCCGGCACCATTCCCTGTAAAGCAGCGATGGGGTTTACGGCATTAGCAGTTCGAATGTCATCACCCGATACCTGCGTTATGGAATAACCCAGGCTTCTCCTGTTCCTGGACTCTCCAAAGCCCGTGATCACAACCTCATTCAGCTCTTTGGGATTACTATGGAGAATAATTGTAAGGACCTCTCCGCTCCCTGCTGACACCTCTTTTTTTACATATCCAACACTGGTAAATACCAATATCGAATTAGCGGAAGGTACATTCAGCTTAAACTTTCCGTATGCGTCCGTGAGGCCTTGTATCTTCGTATTCCTGACCAGGATAGTGACACCAGGCAGAGGATGGCCCGCCGAATCGGTAACAATTCCATTCACGATGACAGGAGGCAAGAGAGGGGGAGCCTCGACGCTCACCATCGTCAAATGCTTGACGATAACCGTTTTCTCCATGATCGTATACTGCAGCGGCTGATCTTTAAAACATAAAGTCAATACCTGCTCCAAGGTGGCGCCATTTACATCGATATTTACCTTCCTGGCATTTTGCAGCTCTTCCCTGGTATACAGGAATAAATAATTGGTCTGTTTTCGGATCATCTTAAAGACCTTCTCCAACGGGGCGTTTCGTTCTGAAAGAGTGATCTCTTGTGAAAAACCGCCCATGGCATGGACCTGCAGGCAGGTCACCAATAATAAAGCAATGGTTAATTTCATTACCGATGCCGTTTTGGTTAGTAATTCCGCTCCATAGCGGTGCTTACAGGAAAAAAATTTCATACTTTTACCTTGTTTGGGTTAATTAATAAGCAGTTACATCTATATCTTAGAAAATTGCCCGATCAGGCCCGAAATTTATCGGCGCCTTCCGCCGGATTCTGTCACATCCAGAATCCGGCTTTTTTGGGCTCTTCCCCGGATATATTTAATACAAAATAGGGTACATTACTGTTATCATATAGGAGACACTATTATTTGCCTGCCTTCTATCCCGAAATGCACCTTCCCTGTCAATTCCAACATGACAAATATCCTGGACAGGCTTACCGACCTGGGGATATTCCCGTTAAAATGCTGCGAGACGATGCCCGCATACTTTACATCCACATCATACCAGCGGGCGAGCTGCCGCATGACCGTCTCGATGGATGCATCATTAAAGGAGAACAGGTTATTCTTCCAGGCCAGGGCCTCCTCCACATCCGCATCTTCCACTATCCTGATAGCTTCTGACGACGATAGCCGGGCCTGTTGTCCGGGTCTGAGGACCCGGGAAGAATTTTCTTTACTGATCCTCACTCCACCGGATTGCAATGTGATGTGCTGCTCCGCTTCATTCTCATAGGCCATTATATCGAATTGCGTCCCCAATACCTGTACCTCCGCTCCATTCGCCCTGACCGTAAAAGGCTTGTGTTCGTCGGGACTCACCTCGAAATAGGCTTCCCCGGTGATGTCCACCACCCTTTCCCTGCCAGCGAAGATAGTCGGGTAACGCAGGGAGGAAGCGGCGTTCAGCCATACCTGTGTTCCGTCCGACAGCGTGATTTTATATTGGCCGCCGCGTGGAGTAGTAAGTGTATTGTAAACAATTTTCGGAGTCCCCCCGGTCCCATTAGCTTCGCTGTCCGCACCTGCCACACCATATGTCAATTGACCATCCTCCAATTTCATGATCCTCATATTCCCCTGAGCCGTAACGGTCCCGTTCCTTGCCGTATCCAGCACTATCCTCGTAGAATCTCCCAAAGTCAGTATGGCCTTATTACCACCTGGAACAATATCATTTTGCAGGGCAACCTCAGCCTTGGTGATCTCAGCCTTGTTTTGCCCTTTATGATGTCCCAGGTACCAACCACCAACACACAACAAAACCCCTGTAAATACGGCAGCTGTCCACGCGAGTCTACGGTAACGCATTGGAACTAAATACCCTGTGCCCTTTTTCCTCCCCGGTGTTATCCTTTTCAGGATTGCCGCCCTGATTGATTCCTCATCCGCCATTATATCCTCGTCCGTTTCCTGAAAGTTAGCAGGATCCTTCGCAGCCAGCTGTGCATAATATTCTTCCAGGAGCCGCCGTTCAGCAGGGGTAGCTGTACGGGACAAGTACTTATCGATCAGTTGTATGAAGTGTTCTCTTTCCATTGGAATCTATATTTAGTACCAAAAAAGAAGAGCCACCCTACGCAAAAAAGAAAAGTTTATCAGAAGCCTTGTAACAAGTAAGTGAAAACCATCAGAAAATAAAGCGAAATAGCCGATTTGCCCAGCCCGGTACGAAGGTACCTAAGAGAACGGGACATCTTTTTCTCCACTGTTTTTACAGATACATTCAGCCTTTCCGCTATCTGGTTATAAGAAAGATGCTGGTCCCTGCTCAAAAGAAAGGCCTGGCGGCAATCTTCCGGCAACGATTGTATAAGTTCTGCGACAACATGCTGCAATTCTTTAAAGAGAAGATGATTTTCAATGATCATTTCATTGGAAACCTCCGCCAGCCGATGATAGAAATCTGCGCTCGTCTTATCAGAACGGATAGCCTTTAACACCTGGAAACGCACTGCCTGCTGCAAATAGGCTTTGGGATGCCGGATATCCAGACTGGCCTTATTCTGCCAGAGAGCCGTAAATACTTCCTGCACAATATCTTTGGCTGCTTCCCGGGTGCGAAGTATATTCCTCGCCGAAATATACAACGGCTTCCAATGCCGGTTATATAATTCAGTAAAAGCAGCCATATCCCCTTGCCTGACCAATACAATAAGACCGGGGTCGTTTTGTAGAGAGTAATCCATTTTTTTGAAGAGACGTATGCCAAGATATAAAAAAAAACGCATTTATACCCCGGCAGGAACAGGATAATTAAAACAAAAATTACCCGTCATCCCTCAACCATTGAAATATCCGCCGGAAGCCCTATAGCTTACCGCAATAAACAGCAGCTGTTTACAAACTCTTAATCTCCGCGATCAGATCCTGTAATACCTTCTTCGCATCCCCGAACAGCATGGAAGTCTTAGGTTGGAAGAAAAGATCATTCTCGATACCGGCGTATCCCGGCTTCATGGACCGCTTGTTGACAATACAGGTCTTTGCAGCTTCCACTTCCAGGATCGGCATGCCATATATCGGAGAACCGGGATCGTTCTTCGCAGCAGGGTTGACGACATCATTGGCGCCTAATACAATGACCACATCGGTGGTGGGAAATTCAGCATTGGCTTGTTCCATTTCCAGTAAATTATCATAGTCCACATCCGCTTCAGCCAGCAATACATTCATATGCCCCGGCATACGGCCCGCCACGGGATGGATGGCATATTTTACATTCACCCCTTTCTCCGTCAGCAATTTCTCCAGTTCATGACAGACGTGCTGCGCCTGCGCCACCGCCAGACCATATCCCGGAACGATCATTATTTTATGAGCATAGCTCATGATCATGGCCGCATCGCTGAGGGAGATCTCTTTATAAACTCCCTGCTTCTTTCCAACTCCACCGGTCCCATTCGTTGCAACAGCCCCGCCCCCAAAAGAGCCGATCAGCACGTTCATTAAAGACCGGTTCATTGCCTTGCACATCAATATCGTCAGCAGCGTACCGGCAGCGCCGACCAGGATACCGCCCGTCAGCATGGCCCTGTTATCATACAGGAAGCCGCCACAGGCTGCCGCCACGCCGGTAAAGGAGTTTAATAAAGAAATTACCACGGGCATATCGGCGCCCCCGATGGGGAGGACAAAGAGAATACCGTATACGAGAGCAAGGACGAAAATAGAATAGAAAAAAGGCTTTACCCAGGGCTCCGCTGCAAAATGCAGCCCGAGCGGTTGCCCTCCGAAGGTAACCCCGAAATCCATAGAGTTGATCAGATAGGCAGCCCCGGCGACCAGTAATAAAAGAAAAAACAGGTTTACAAGATGCTGGCCCCTGAACACGACATCTTTTATCCTCCCATTCAGCTTACCCCAGGCAATCATACTTCCCGCAAAAGAAACGGAGCCGATGATCAACCCCAACAGAATGATCAGCAATTCGCCCTGGGGCGCCGTGATCCCCATATCGGCCCTCACCAACCGCCCGAACTCCACAATAGAGATCAATGCCGCGCAGGCCCCTCCCATTCCATTAAACAGGCTCACCAGTTCAGGCATAGCCGTCATCTTCACCTTCCTCGCTGTCATCGTGCCGATGATCCCCCCTATAAAAATGCCGCCAAAGATCCATCCGTAGTTATGTAGCCGCTGACCGTTCTCCTCATACAAAAATATAGTACCCAGGATCGCCAGGGTCATACCTCCTGCCGCAATAAGATTTCCCTTTCGGGCAGTCGCCGGATTCGATAGCATTTTCAAGCCGAGAATAAACGTAACAGACGCGATCAGATAACAGACGGTAAGAATGCTTATGCCCATATGGTTGGTTTTGCGCTTATTCCCCAAGCCTCACCCGCTAAATTCTTTCGGCAACTCCTTGCAGGTTCCGGGTTGATCAGCGTTCTCTGATTAGTTCCCGCTAACGTTTCTTCCTGAACATTTCCAGCATTCTGTCCGTCACCACAAAACCTCCTACCACATTCAGGGCCCCCACGATCACCGCCAGGAACCCAAGCGCAAGGGCCAGATAATTGTCGCTCTCCGCCTTTCCCATTACAATGATCGCCCCGATGATCACAACCCCATGAATGGCATTAGCCCCGCTCATCAACGGCGTATGCAATACACTCGGCACCCGGCCGATCACTTCAATTCCCAGAAAGATCATGAGGATCACGATATAGATCATTTGCTGTTGATCACTGATCCAGGTTAATATAGTTGCCATGTAAAACTTATTTCAATAGTTAACACCGCTCCCCCATTCAAAATTCAAAATCCCCCCTTCACCTTCTCATGCACCACTTCCCCATTATGGGTAATGCAACATCCCTTCACCAGATCATCCTCAAAATTCAGCTGCAGCTTCCCCTCCTTATCCATGAGCAGCTGCAAAAAATTCAATACATTTTTCCCATACAGCTTACTGGCGTCATAAGGCATGGACGAAGGCAAAGCCGAATTTCCTACAATGCTTACTCCCTTATGGATCACGGTCTCCTTATCCTTTGTCAGTTCCGTATTGCCCCCTGTCGCAGCAGCCAGATCGATGATCACCGATCCTTTTTTCATGGCCCCGATCATCGAAGTCGTTACCAGTACAGGAGCCTGCTTCCCGGGTATCTGGGCCGTAGTAATGACAATGTCCGCTTTGGCAATGCTCTCCGCGATCTTTTCCTTTTGTTTTTGTAAAAAGTCAGCGGATTGTTCAACAGCATACCCCCCTCCGGTAGACGCATCCGCAGCTCCTTCCACTTCAACGAATTTCCCGCCCAGGCTCATCACTTCTTCTTTCACCGCCGGCCTGGTATCAAATACTTCCACCACCGCGCCCAGACGACGGGCCGTGGCAATAGCCTGCAAACCTGCCACCCCTGCGCCCAGGATCAATACTTTTGCGGGAGGGATGCTCCCGGCTGCAGTCATGAATAGGGGAAAATAATGGGGAAACAAATTAGCCGCCAGCAAGACGGCCTTATAGCCGGCAATATTCGCCTGGGAGCTGAGAACGTCCATGCTTTGCGCCCGGGTAGTACGGGGTAACATGTCCAGACTAAAGCTCGTTATATGCTGCTTGGCCCAGACAGACATCAGGTTCTGATGGTAGAGCGGCTGGTAGATGCCGATCAGTATCTTATTTTGTACCGTAGCGGGAATATCGTCGCATTGCAGCCCCAGCAGTACATCCGCCTCTGCCAGAAGTTCCGGCCGGGCCCGGATCATCGCCCCCGCTTTGAGATAATCCTCATCGCTGCAAAAGGCTTTCTCACCTGCCCCCGGCTCCACCCAAACCGACACGTTCTTTTTTATCAGGGCGACAACACCTTCCGCCAGTAACGAAACTCTGGATTCGAATGATGGTTCCTTGAGTACGCCGACGATCATAGTGGAGGGTTAGTTACACCCTTAATTTACGCAATATTTCTTACACGCCCTTAGTTCTTTTTGTTGGAAAACATCCACCAACAATCCGCTCTTTTACGCGGCGCTGCTTTCGGGCAAGCTGTATTTTCAGGCGGTATTGCTTTCAGGCAGCCTGTACTTTCGCAGCCCCCTACCTCCTTGCCTTCCTGACAGCCTCAAAACCGGATAATAAAATCCTGCTTCACTTTGAATTCATCCCGAAAAAAAACAAGCCCTATAAAAAAAAGATCGATCGTAAGATATACCCTGCTATCCTGTTTGATCGATTCCCAGGCTTCTTCCATCTCCGGGCTCCAGTGAATATCGTCAAAAATCAGCACAGAAGAAGCGGATGACCGCTGCATCAACGAATTAAAATAACGCAGTGTCGGCTCAAGCCGGTGATTCCCGTCAACAAAAGCCAGGTCAACAATACCAGCCCTGTCCAGCGTCGCCTCCAGCACATCATCGAAATTACCCACCGTCAGATCTATATTTTCCGCACCCAGCGACCGGAAATTTCTTTCCGCAACCGCCGCAACGGCCGGCGCTCCCTCGATCGTAAATACCTCAGCCTTCCCCGCAGCCAGGTACGCAGTCGACAAACCCAGGGAAGTCCCCAGTTCCAGTATCGCCCCGGCCTGATAATATCGTGTTATGCGAAAAAGCAGCTGGCCCAGCTTAGCCGGCTTGGCCGCATGTTTTGCAAGTTCCCCAATGCTCCGTTGCCGGGTGGCATTCACAGCCGAGCCGGCGCCCATGTCCTCTATCTGCAAGAGAGCCCGGTCCTTTTCCAGCTGTCGCCGCAATCGTTCAATGGACGCATACTCCGGATAAGGTGTGGCATCATTCAGCACCCGGCGGACAAAATCAAAAACAAAAGGGGAATGAATCCCATGCCCTTTCCCGTTGGAGGCAGTCAGGTAATATCGTACGTATTTTTGAGCAAGCTGAAGACGGGAATAGCCCCCCAGCCCCCTAAAGGGGGAGTCTGGATACTCTCCGCTATTTTGATTCATTGCGTTCATCTCATTTTTTTTCTGAAATCTCCCCGGAGAATTCCCCCTTTCTATTCCTCTTTCAGGGGGTACGGGGTGGGGTTATGGGGTGCGCTCCCAAACCTGGAAGCTGTATGCATACGCATGTTTTTCATCGACAGGAAAATCCTGGTTGCTGGTCAATTTCCATTCCTTTTCGTCGATCTCCGGGAACCAGGCATCCCCCTCTACGAGCGTATGTACGCGGGTCAGGTATATTTTATCAGCGATCGCCATGGATTCCAGATAGATCTGCCCGCCTCCGATGACAAATATCTCTTTGCAATCCGTCTCCCGGGCCTCCCGGATCGCTGCCCCCAGGGAATCGGCCACTTTCACTTTTTCATGATGCGGATCCCAATCCCTGTTACGGGTAATCACGAAATTGAACCTTCCCGGCAAAGGCTGCCCCGCCAAGGCATCATAGGTCTTCCGCCCCATTACTACCGGCATGCCCCAGGTGGTATTCTTAAAAAATTTCATGTCATTCGGCAAATTCCAGAGCAGCCGATTGTCCTTACCGATTACATTATTAGTGCTGGCTGCCGCGATTAGACTAATTATCATAAATCTGATGAATATTTGATTCTTTTAAAAAAAGAAGAATACATACATTAATAATAATATATATAGCTCATAAATATTCTATTCGCTTGGTTTTGTGCTTTGATCTGACAAAAAGGGTGGAAGAATATTAGGATCATCCAAAGTAAAATCGTCTAGGGTCTTATTTTGTTGAACTGCCGATGGTGGAAAAAAACTTAAAAGAGTATCAACAAAAATTCTAAGACTAGGATTTAATATACATTTCTGCATTAATTCCTTACTCTTTTTCATTCCCTTAGAAAGTTCATCATAATGTTTTCCATCATTATAATTCTTTTGATTCAGAGATATTCCCCGAGGCGTTAGGATATATTCTAAAGCTTTTCCACAACCTACCATTTTTGAATAATGCGCCGAAAGAGTTGCATTAAAAGGAAGAAGCCAACATTCTATATCCTGAACACTAATGGCAAATAGAATCCTCCCCTTATTAGTATTATAAAAAACCTCTCCAATCCTTCTGATCAGGACATTCTTAATATCCTGCACGAAAAGATCAATTTTTGAAGAATCCGCGCCAATTTGCTGTAAGCCATCTCCCCACTCTTCACATTTATCAGCGTCGATTTGAACGATGACATAATCATTAAACTCAAAAATCGCTCTAAACTTATCTGTAGATAAATAATTCAATAAATTCCCCCATCCAACTGGCTCGTCGGCTTCAGGAAGAATTCTTGCTACTGGCAGATTCTTATCGCCCCAAAACCCCACCAATAGATTTCTTAATACTATATAATCCGTTTTACCCTCACTAACAGTTGCAAATCGCATTAGTCTATAGTTTCTGGTTGTCCCCCTATATATCCCCGCATCCAGGCCTCAGATAGCTTTATGTTTTTAGGTTGTTTATCAATTTTATCTACAATAGTCTCTCCTTCAGAATTTCTTCTGACAACGAAAAGGCTTTGATTGCTGTCATTAAGGTCTAAACCATCCAAAACAAAAGGATTATGGGTAGTTAAAATGAGTTGTTTATTGTGATGATTACACAATTGTATTAAATTTTCAGTCAGATCTTTACAAAGTTTGGGATGGAAAGAAGCCTCGATATTATCTATGGCAAAAAAGGATGGAGTTTCTTTACTAACAATTAAAGAAATATAAAAGAGCAAAAATAAGAAACCCTCGTTAACATTATTTTGATTTAATGATATATCTGGAATATATCGGTCCTTAATCACCAGGTTCTTTCTTCCGGTAGTTCGATCAGACACTGCCTCAAAGTCGTCAAACCATTCGATTACATTCAGGTATTTCTTTAATTCATTAATAGTTTCAGCACCATAACTTTCATTAAAAATTTGCAGCAGGTTAAAAAGCCCTTCCCCTTTTATGCCTAGAGGTTTGATTTGGCTTTCTTCTTCGAATTTTCTTAAAGAACTGATTTCAGGACTATAAATTATAAAATTGGCTAACAGCTCATTATAATATCCTTGTTTATACAATTCATCGAAACGAAGATCTCCCAAAGCGGCTCGAACCCACTTATTTAAAGATTCGTTGTCTCCATTCCGAAGCAAATGTTGCAATTGTAATGAATGGGTCCGTTGCCTTTGCAAAACTTCTTCTGTAAAACCAAATTCTTTCGCTTTAATATCGTCAAAACCCTCACTATAAACTGAAATTAATGCGGATTTTATAGATTCCTCAAGTATTTTTTTTTCTTGTACGCTCCATTTCAGAATAGGTTTCTCTTCTTCTTCAATCGTAAAAGAAAGCGTTTCTTCCTCTACCCCGAACTCTAATTTAACGGGTTTTGAAAGAAGCTCAGACGAAAAGGCACTCTTCATTAATCTTGAGTCAGAAGTTCTGATGCCTCTTGAACCAAGAAATTCATTATCAAGTTTATCCCCTGATGCTGCGGCTCCAAATGCAATTGCTTCTAAAATATTGGACTTGCCAGAGCCATTTGAACCAATTAGTACATTAAACCGGCTAAGAGGAAGACTTAATTCTTGAACAGACTTGAAATTAGCAATCTTTATTTCTTTTATCACAAACATTAGAAATTTACTGTTCCCAAAAATACCCAAAAATATGTTAGCGGATTTAGGTATTCGGGACCTCTCCGGTGGGTGAAAGTCTCCCCCCTTAGGGGGGGTGGGGGATCACACAGCCACAGGCGCCTTGATCGCCGGATGGCTCTGGTAGTTTTCCAGGGTGAAATCCTCGAACCGGAACCCGAAAATATCTTTCACGGCCGGGTTGAGCTTCATAACAGGTAACGGAAAGGGCGTCCGGGTCAATTGCAGCCGGGCCTGCTCAAGGTGATTGTTATAAAGATGTACGTCGCCGAACGTATGAATGAACTCACCCGGCTCCAGCCCGCATACCTGCGCCACCATTAAAGTCAGCAGCGCATAACTGGCAATGTTAAAAGGAACGCCCAGAAAGGAATCGGCGCTGCGTTGATACAGCTGGCAGCTCAGCTTTCCCGGGCCGCCCGCGGACGTTGGAGGAGCCACATAGAACTGGAAAATAATATGACAGGGCATCAGGGCCATATCCGGCAGGTCCGCCACATTCCAGGCGCTCACGAGCAGACGGCGGCTATCCGGCGTTTTTTTGATCTGTTCGATCACCTGCGTGATCTGGTCCACCACCTGCCCATCAGCGCCTTCCCAGCTACGCCATTGTTTGCCATATACAGGACCCAGGTCGCCATTCGCATCAGCCCATTCATCCCAGATGCTGACCCCATGCTCTTTTAAGTATTTTATATTCGTATCACCCCGCAGGAACCAGAGCAATTCATAAATAATGCTTTTCAGATGCAGTTTTTTAGTGGTCACCAGCGGGAACCCTTCGGCCAGGTCAAACCGCATCTGGTAGCCAAAACAGCTGAGGGTGCCGGTCCCGGTACGATCCGTCTTGGACACCCCTTTATCAAGGATATGCTGCAGTAGATCCAGGTATTGTTGCATGGGTGCAATTTACTGAAATTTCTGTCGGTGACCGGCTAACCTTTCCACAGGAATCCCTGGGCTTTCCACATTTCCCCACCCCCCTGTTTAATTTATTTCCGGACCTATTTGTAGTCTTGAAGAACTTGCATAATTTGGCAGAACCCTAATACCTGTATAACCCGTAACATTGAAACCCCTAATCATTGCCTGCGTCGCATCCGGCCTCGTTATCGCCCTTTGGATACTAGGCAGGGTCACTCTTGCGCTTCAATTCTTTTCGGTAACCAGCTCCGTCAACCGACCGACGCTTAAACCCGGCCAATTCTTCTTTACATCCAACCTTCTAAAACCCCGCCGGCTTCGTTATCTGTGTTACCGGGTCGTAACACCGGACACCGGACCTGGCATATGGACCCACCGGCTTTGTGGCCTTCCGGGTGATACCATTGAGATCAGGGCCGGTACATTATTCGTCAACGGAAAAAATGAAGATCAGCACCTTTCCCTGATGCATATTTATAAAATCGACAAAAAAGATACTACCGGGATCGTCTTTGACCGGGCCCTTTCTTACACCATTCCCCCCTATCCCGATACCTTATATGCCCCTTTAGAGGATAAGTATGTACAACGCAGCCAATTACCTTGTGAAAGATATATCCTGCCCCCCGGAATGCGGGAAGAAGCTATTTTCCGGGTATACAAAAAAAATTGGAACCGGGATCATCTCGGGCCGATCCGCGTACCGGCCGGTAAGTTCTTCGTTCTGGGAGATAACCGGGAGAATACCCAGGACTCCCGGTATATGGGATTTGTCGAACAATCAAAATATATAGGAACTGTTCTGTGGAAATAAGCCCCGCCACCAAAACAAAACCTCCCGCAGTTCGCCCGCATCACTGCACCGGCCATCCTCCCCATCATTCAATCGGCCATCCATGCGCGCCTGCCCGCGGCTCATTGCTCCAGCAACCCATCCACCGTCTTATAAAAAGCTTTCTTCTCCTCCTCATAATGCACCCCCGTCCCCGGGCCGCTAAAGCCCGTATGGATCTTTTCGATCTCCCCCTTCCTACCCACAAATATCGTGGTAGGAAAATTCAGGATCTTCTCCAGCTGCGGTAAGGTCTTTTCCGTACGCTCCGGATCCCCCACGCTCACCCCGGTGATCAGCATAGGATATTTTACCTGGAATCGCTGCTGGAAACTGCGAAGACTATTTTGCGAGCGGACAAAATCCGTGCTGCGTTCGTACGCCAGCCCGACGATCTCCACCCCCTTATTTTTATATTCGTTGTAAAAGCCGCTGAGGAAGCGGGTCTCATCCATACAATTCGGACACCAGCTGCCCATGATCTGCACCAACACCACCTTCCCTTTAAAACGTTCGTCTCCCAGCGATACCGTCTTCCCATCGATGTCCCGGAAAGTAAAACGCAGCGGACCTGTCTCCTTCTTCCATTTTGTAATGGTGAAGGCAGAAGGCAATTTCGCGTTGGCATCCTTATCCGCCGCCCATGTCTCATAACCCGTCGCTCCTGCAAACATCCGGCCTCCCGACAACTGGGAATCTCCCCCGATACGCGCCGTAAATAAATAGGCATGCCCTCCGTCAAAACAGGAAAGTTTCAGACTATCCTCCGTAACCATCCCCTCCAGGTAGCGGAGATCGCCCCCCACATCCAGAAAAGTGCCTGTTACCCGTTGCCCTTTCTGTTCAAACTCCCCGATCCGTAAAGTAGTATCCTTGCCATCCGTCGTCCGGAAGACCGCCCTCCAGCGCCCCGAAACATTCGGGCCGCTCCATCCGCCCGGAAGGGCAGACTTTCCCGAATGGCTGGACTTTCCCGTAACACCGGCAGTTCCCCCCATCCCGGAGCCTTCTCCCGTGCCGGCAGCACTCCCGGCACCAACAACTTTCCCCGAACCAGTTAATCCCACAACAGCAAACCGAAAGGATTCTCCATAAACAGCCCGGAAGGGAACGGACTGATAACTATCCGCCCCCCGCTTGAGCCAGACCCCTTCCAGGTTCCCCTCCTTCGTCAGAACAGCCCTGAACTGGGATTCGAAAAACGGCAACCGGATCAGCACGGAATCTCCCTGTATAATTATATCATCCACCAACAAGCGCTCATCCGCATTCCGGATGTAGAGGACCTTTTTCCCGGCGCTGTCCTTCACCTCAAAATTGAAGACGATCTCTGCCCCATCCTTTCGCGCCAGAATTGCCCGCCAGGGCCCGTTGCGGAGTTGGCGATCAGGCCGGAACGCTGCCGTCACAGGCACTGCCGTATCAGCCATCACAGGCGCTGCCGTAAAGAGATTCATCAGAAAAATTGCCGCCGAAAGAATGCGTACCATAAAGGCCAGGTTAAAAGTGAAAGAGCAATTTAATAAAAAAAGGCGCTCTTTCCCATAAAGTCTATCAAAATGGTAGGCTGTTTGCCGGTTTTTAACACGCAGGTGACAAATTCCCGCAGTCACACGATCCGCCGGTCGATCTTCCATCGGTCTGCCGGTCAATCCACCGGTCAATCTTCCATCGATCTGCCAGTCCATCCGCGGTCGATCTTCTGCCAATCCTCCGATCTGAGCGGAAGGCAGTCCTATCCCTTCAGGTTCTCCAGCATATCGGCCGTCATGCGGGACAGATCGTACTCCGGCTTCCAGCCCCAGTCTGCCCGGGCCACAGAGTCATCGATGCTGGCAGGCCAGCTGTTGGCAATATTCTGCCGGTAGTCAGGCTCATAGCTGATAGCAAAATCAGGCATATGTTTTTGGATCTCCCCGGATATTTCTTTGGGCGAAAAGGAAAGTGCCGCCACATTATAAGCCGTCCGGACAGTCAGTTTGGCCGCCGGGGCCTCCATTAATTCAATAGTCGCCCGGATCGCATCCGGCATATACATCATCGGAAGATAGGTATCCTCTTTCAAAAAACATTTATACCGGCGATCCTCCAGCGCCTCGTGGAAGATCTCGATGGCATAGTCCGTCGTCCCGCCCCCGGGAGCGGATTTATAGCTGATCAATCCCGGATAACGTATGCTCCTTACATCCACCCCATAACGCTCGAAAAAATAATTACACCAGAACTCTCCCGCATATTTACTGATCCCATACACCGTACTGGGCTCTATGACCGTACGCTGGGGACAATCCTGCTTGGGAGAGGTAGGCCCGAACACGGCAATGCTGCTGGGCCAATATACTTTATGCAATTTTTCTTCCCGGGCAATATCCAGCACATTCAATAACCCCTGCATGTTCAGATGCCAGGCCAGATTGGGATTTTTTTCACCGGTGGCCGAAAGAATAGCCGCTAACAGGTAGATCTGGGTAATATTCTGCCGGATCACCTGCACATGCAGCATCTCCTTATTCATGACGTCGAGCGACACATAGGGGCCGCTGCCCTTTAACAATTCATTTTCCTCCCGCAGATCGGACGCCACCACATTGTTATTTCCGTATATCTTACGCAATGCCAGTGTGAGCTCCACGCCTATTTGCCCGCTGGCTCCGATCACCAGTACTTTTTCTTTTACCATATTATTCGTTTGAGGGGTTTGTTCATTTGAAGGTGAGAGGTTTGTTCATTTGAGGGGCAAATATAACGGCTGAGGACTATCCTGCCAAAGAGGAGCGTTTATCCTGCGAAAGGCATTGTTCATCCAGCCCGAGAAATCGTTCGGAACCCGGCTGGTGGCGAATAGCTTGCAGCTAACAGCTATTTTCTTACTTTCGCACCATGGAATTCCTACACCAACTATTCGAACATCAGTCCTACGATAAGAACAGCTTCTTCCTCATAGCCGGCCCCTGTGTCGTGGAAAGTGAAGAGCTGGTCATGGAAGTGGCCGACAAAGTCTCCGTAATCTGCCGCAACCTGGGCATCCCTTACGTCTTCAAGGCCTCCTATCGGAAAGCCAACCGCACCAGCGCAGGCTCCTTCACCGGGATCGGCGATGACAGCGGCCTCGAACTAATAAAAAAAGTTGGAGAAAAATATAAGCTCCCCACCACCTCCGATATCCATGCCCATGATGAAGCCGCCCCGGCCGCTAAATACGTGGATATTCTCCAGATCCCGGCCTTTCTTTGCCGCCAGACAGACCTGCTCATCGCAGCCGCAGAAACAGGGAAAGTGGTCAACGTTAAAAAAGGACAGTTCCTCAGTGGCCCTTCCATGAAATTCGCCGTAGAAAAGATAAGAAAAGCAGGAAATGAGAAGATCATCCTCACAGAAAGAGGTACTACGTTCGGATACCAGGACCTGGTAGTGGATTACCGCAATATCCCCTGGATGCAGGAACATGGCGCTCCCGTCGTAATGGATTGCACGCATTCTCTCCAACAGCCCAATCAGACAAGCGGGGTGACCGGCGGCAACCCACAGTTAATTGGCACCATAGCCAAAGCTGCTATTGCCACCGGTGCAAACGGCCTGTTCATCGAGACACACCCCAATCCCGCCATAGCAAAGAGCGACGGCGCTAACATGCTGCGACTGGATCTTCTTCAGGGCTTGCTGGAACAGTTAGTGAAGATTCGTAAGGTGGTATCAACGTTTTAAAAGGGTAAACTGATAAGGGTTGGTCTTTCCTGGAAAATGAGAATTAAAAACGGGACAGAGAATCAGACCTTAACGATCAAATACTATGCAAATGTATCCTGCTTTTGGTGCTTTTACTAACTGAAAAGGAGATTAGGATAGCTGTAAAAACTTTTTATCAGTAAGCAGTCAGCAATTTACTGGGCAACAGGCCAAACTCTTTTTTGAAAGCGATCGTAAAATTACTGAGATTGGAATACCCCAGCTCCATCGCCACTTCCTTCACGGAATGATCACCCGATAATAGCTTATCCTTGGCCGCCTGCATGCGGATCTTCTGGAAATATTCATATACCGGCAGGCCGTAAATAAGCTTGAAATCCTTTTTCAGCTTCGATTCGCTGATAGACACCATCTTAGCCAGCTGGCTGATCGTGGGAGCCGGCTCAAAGATATTCCTCGAAAGAGCCGTCTCTACCTGCATCATCCGGTCAATATCCGTTTTTGACAGCGGAACATCAAAATGAGAATTCTTTTTCCGCTCGTAAATGCGCATGAAGAAACGTTCGATCAGCAGCATGATCCTGTTCTGTATAATAGCGAGGCGCATAGGGCTGCTGTCATCCACCTCCACCACCTCCTGCATCAGTCTCCTGTATTCACTATCCAATGGTTCCGTATGCACATTCTCCACCTGCAGCGAAAGATAGGTAGATAACACATCATCGATATTCTTAACCCCCAGGTAACCTGCCAGCCAGCTGGCGTCGAACAGCACATCGATGCCTTTATAGATCGTGCCTTTTGCCCCCAGGTATGCCCAGTCGGAAAGCGTATTGGTAAGATAGGCGATCGAACGGGTAGTGTGGGATTCCTTCAAACGTTCCTTGCCGATCCGGATTTCCAGGGTGTCGGGGATGGTAAGCTCATGAAACCGGAGAATATAATACTCTTCCCGTATTTTTTTGCGGCAGAGCAGCCAGTCCTGGTTCATCCTGCAATTAATGATATTCACATGGATCCCATTCGGCAATTTTACGAAAGTCAGGCTGCCGGAGGCAATCTGTTCGGGGAATAGCAGCCGGTTATTTACCACCGGAGCATTCAGCCGCTGAGCGAGCTCATTCATCAACTGCCCATAGTCAGTATAGGAGTAATCGAACTGGAACAAGGAACAGCGTTTATTTCCGGTAAGTTACGGAAAAAAAAAGCAGGGATCATAGGCCCTTTATTGAATTGCGACAAAAAATTGCCAAAAAAAATAATTTTTTATCGCAATTCCACAATGCCTGTACACGTCGGCCTCAGGCCTCGTGTACGCACTGGACTCCGTCCAGTTAGAGATATTTAAGAGGATTTCTACGAGCGGATAAAATATATCTTTTAATGTTCATCCAAAAGGCCAGGACAAAATAAACGATCAGTGGAGACCCCATGGTAAGGAACGAAATATAGATAAACCAGGTCCTTATCCGGGACGTAGCAATACCCATTTTTTCCCCGATGGCCGTACAGACACCAAATACCTGCCATTCTATGAAATTCTTCAATCTGTTCATAACGCTAATTTAAAAAAAATCAGTAGAACCACCCCTATTAAACTCTATTAATGTTGATACGATAACGCATTTTTAGGGTAAATTAGGTAATTTCGCATCCTCAATTACCGGATGCTATGCTCCACCCGCGGATAGCCTGTGGTCTGTATCAATGGCTTACATCTAACATCTAAATAAAATTCATCATGGTTTTTGATCTGGATCTTATTAAAAAATTATACGGGGAAATGCCTTCCAAAGTGGATGCCGCCCGTAAGCTGGTAGGGACACCTCTGACTTTAGCCGAAAAAATATTGTATGCCCACCTTTTCGAACCTCCTGTCCGCGCCTATGAAAGAGGAAAAGATTATGTTGATTTCGCTCCGGATCGCGTAGCAATGCAGGATGCTACCGCCCAGATGGCCCTCCTTCAATTCATGACCTGCGGCCGGGATAAGGTAGCCGTCCCCTCCACCGTACACTGCGATCACCTGATCCAGGCCAAAACAGGCGCAACAGCCGACCTGGCAACGGCCCTGGACGTCAATAAAGAAGTTTATGATTTCCTCGCTTCCATCTCCAATAAATACGGTATCGGCTTCTGGAAAGCCGGTGCAGGCATTATCCACCAGGTTGTCCTGGAAAACTATGCTTTCCCCGGTGGTATGATGATCGGAACCGACTCCCATACCCCCAATGCAGGTGGCCTCGGCATGGTGGCGATCGGCGTCGGAGGGGCAGATGCAGTGGATGTAATGGCCGGATTAGCCTGGGAACTGAAGATGCCCAAGCTGATCGGCGTAAAGCTGACCGGTAAGCTGAGCGGCTGGACGGCTGCCAAAGACGTCATCCTGAAAGTAGCCGGCATCCTGACCGTAAAAGGAGGCACCGGAGCCATTGTGGAATATTTCGGAGACGGCGCCGACAACCTGAGCGCCACCGGCAAAGGTACGATCTGTAACATGGGCGCCGAGATCGGAGCTACCTGCTCCCTCTTCGCCTATGACGAAAAAATGGCAGCTTACCTGAAAGCCACCGGCCGGGAAGAAGTAGCGGCCCTGGCAGACGGCATCAAGGATTACCTGCGCCCCGATAAAGAAGTATACGACAACCCCCAAAAATATTATGACCAGGTGATCGAGATCAACCTGACGGAGCTGGAACCCCATGTAAATGGTCCTTTTACCCCCGATCTGGCCTGGCCCATCAGCAAATTTGCAGAAGCCGTAAAAGCCAATAACTGGCCGGAACGCCTGGAAGTGGCCCTGATCGGCTCCTGCACGAACTCCTCTTATGAAGATATCAGCCGTTCCGCCTCCCTGGCCCAACAAGCCATCGATAAGAACCTGAAGACAAAAGCAGAATTCACCATCACCCCCGGCTCTGAGCTGGTACGCTACACCATTGAAAAAGATGGTTTTCTGAAGACTTTCGACCAGATTGGCGGCATAGTCCTGGCCAATGCCTGCGGACCCTGCATCGGACAATGGGCCCGTCACATCGACGACCCCAACCGCAAAAACTCCATCATCACCTCCTTCAACAGGAACTTTGCCAAACGCAATGATGGACTGGCAAGCACCCATGCCTTCGTCGCGTCCCCGGAGATCGTTACCGCCTTTGCAATCGCCGGCCACCTGTCCTTCAACCCCCTGAAAGATACCCTGAAGAACGAGAAGGGAGAAGACGTCATGCTCGACGAACCAACCGGCGTTGAGCTGCCCCCTAAAGGATTTTCCGTAGAAGATGCCGGCTACCAGGCCCCTGCTAAAGACGGTAAGAACGTCCAGGTAGCGGTTAAGCCGGATAGCCAGCGCCTGCAATTACTGGCTCCTTTCACCCCCTGGGAAGGCACAGACCTGAAAGGGCTGAAGCTGCTGATCAAGGCCAAAGGGAAATGTACCACCGATCATATCTCCATGGCCGGCCCCTGGCTCAAATTCCGCGGTCATCTCGATAATATTTCCAATAACATGCTGATCGGCGCCGTCAACTTCTTTAATGAAAAGACGGATTCCGTCAAGAATGAGCTCACCGGCGAATACGGCCCCGTACCCGCTACGGCAAGGGCCTATAAGGCCGCCGGCGTCGGCTCCGTGGTGATAGGCGACGAAAATTACGGAGAAGGCTCTTCCCGGGAACATGCCGCCATGGAACCCCGCTTCCTCGGCGTACGGGCGATCATCGTAAGAAGCTTTGCCCGTATCCACGAAACCAACCTGAAAAAACAAGGCATGCTGGCCCTCACCTTCGCCAACAAAGAAGATTATGAGAAGGTACAGGAAGACGACAGCATCGACATCACAGGGCTGGCCTCTTTTACCCCCGGCAAACCCCTGACAATGGTGCTGAACCACAAGGACGGCAGCAAAGATCAGGTAAGCCTTAACCACACGTATAATGAATCCCAGATTGCCTGGTTCGTGGCAGGCGGAGCGCTGAACGTGATCAGGGCAGAAATTTCTAAATAGAAAGTTCGTTCCAAAACATAAAGGCCGTCCCGGAAATTCCCGGAGACGGCCTTTTCTATTATGTCAGATCCTCAAAAAGGTATATTCAATTCCGCCGGCATACCCAATTCCGCCGGATCTTTACAAATAGCTGAACGGGTCGCCGGACGGTACATGCGTGATCTTCACCCCCGGCGCCTTCGGCTGCAGCCAGGGCAACAGCCATTGCATCCCCGGCTCCTCGCTCACCGAATGGCCCAATACTACCAGGGACATCTTTTTACCCTGATAACGGGCATCCCGGATATATTCGGCCGTCTCCCACTCATTTAGCTCCCCGACAATCAGCACATCCGGATGATATTTCTGCAGCTGCCCTATCTGTGACCTTCCGCCGGCAGCGCCCGGAGAGATCACTATCCGCTGGCAGGATTGAGCCAGGTCCCCGATCACCTTGATCTTCCCGATTTCCAGCTCTTTCTTAGCCCTTTCCAAAATATCCCCCAGGGAAACAGGCGGCACCGTAATGATAGAAGGCTCACCCGCATTATAGAACTTCTCCCATCCCATCGCGGTCAATACCCCCATAAGGATCCCGTCAGGCCTGTGCGCATGCCAGTAGTCATGAAAACGCCATACAACGATCCCATGCCTGTCAAGCAGATCTTTCTTGAAATGGAAGACAGTATCCTCTTCCAGCCAGTCCGTCTCATCCGCATGATTGTAAAAAGTCGGTTCATGCGCGATAATAAAATTGGCCCCCAGCTGAATCGTCTTTTCAATAACAGCATCCGTAGCGAACATCGTGGTCACGATCCCTCTGACCGGCTGCTCCATATCTCCCGTCTTAACAGTATCTACCGTCTTATCGAAAGGAGCTCCGGGAATATCTGCCAGTATCCGATCGATCACCTGGCGGATAGAGAGATCCGGACCCTCTGCAGATCCCGGATGCGGGATCAGTCCGGAACCATCGATTCCATTCCTTTCTATCCCGGCGCCTGTCAGGCCATTAGACGTAGCCGGATGCGGGATCGTCAACAGCGACGAACCCGCTAATGACGAACCCGCTAATAATGTTAAAGTAGCCGTAAGAAACTCTCTTCTTCGCCAGGAATTTCCGGCTGAATGAGGATCGATGGGTGGGATAGGCATAAATGAAATGTTTAGCTGGCCTTAAAAATAAAGTTTAAAATTCATCCCAATTGATCTTATCGGGTAATTAAATACCATACCTGATTTTTCTGAAACCCTTATCTCGAATCACTCTCCTTATATCGAATCACTCTTTCCCGGCAGCTCTATATAAAAGATAGTCCCCCCCTTTGTTACAGCCTCATACCAGATCTTCCCCCCATGCGCCTCTACGATCTGTTTGGCAATGCTCAACCCCAGCCCGAAAGACTCTTCCCCGGCAGTACCCCTCCTTTTCGCTTCCGTAAACTGGTTAAAGATCTTTTCCTTCATTTCCTCCGGTATGCCAATCCCCTGGTCTTTTACCGATATCCGGACCCCATCCCCCCGAAGGACCAGATCCACCTCGATAACCGTACCCTCGGGGCTGAACTTAATAGCATTCGTAATAAGATTGCTCATCACCCTCCATATCTTTTCCCGGCTGCATGAAATAGTCGCCTCCACCGTCTTCAGCTGCAGCTGCTGTTGCTTGGCGCCTGCCTTGAACTGTAAGAGCCCTACGCAATATTGCAGCGATGCCTTTATATTCACCGGTTCCTTCTTCATTTCTTCCGGAAGGACATTCATGTGCAGCAGGTCGGTGATCAGGCCGATGGAGTTCTGGCTGGAGACCCGGATCAGCTCCAATAACGATCGCTGTTCCTTTGACAGATCCGGCTTTTTAAGCAGCATTTCCGCAATAGTGCCGCTGGCCCCGATGGGACTCCGTAAATCGTGCGCAACGATCTTCATGATGCGCGTATTATCCCGATGGCTCTGCTCAAGGGCCCCCAACGCTTTTTGCATATGATCATTCTGCAGACTGACCCGTTGATTCAGATCGGTAAGTTTAGCCACATTCTTCCTGGATCGCTTCCAGTTCCTCACGATCAGCAGGATGATCACAACGGCCATGAAGAAGAAAAGAAAAAAGATAGCCAGGTAGACAGTTTTTATCTCATCCTGTTTTTTCAGCAGGTCCAGCTCATAGCCCTGTGCGATATGCTGTAATTCCTCATTCACATTCGCCGGCTTGTTGCCGCTATCCATAGAATCCTTTAACCGCAGATAGGATTGCAGATAGCGATAGGCCTGCAGGACCTGCCCCATACTATCGCTGTAGCGCCATTCAAGCTGCCGCCATTGTAATTCAACCTGCTCGCCAGGCAAGCTATCCAGCGACAGCCGTAATTGCGCCAGCTCCGCACCTGCTTCTCCCAGACGTCGGGTCTCCAGGTACACCCGCACCAGCTTGACCCTGGTAAATTGAGCATCCTCATTGGCATATTCTTTCTGAACATTGATCCGGATGCTTTTCTGATACAATGATTCCGCAGCCGCAGTATCCCCTTTTTTATAATAGACATCGCCCAGGTTGCCAAGGACCACCCCTTCCGCCAGCTCTCCGTAACGCCTGTGCGGCCCGGTTTCCAGGAACCTTCCCCTGTTCCTCCGGATATAGCTTAGCGCACTGTCATAATAATACATGGCGCTGTCCGTTTTTTCATTCCCTGCATAACATAGCGCAATATTGTCCAGGTTCCCCTGCTGGTATACAAACTTCATGTACGCATCCTTGCCGGTACAATGGTCCAGCGCCCAAAAAGCCTCCTCGAAATAACCGATGGCCTCCCCATACCTGGCCTGATTATAACAGGCTACTCCCAGCCGGCCGCTGTATTCACCGAACAGACAGCTATCCCGGGTCTTTTCAATAGCCTGTTTTCCCTGGTAATAATTCAGAAAGGCATCATTGTACTTTCTTTCCGCCTGCAGAATATCTCCTTTTGAAAACAGAGCCCTGCCATAATCTTCTGCGAACCCCCTTTCACCGGACATGGTCCGGATGACCGCTAATTGACTGTCAACATAGATCAATGCCTTCGGATAATCCTTCCGGGTTTCGAAAAAATAATGTCTCTTGTAATCATATTTTTTATAAAGCTCCCCCGGACCGGGATTGGGATAAGTATTGTATACCGAATCGAGATACGCCAGCACTCTTTCTTTATGATCCGGATAGAGCGTGTCCGCCTTAGTGAACACCGGATCAAAATCGTAGGAATGACCAGGACCGGAAAGATCGGGTGAATGACAGGAAAGAAAGCTCACTATCAAAAAAAACAGGCATATCCGGGAATTACCGGATAAAGGGACGACTGAAAAAAACGACTTTTCACGAGAATGCACCATAGGACTGGATTGACACGGGTTTCTAATGGCTTCCACTTAGGGATGATAAATCTAACTAATTTTTTTTTAATATCTTACCCGCCTCCCAGGATGGCATATCCGGAAAAAATGCCAGCGATGACGAAAACTTCTCATTTTATCTTTGGGAAGGCATTACAACTGACTTATATTCGATACTTACTAATCCTTGACCCTAATCCTTGACCCTAATCCTTGACCCTAATCCTTGAACGATACTTAATCCAGTTAATCTATCCTTAAAGGATACTTACTTTATCCTTAATCGATACTTGCCTATCCTTTAAGGATTTTTAACCTTACCCTGGTAACACCTGATTTTTTAACCCTTATCAACATTTTAGAACCTCATCAAAACTATCTATGCTTATCCCCCGTCATCCCCTCCCGACACTCGTTCTTATCCTTTTTACAGGTACCGGCCTGTTTTTTGCCCACACCAGCCTGGCCCAGCAACAGCCAGCCCCCCGAAAGAGCGGAGACGGACCTGCCGTGATCGGATATTATGCAGGAAAGAACGTTTTACTGGACAGCTTTGCCACGGAAAAACTGACCCATATCATCTTCAGCTTCTGCCATTTGAAAGGCAACCTCCTTTCTGTCAGCAATGCCAATGACAGCGCCATTATCCAGCATATGGTCGCCCTTAAGATCAAAAATCCCCGGCTGAAAGTCATCCTCTCGTTAGGGGGATGGGGCGGCTGCAGGACCTGCCCGGAAGTTTTCGCCACGGAAGACGGCCGCAAAGACTTCGCCCGTTCCGTAAAAGAAGCAACCAATTATTTCCATACGGATGGGATCGACCTGGACTGGGAATACCCGGCACTGTCTAACGTCCCCGGATATCCGTTCAGTCCGGAAGACAAAGATCATTTTACCGCCCTGATAAAGCAGCTCCGCAAAGAGCTCGGCAAACAATACGAGATCAGCTTTGCCGCCGGCGGATTCACCCGATATCTCCAAACCTCCGTAGATTGGAAAAAAGTAACGCCCCTGGTCAACTATATCAACCTGATGACCTATGACCTGGTGAGCGGATATGATACGGTGAGCGGCCATCATACCCCCCTCTATTCCACGCCCCAACAGGTGGAATCCACGGATCACGCAGTCCGCTACCTGGATTCCATTGGAGTGCCGCTTAAAAAAATAGCCATCGGCGTAGCATTTTATGCCAGGATCTTCGAAGGAGTGGACAGTGTGAATAATGGACTGTACCGTCCGTGCAAATTCAAAAGAGGCGTCTCCTACAAAGACCAGGCCCTTGTCCTTTCCAAAGACAGTGGTTTTGTTGCCCATTGGGACCCCATCGCACAGGCCCCATACATGTACAATGCCGGCCAGCAGCTCTTTGTCACCTATGACGACACCTTGTCCATCCGGTTAAAGACCCGTTATGCCCTGGACAAACGGCTGGGCGGCATCATGTTCTGGCAGCTGCCGGAAGACCTTTTCAGCGGCGGGCTGCTCGATGTCATTGACAACACCAGAAAAGAAGGAGGACAAGACCCCGCGCCGCTTACAAAATAAAGAACGAAATTACCTTCCGGGCCAGGCGCCCGTCGCCCCAAAACCAGGCGCCTGTCCACTTAAAAATTGTAAAAGAATAAAAATATCTTGACCAATCACTATGCATTATGAACGAATAAAAAAATATCCGGCATTTTTTCCCCTGTTGGCATTCGCTCTCTTCCTGAGCTCCTGCTCTTCCTCCAAAAAGCTCAGCACCCCCGCCGTTTCCATCCATGTCCCCGATACGCTGCCGGCCCTGCCCGTCTCCGAAATAGACCTGCCCCTGAAGATCGCCGGCCGTCCCCTGCTGATGATGGCCGATTCGATCGTACCCAAAGAATTTACCTCCGAAGGTTGGCCTGCCTACCTGCAGCCGTCCTGCGACTTTCGCTATAAATATCGTTTTGTCCGCTCGGCCTTTACCATCACTTGTACCAATAACCAGCTCCTCCTGCAGCTGAATGGCAATTACCAGGTAGCGGGCGGCAAATGCCTTTGCGCCATGGGAAAACCAGTATCTCCATGGGTATCAGGAAATTGTGGGTTCGGCAATGAGCCCATGCGAAGAGTGGACATCAGTATTCATTCTCAGCTCAGCTTCTTACCGGACTATCGGGTACAGACCTTCACCAGGACCGCCCCCTTACAAGCGCTCGATAAATGCGTCATGTCCCTGTTTTCCGTGGATATGACCCAACAGATAATAGACAGCATTCAATCCTCGCTCAATGGCGTAGGCTCCTCTATGGACAAGACGATTGCAGGCCTGGATTTCTCCGGTTACTTTCACCAGACGGCGGCACGTGCCCTGCAAAAAACGGCCATCGGAGGGTATGGCTACCTGTCAGTCACCCCCCTGGAAATACGGGCAGGTATGCTCAACTACATAAAAGACACCTTTTTCCTGAACGTCGGTATCTCCTGCAAGCCACAGCTCTCCTCGGACAGTGACCGCCTCCCCCCCCTTTTCTTACCCCCCCTGAAAACAGGCGCTAAAAAAGAAGGCCTCTCCCTGTACCTGCAGGCAGCCTACGACTATCCATTCATCAGCAAGCTCCTGAATGACACCCTGCGCAACCGCACCTTCCTGGTCAAAGGCAGAACGGTGACCATCAAAGACATCACCGTCCGGGGAATAACAGGTCATCAGCTGGAAATAAAGGTCGATTTTGGCGGCAGCCATAATGGAACAGTCTATCTCAGAGGTACACCAGTCCTGGACACCGCCAAACAGGCGTTGAGTTTTCCGGACATCTCCTATACCCTGGGAAAAGGCGACATCATGATTAAATTAGCCCGCACCCTGTTACGCAATAAGATCCGCCGGTCCTTAAAAGGAGGCTCTTACCTGGATCTGGCGGCCCTCCTGAAAACCAACCTGCCCGCCCTGGACACACAATTGAACAGACCTCTGGGCGCCAACCTTTATAGCAATGGCCATATCCGGGAATTAAAGCTGATAGGACTGCTTGCGGGGGAGAAAGCCCTTCAGGCCCAGCTCTTTATAAACGCCAGCCTGGCCATTACCAGCACCAGGTTATCTCTGTAGATCGGACCTGCCTCCGGCACCCGGGTTATCAGCTAATTTTTGGAAGAAAGCAACCATTAACATTTCATTTGCGTAATCTCCAAACAGGGAAAGGTAGTTTGCGCGTTTATTCTGTTACACCTACCATTTAATTTTAAGTCTACTTTGATAGTTGGAAACACGCAAATACTCGCTTTAATTGAGGGCTGCCGGTCCAATGACCGTACAAGCCAAAAAGAGCTGTATACTATGCTCAGAGATTATGCTATGAAAATATGTTACCGCTACCAAAACAACATCGAACAAGTAGAAGAGATCATGAATGAAGGCTTCATAAAACTTTTCAAAAGCATTCATCAGTTCGAGGAATCGCGGCATGCAGATATCCTCGCCTCGCTGAAAGGATGGTTTAAAAGGATCCTGGTCAATACCTGTATCGACTATTACCGTAAAAATGCCTCCTCCATCAATGGGCAAATGCTGTCAGAAGATACAGAGAATATCGCTGACAGGCAGGAGACAGGCATCGATATATTGTCCTACAAAGAGATCATAGAGGCTATCCGCCTGTTGTCACCCGCCTATCGCACCGTGTTCAACCTGTTCGTAATAGAAGGATTGACCCACGAAGAAATATCCAACCAATTGGGCATTTCCATCGGATCCTCCAAGTCGAACCTGTCAAAAGCCAGGGAGAACCTCAGAAAGATCCTAACAAAAAAAACTGACCATTTAGCATATGTTGAACCTATCCGATAAAGAATTGGACCGCTTAAGCCGGGAAGCTGCCAATCAGCATGAACCCGGGGACCTGACAGGGCCCCGGTCATGGGAAAGGTTGGAACAGCGCCTGGACAAGGAATTGGGCAGGATAGGCCCAAGCCCGCTGCGGAGCATCCGGCGTTTACCCTTTTACTATGCCCCGGTAATCCTCCTGCTGGTTGGGGCAGGGATCACCTGGTATTTTATCCGGCAACGCTCCGGCAGTCCGCCCATGGCAGTGGTAAAACCTGGGCCCCCTGAACAAAAACAACCTAACAGCACCGATCTATCAACTAAAACTTCTGAAAATAGCGCGAACTCTACTTCTACCTCAACCGACTCCCTGAAAACAACCCGGACTCCGGGATCCGATGACACTTCGGCATCGACATCCCCTGACCGGTCAGCCATCCCTCTTCCCGGATCAACCAATCCGAAAGGAGGCTCCCCCGTCGCACAGGGATCGACGGCAACTGCCCCGTCTGCTATCCTTCCGGGATCGATCGGCCAGAATGGAAAATACTCCATTGCCCGGGGATCGACAGTCCCCGGAAAAAGAGCAATCATCGCCGCAGGATCAACAGCTCCCGGGAAAACAGCCATTCTTCCCGGATCAACAGCCGCCAGCCAGTCAGCCAGCAGCCCATCGCCCCTTCTCTCCGGATCGCCCAACCCGAAAAAAAGATTAACCGCAAATTCACCTGGATCAACCACGAATTCATTCAAGAGCAAAAAAGAAGGAAAAGATCATACAGAACCGAAAGACACCGACCTGTCGGCAAACCAGTTAGCAGCCGGCCGGAATTCAGCATACATCGCCCATGACCAGGACCGCAACTATCGTTCAGGCCGTAACCCCAACCAGCATCCGGATGAAAGCGCCAACAACCCCTCAAAGGAAATAGCCGCCATCCGCGAACCTTCCTTATCCCTCATCCAGGCCCCCGGGTCACTAACCCGGTCCCGGGGAATTGATGACTCGGCTTTAAAAGCCTTTACCCAGAAAGGAGCTTCCGCTTCGACCCCTATCCGGATCGATAAAAAGAAGAACGCGTCCCAGTATGTTAGCAGGCCCCTGCAATGGGGATTCTCCCTATCCCCGGATTTCGCCTCTGTCAATTCACTGGCAGGCGACAGGCCCGGCAGCAGCATCGGCGCCACCCTGGATTACGAATTCCTGGACAGGCTCTATCTCAGCACAGGACTGCTGCTTACCCGGAAGAACTACGCCGCCAATCCCGAAAATTACCATGCGCCCAATAATTCGTATCGCATAAATGGTGTCGTCAGCATCAACCCTCATGATGTCAACCTGGTTAAAGGCAGCTTCTACATGCTGGAGATCCCCCTCAACCTGCGTTATGATTTTCGCCTAAACGGCAGCACCACCTTATTTATCAGCGGAGGGGCCTCCTCCTACCTGATGACCAGTGAGCACAGCCAGTTCTATTTCAATTATTTCGGAAATCAGGTATGCCTGAATTTTAACAAACAAGAGGAATCGCGAAGGAAGAATTATCTGTTTTCCACCGTGAACTTATCCATGGGAGTAGAGACCGGCCTCAGCAACAGCCTTTCCCTGCTCATAGCCCCTTATGCAAAGATCCCAACCGGAGGGATCGGACTCGGACAGGTCCAGATCACCAGCGTAGGGATCAATTTCGCCTTAAAATATGCACCTGTACTGAGCCGTAAGAGGAGACATTGAGATTGACAAACCCGGACGCAGTCCCGCCCCGGAAGTTTAGGCCCTCTATCATAACTACAACCGGGTATGCCCCTCTTAAGGTTTTGTATGAAACCATACCAGCGTCTCATTATTCCAGTCCCCGTTGTAATTAATGAACAGCTCTTCCCCGGCCTGGATATGACGGACTGTTTTAACAGTGATCAGCTCCTCGTCGTAATCCATCTCATATTCGCAATTAGAGCGGTAGGAATGATTGTACAGCGGTATATAGCCCAGGGCCATGCAACATTTCACCGGATCATCCCCCCATTCGAAAATATAATCGTGCAATAAGGTCTGGTCCAGTAATTTACGCTCATCCCGGCTCATGACGATCACGGGAGATATTTCGATAATAGTATCCCGGTCGATATCCGTGGTCGTGAACACCCCCCTCCCCTTCTCCCGGGCAGGCGCAATGAAAAGAATCGGTAAGATCATCAGATAATCTCATTTAACTTAGCAAGGTACTCTTTTTCAGCAAGTACACATCGCAGGGCCATGGCGATCTCGCCATTTTGACGTAGGTTTGGAGCATGTCTTTAGACCAAGAGCTCGATACGATAAAGGAGTCATTTCTGGAGGTTGTCCAGTCGGAAGACGTATTGCAGATAAGGGAATTCCTCAATAACCAGAATATCAGTGATGTTGCTGAGCTTATCTATGAATTACCCGATTACGAGACCCAGATCATCGGCAATATGAGCACGCACCGGGCAGCCAGCACTTTTAAGATCCTTGACGTCCCCACGCAAAAAAGGATCATACAGGAATTGCCCGCTTTCAAGACAGCCGAATTATTGAATGACCTCTCCGCCGATGACCGCACCTCCTTCCTGGAAGAGCTTCCCAGTGAAGTAGTAAAAGAGCTGATCAAGACATTGGACCCGGAAGAAAGAAAGATCACCTTATCCCTGTTAGGATACCCCGAAAGCAGCGTGGGCAGACTCATGACCCCCGATTATATAGCCGTGGAAAAGGACTGGACAGTAAAAGAAGTAATAGATCATATCCGGGAGGTCGGTAAGGATAGCGAAACCATCGATGTCATCTATGTCGTGGACGATAAGGGAGTTTTCATTGACGACATCCGGATCAGGGAGATCATCCTGGCCAACCCTGACAAACAGATCGAAGATGTAATAGACAACCGGTACATCGCCCTGAATGTCAACGACGACCAGGAAACAGCCAGCGAAGCCTTTAAAATGAACAACCGGGTAGCCTTACCCGTATTGGATAATAATAATATATTATTGGGAATCGTCACCATCGATGACGTCCTCTGGGTAGCCCAGGAAGAATTCACGGAAGATATCCAGAAGATCGGGGGTACCGAGGCATTGGATGAGCCCTACCTGGAAATTCCCCTGATGAAACTTTTTAAAAAACGTATCGTCTGGCTGGTCGTTTTATTCCTCGGTGAAATGCTCACCGCCACTGCGATGGGCTACTTTGAAGACGAAATTGCCAAAGCCGTCGTCTTATCCTTATTCGTTCCGCTCATCATTTCCAGCGGAGGCAACAGCGGATCACAGGCCTCTACCCTCATCATCCAGGCCATGGCGCTCGGAGAGATCACGATTGCCGACTGGTGGCGGGTAGTAAGACGCGAGATCGTATCCGGACTTTTACTGGGAGCAGTGCTGGGACTCATCGGCTTTACCAGGATCATGCTCTGGAACCAGATCTTTCATACTTATGGCGCCCACTCCATGCTGATAGCCACTACCGTAGGATTTTCCCTGATAGGAGTCGTATTATGGGGCACGCTCGCCGGCAGCATGTTGCCGATCGTATTAAAAAAATTCGGAGCGGACCCTGCTACGTCCTCCGCCCCCTTTGTGGCAACCTTAGTAGACGTCACCGGACTGGTGATCTACTTCTCCGTCGCCTTCTTGTTTATGCGTGGAATTTTATTATAAAACCTACATATACCCTTATGCCATTATCCACCTTTACAAAGAGGGCAGCCAGGTTTTGCCTGCTCCTCAACCTGTTATTCCTGGCCC
>JAATFV010000214.1 GCA_015655015.1 Chitinophagales bacterium | reverse complement strand
TTGGCTATATCGTAAATGGTAATATCTCTTTTAGACGTCATCGGATTCAGGCTAATTTAGGCGTAAAAATACGGATTTTAAATATATTATTGCAATCGGTTGCAATTTGAAAAAAAGATCTATATTTACCCGCTATTTTTTTAATAGGCCTGATATAATGGAAGACCGGTTGACGGGAATGAGCTGGTCGCATGAATAGCTGGTCCAATTACACAGAAAATCAATTTGCCATATGTTGTTATTAGGAATAGATCTGGGTACTTCTTCGATAAAGGTGGCGGTGGTAGACCCGGCCACTCAGCAGACCCTTGCTACGGCGCAATATCCGGATACGGAAGCGCCGATACTCGTCCGGTTTCCCGGCTGGGCGGAGCAGTCCCCTGATACCTGGTGGGACCACGTACAGCAGGCGATCCGGAAGGTCCATGCCTCGGGCGCCTATGATCCGCAGGATATAACCGCCATCGGCATTGCTTACCAGATGCATGGCCTGGTGCTGGTGGATAAGGAGCAGCGGGTATTACGCGATAGTATTATCTGGTGTTACAGCCGGGCTGTTCCATACGGAGATAAGGCATTTGCTGCGATCGGAGAGAAAAAAAGCCTGGCACATTTACTCAATTCGCCCGGAAATTTTACTGCGGCCAAGCTGGCCTGGGTGAAGGAGAATGAGCCTTCCGTTTATGAGAGGATCGCAACGGTGCTGCTGCCGGGGGATTTTATTGCCCTCCGGATGACGGGGGAGGCGACTACCAGCATACCTGCCTTATCGGAAGGCATATTCTGGGATTTTAAGGAGGATACGCTGTCGGAAGACTTATTCCAATATTTCGGATTCGATAAAAAGCTGATTCCTGCTGTGCAGCCTGTATTTTCTTCTCATGGGGGATTGAAGGGGGATGTAGCGCAGGCGCTGGGCTTAAAGAAGGGGATCCCGGTGACCTATAAGGCGGGGGATCAGCCTAATAATGCCCTGTCATTAAATGTATTGGAGCCGGGCGAAGTTGCTGCCACTGCCGGGACTTCCGGGGTGATCTATGGCGTAAGCGATCAATTGGTCTATGACCCTGCATCGAGGGTGAATAGTTTTGCCCATGTCAATTATACTCCTGCAAGGAAAAGGGTCGGGGTCCTGCTGTGTATCAATGGGACGGGGATCCTGAATCGCTGGATCCGGGATCTGGCAAATGGCAGGGGTGGAGGCACAAGTGTTGGGGGCGGGCTGACCGGACCGGGTGATGATGGCAGTCGTGGAGCGGCGGGCAGGGATGGATGGGATTATGTCAGTCTCAATGAGGCGGCCGGGAAGATAAATCCCGGCAGCGAGGGGCTGGTGGTCCTGCCCTTCGGCAATGGGGCGGAGCGGATATTTAATAACCGGATCGTCGGGGCCCATATTCATAATATCGACCTGAATTTACATACGCCGGCGCATATTTACCGGGCGGGGCAGGAGGGGATTGCATTTGCCTTCCGGTATGGACTGGACATCATGCGCGAGAACGGGATGAATCCTTCTGTCATACGTGCCGGGAAGACGAATATGTTCCTCAGCAGCGTGTTCACTCATGCGTTCGTAAATGCTACGAATGTGCCGGTGGAGCTATATGATTGCGATGGCAGCGTGGGAGCGGCTCTGGGAGCAGGTATAGGCGCCGGGATCTTCCGGAGTGAAAAGGAGGCGTTTGCCGACAGGAAGCCTTTGCAATGGGTGGGGCCGGATAAGGCCGGGGAGTATGATGTGCTGTATGGGCAGTGGAAGGAAGTTCTGGAAAGGGAGCTGGCGAAGTAGGATTGTGTTGGATGTTGAATCCTGGATAGGAATGTGAGATTTGGAATATTGAATAACTATTTATACAACTAAAATAATACGTTATGCCAGTTATTACCGGAGACAAAGAGTTCTTTAAAGGAATTGGACCTGTTAAATATGAAGGGGTAGGGACGGATAATCCGCTCGCCTATCGTTGGTATGATGCCAACCGGAAGGTGGCGGGGAAGACCATGAAGGAGCACCTGCGTTTTGCCGTTGCCTACTGGCATTCTTTTGTCGGGAACGGGGCTGATCCGTTCGGAGAGCCGACACATATATTTCCCTGGAATGAGAACAGCGATGCGGTTGCCCGCGCGAAGGATAAAATGGACGCCGCTTTTGAATTTATTACGAAGCTGGACCTGCCTTATTATTGTTTTCACGATGTGGATGTGGTCGATTATACCAATGATGTGGCGGACAATGAGAAAAGGCTGCAGGTTTTGACGGCCTATGCGAAGGAAAAGCAGGCGGCCAGCCAGGTGAAATTATTATGGGGTACGGCCAATCTGTTCTCGAACCGGCGTTATATGAACGGGGCGGCTACCAATCCCGACTTCCATGTGCTGAGCCATGCGGGTGCGCAGGTGAAAGCCGCGCTGGATGCCACCATCACCCTGGGAGGGGAAAATTATGTGTTCTGGGGCGGCAGAGAAGGGTATATGAGCTTGCTGAATACCGATATGAAGCGTGAGCAGGAACATCTTGCCCGTTTTCTGCATACGGCCAGGGATTATGCCCGCAAACAGGGTTTTAAAGGTACTTTCTTCATCGAGCCCAAACCTTGCGAGCCTACCAAGCATCAATACGATTATGATAGCGCTACTGTCATCAGCTTTCTTCGTGCGTACGATCTGATGGCTGATTTCAAATTGAATATAGAGGTCAATCACGCTACACTGGCTGGACATACGTTTACACATGAGCTGCAGGTGGCCGTGGATGCCGGCATGCTGGGTTCTATGGATGCCAACCGGGGCGATTATCAGAACGGATGGGACACCGACCAGTTTCCGAATAATATCAATGAGCTGACGGAGGCTATGCTGATCATCCTGGAAGGCGGCGGGTTTAAGGGAGGCGGCATCAATTTCGACGCCAAGAGAAGAAGGAACTCTACGGACTCCGAAGACCTGTTCCATGCCCATATCGGGGGGATCGATACGTTTGCCCGGGCCCTGCTGACGGCAGACGCCATTCTGCAGCAATCCGACTATAAGAAGGTCAGGGCGGACAGGTATGCCTCTTTTGACAGCGGGAAGGGTGCGGCTTTTGAGAAAGGGAGCCTTTCCCTGGAAGATCTACGTGAGTATGCTATTGCCAACGGGGAGCCCAAAACCATCAGCGGCCGCCAGGAATATCTTGAAAATATTGTCAACCGGTTCATTTAATTGATAAAAGGATAACTGAATGATTGAAAATCGGACGGTTATCCTATTTTTATGAATTCTATCTATCGGAAACTTTAAATACCGCCTGCTATATGCAAATGTTACAGTCCCGCGATTACATTGTCTTTATCATTTATTTCCTGATCGTTGCCTGTTATGGGTGGTGGGTCTATCAAAGGAAGAGAACCGCTCAGAGCAGCACCAAGGATTATTTTCTGGCGGAAGGTTCGCTTACCTGGTGGGCCATCGGAGCCTCCCTGATCGCCAGCAATATTTCCGCCGAGCAGTTCATCGGCATGAGCGGAAGCGGGTTTAAAATGGGATTGGCCATTGCTACTTATGAATGGATGGCGGCGGCTACGCTGATGATCGTGGCCATTTTTTTCATACCGGTCTATCTGAAGAATAAGATCTATACGATGCCGCAGTTCCTCAACCAGCGGTATAATTCAACGGTGGCCATGATCATGGCCGTGTTCTGGCTGTTATTGTATGTGGTGGTGAATCTTACTTCCATCCTCTACCTGGGTGCGCTGGCTGTAAGCAGCATCTCCGGCATCAATTTTACCGCCTGTATGCTGGGCCTGGCGGTATTTGCCGTTATCATTACGCTGGGTGGGATGAAAGTGATCGGTTATACGGATGTGATACAGGTGTTCTTTCTTATTTTGGGCGGCCTGGTAACGACTTATATTGCCCTGAACCTGGTGTCGGATCATTTCGGCGGTAAGGGGGTGTTGAACGGTATGCATATGCTGACGGAACATGCGAACGATCATTTTCATATGATCTTCAAGAAGGACAATCCCAATTACATGGACCTGCCTGGTCTGACGGTGCTGATCGGGGGGATGTGGATCGTCAATCTGAATTATTGGGGCTGCAATCAATATATCACTCAAAGGGCCCTGGGGGCGAACTTAAAGACCGCACGCGGAGGCATTCTGTTTGCCGCTTTTCTCAAGATGCTGATGCCGGTGATCGTGGTGATACCTGGTATCGCGGCCTATTTGCTGTACAAGCAGAATGTATTCCAGACCGAAATGCTGCAGAATGGCGAGGTGAATCCCGATCGCGCTTATCCTGTATTGCTAAACCTGCTGCCTCCGGGTATGAAGGGGCTGGCTTTTGCGGCCCTGACGGCAGCTGTGGTGGCATCCCTGGCCGGTAAGGCCAACAGTATCTCTACGATCTTTACGCTGGATATTTATAAGAAGAAGATCGCTCCGGAGGCGGATGAGAAGAGGCTGGTATGGATCGGAAGGGTGACGGTAGTGGCGGCCATGATACTGGCTATTCTCATTTCGCCTTTTCTGGGCATCGACAAGAAGGGCGGGTTCCAATATATACAGGAATATACCGGATTTGTTTCGCCGGGAATCTTTGCCATGTTCATTTTGGGGTTCTTCTGGAGAAAGACAACGTCGAATGCGGCGCTGTTCGCAACCATCGGGGGTTTTATCCTGTCTATCCTGTTTAAATTTTTGCCCTTGGTGGCCAATCTTTCTTTTTTGGCTCCTTTTGGGTTCTCCAAGGCGAATGATAGCGGTGTTTATGAGATCCCTTTCCTGGACAGGATGGGGTTTGTGTTCGTCATATGTATTGTGGCGATGTACCTGATCAGCATGGTGGAGAACAGGAAAGGACTGCGGTCAAATGGACTGGAGGTGGACAGGAAGATGTTCAGGGTGTCGCCGGGGTTTGCCGTGGGTGCGCTGATCATTTGCGGATTGCTGGTGGCGTTGTATACGATATTTTGGTAAAAACGCCACGGGCGTTTTGCCCGAAGGGCCATCATTAGATACGCAGCGGAGACAGATCTTCTGTCTTCGCTGCGCTAGTTTTAAGAGCTTACCAAATACTGACCCTAAGGCTATCCGGACGGTACATTTTATCTCCGGGTTTTACGCCGAAGGCTTCATAGAATGCGGGAATGTTGGCCATGGGGCCGTTCACTCTTTCTTTGGAAGGAGCGTGTACGTCTGTCATCAGCTGGGTGGCGAGGACCTCTTTTCGTTCCTGGTACATCCAGCTGTAGGCGTATCCCAGGAAGTAACGCTGAATGGGGGTGAGTCCTCCGATCTTTTCTCCTTTTTTATAGGCTTCTGTTTTTGAGAAAGCATCCAATCCCAGCAGGAGCCCTCCCAGGTCGGCTATGTTTTCTCCTTGCGTGGCATCTCCGTTCACATGCAGGGTATCTACGGGGTTGAATTCTGAGAACTGCCGGATGATGCGGGCGGCCTTTTCCCTGAACAGTGCAGCATCTGCGGGCTGCCACCAGTCGTGGAGGTTGCCTTTCTCATCGAACTGACGACCCTGGTCGTCAAAGCCATGGGTGATCTCGTGCCCGATAGTAGAGGCGGCGGCATAACCGTAGACGAAGGCGTCATCGAGGTCTTCATCTTTTTTTCCAGCTACGGCGAACATACCTGCGGGCAATACGATCTCATTGTTGGCGGGATTATAGTAGGCATTGTAGGTTTGCGGCGACATATCCCATTCCATCCTGTCAACGGGCTTGCCTAATTTGCTGATCCGGTAATGGTTCCACCACTCCGCTGCTCTTTGCATGTTGAGGACAAAGGGGCCCCGGTCAATTTTTAAAGCGCTGAAGTCTTTCCATTTATCGGGGTATCCGACTTTTTTGGTGATATGGGCCAGCTTATCCAGTGCCCGTTGTTTGGTGCTGTCGCTCATCCAGTCCAGTTTCAGGATCCTTTCTTTATAAGCGGTACGGATGTTTTCCACCATATCGCTGTAACGTTGTTTGGATTTTTCCGGAAAGTATTCCTTTACGAATAATTGTCCCAGCGCCTCTCCCATTGCCCTTTCTTCCGCATCCAACACCCTTTTCCAGCGGGGTCTGGGGACGGCTGTGCCGGTCAGCGACCGGCGATAGGTGAAGTAGTTGGCGTAGGTCGTACTGTCTAAGTAAGGTGCGGCGCCTTGAATCAGCTGAGATCGCAGATAATTTTTCCAATCTTCCAGGGAAGTGTTGTGTAGTTCCGTATTCAGGGCTGTATAAAATTCCGGCTGCCGGAGGATGAGGGAATCAATGGGGCCGATGCCGGAGTTCTTCAGCCAATTGGTCCAGGAGATGAAGGGGGTCAGCTTTTGCAGGGAAGCAACGGTAATCTTGTTGTAATTTTTATTCGGATCACGCAGGTCGGCTAGTTTGCGGGAGGCTTTGGCCAGTCTGCTTTCCAGCTGGTAGACCGCATTTGCCTTTGTCTGAGCGGCCAGGCTGTCGCTGCCCAGCTGCCGGAAAGTGACAAACAGGTATAGCTGAAAGGCCTTCCTAACCTGTATTGTTTTTTCATCGGTTTTAAAATAGTAATCCCGGTTGGGCATGCCCAGGCCGCCCTGTTCCAATTGGTAGGCCATCTGGTCGCTGTGTTTGTCATCCTGCCCTACTCCGTCGAAGAATAAGACACCGATATTTTTTTTGTGGAGGTCGGCTGTTACCCGGAGAAGATCTTCCGTGGAGCGGACCCGGGCGATCTGCTCCATGTCTTCTTTTAGGGGAGTAAGACCTTGTTGTTCCATAGCCGCGGAATCCATTCCGCTGATCCAGAGGTCTCCTATCTGTTGGGAGACGCTGCCGGCAGCGGCTTTTTCGGTGGCGGCTTTTTCGCTGATGATCCTGAGACGGTCATAAATATCCTCTTGTACCAGCTGGCCGATGCCCCAGGAACTTTCTTCCGCGGGTATATTATTCTTTTTGATCCACCCTCCATTGGCATATTGGAAGAAGTCTGTGGCGGGGCTGACGGCGGTATCCAGGTTCTGGGAGAGGAAATCAAGAGGGGGGTGTTTGTCATTGGTCCGGCAGGAGGTGCCGAAAATGGCAATCGTTGCTAAAAAGCAAGTTATTTTGGTTGTTCTCATAATAGAATAATATTATACAAATATTACTGTGTATGGAAGGTATTTATCGTAATCTTTATTAACGGATATTTTAGCAAGTTAAATGGGAAGGAAGGGGCAGGGTAGTTGGGTAGTCTTGATTGGATTGGGGTCCGGGGCGGTGAGGGGCCGGCGGCTGCGGCTTTTTATTTACAGCAGTCTTTTTTGCGTATGAAAACGGCTTTCAGGATTTTTAATAAAAACTCTCCTATTGATCTTACGACAACCATAGTGCAAAGATAGACTATAATTTAGTCATGCAGGCGATTGGAGCCCCGCTGTTCATTTGATGGTTTGTTAATTTTTATGGTGCTCGGGTTCATTGATCTTGCGGTAGAGGGTGGTCAGTCCTATATTTAACAATTTAGCAGCTTCGGCCTTATTGCCTCCTGTATAGTTCAAAACTTTTTGTAAATGAAGCCTTTCAACATTTTTCAAGTCGAATGCGGAGGGGAAACCGTTATCGCCCGTGGGTTGGTAACGGATATCAAAAGGAAGGCAGTCTTCAGATAACAGGTCGCTTTCCGTCATGATCACCGCTCTTTCCATGACATTTTTTAGTTCGAGGATATTTCCTTTCCAGGGATAACGCTGGAGGTGGTAAAGGAAGTCTTTGCTTATGCCGTTGACTTTTACATCGGTCTTCCCGGCAAAGTATTTCATGAAACGGCGGGCCAGAAGCGGGATATCCATTTTCCGGTCTTTTAAGGAGGGCAGACGGATGGTGAAGACATTGAGCCGGTAGAGCAGGTCTTCCCGGAATTTTCCTTCCTGTATGATACGGTAGGGGTCTTTTTTGGTAGCTGAGAAGATGCGGACGTTGAGACGGGTGGGCCGGGTATCTCCCGGTTTGGTAAATTCATTTTGTTCCAGGGCCTGCAGCAATTTGTTTTGCAGGTCGTTATCCAGGTCGCCTATTTCATTCAGCAGGAGGCTGCCTTTGTTTGCTTCTTCCAAAACTCCTTTTTTATCCCGCATGGCTCCGGGAAAGGCTCCGGCTTTATAGCCGAATAGTTCTCTTTCCAATGCAGCCGCGGTAAAGGCGTTGCAGTTAAGGATTATAAAGGGATTGCGGTTTCTTGGGCTGGCAGCGTGGATGGCGCGGGCAAACATTTCTTTTCCGGTGCCGGTCTCGCCATGCAGCAGCACGGCGGCGTCGGTAGGGGCTATTTTTCTTGCCAGGGAGATCGCTTCGCGGATCACGGAGGATTCGCCTAAGATGTTGTCAAAATCCGGGGGCTGTTCTGCCCATTGTTCCAGCTGCTGTATCCTTTTTTGCAGACGAACTTTTTCCAGCGCGTGGCTGAGCTGTGTGAGGATGGCCCGGGGATCCTCTTCGATATTGCTAAGGGAAGGGGGCAGGGAGATGATCTCCACGTTCTCTCCCAGGGGGATGGGCTGATTGCTGATGACAACTTCGATGTCTTCTTTAGCAAGGATCTGAATGCCCCTTTCCGGATCGGCAGCTTCGTATACCTTGTGTCCTTCCAGGGAAATAATCCTTCTGAGCTGGTTGCGCAATTTTATCTGGTCATCTACGATCAATATGTTTCCGGCCGGGGCAGCGGTTTTATTTGTAAGACTGGCCATAAGCATATTTTATCTTATAGGTTTTCAGAGAGGGTATCCAGGTGATGAGGTCTTTATCTGAGCGGAAGTCCGTGTGCAGCTTATAGCAAAAGTCCGCATCCCGGGAGAATACTTTTTCCAGGTTGGCGATGGTAAGCGGCAGGACGGGCGAGGCGGCATCCAGGCTGAAATAATAACAGGTGGTCGGCCTGGCGATCTTATCGCCTTGTACCAGCTTGTTGTAGCTGTAAAGATAGAAATGGGCTGTATCCAGGATAAGGTAATGTGATTTGACGAGAAGCCGGTAAGGCTGTCCGCTGCGCTCATGGCAGCTATTCGGGGAGGCAGGTGGTTTCCCTTGTGTGCTATAGCTGGTCAGGGAAAAATTAATAAGCAGGGCAAGGGCCATTGTAAATATTCTCATGGTGTATTGTTTGTTTATAGGTTGACTATCAGAAAGAATCCTCCGGGAGGCTTCCTGTGTACAGATCATTGGCAGGTCCTATGTCAGACAATATAATGGACAGGTTATAAGGGGGTCAGTTCTTGTGGTCGACGATATAATCTATAACGGATCCCACGGTGGTCAGCTTCTCCATGTCTTCATCTGCGATCCTGACGCCGAATTCTTTTTCCAGCGCCATGAATGTTTCCAGAACATCGAGGGAGTCGAGTCCGAGGTCATTGGTAAAAGAGGCTTTGCCTGCGAGTAACGATTCTTCTACTCCCAGTTTGTCGATTATGATAGCCTTTACCCTGGTGGCGATCCCAGATCTATCAGCAACAGTATTCATAAAAAAATCAATTGTTTTGAAATAATAATTCTTTCCGGTGCACTACGAATATTGTTATTGAAAACCAGGCAAGACAATCAGGGTATCGTAGTGCGAAAATAAACATTAGCAGCTTTCTAAATAACTAATCTTTTTGCAGGTAAACGTTCTTTTTGCAAAAAATTGGCATAAATGCATATATTTTAAAAATATCTATTTAATAATAAAAGCTGCTTTTGTCCAGGTTAGGCAGGTACTAAAAGAGTGCCGGAAAAATAAAGCCCTTAAATCTTTAAATTCCTAAAACCTTTCACCAGTATATATTACAAAGGATAAGAGGAATTGTTTTTTTGAAAAAAAGAAAGACTAAAAAAATAATAATGAGCGTCATTTTGAAAATTTTTTCCAAAATGGAAAATTTGTTAAGTATTTGTTATTGCAAAAAATTAACAGTTTGGGAATACTGATTTCATTAAAGGTTCAATAGAAATAGAAGTATTATTTTGCGCTCGTTTACCGTGCAAAAAAATGACAAATATTCCTAAGAAGGCGATCCCTGTAGATTCTCCTCCGGTTAATCCGGGTGTTCATTCTTTCAAAACAGGCCTTTTGTTAAATTTCAGCCATTTGAAGAAGGGAGGGTTGTCCATTGAACTACTTAATATAATTGATAAAAAGGAGGGCAGGAGCTTCCAGCGTATCCCATTGGCCGGCAGCAAGCATTTACCCTATATGGCGGGTATTCCCGCCCCTATTGCAGCGTTCCTTACAAAAATGACGGATGAGGCGTTGGTAGACCAGCTGGTCAGGAATGGTTTTGCCTGGCTAAGGGATGCTGAAAAGCCGTTTGATCACCTGGATGACCGGCATTATGCCCTGTTGAATCAATGGATCAGCGGGGTGTTACCCGAATTGAGGCCTTTAGCTCCGGCGATCTCTCTTTTTTATCTGCCTGCCGGCGAGCCTTTTGTCAATATGAATGTGCGGCCTGCGGCTATCAGCTCTTTTACGCCTTCCCTTCATTTTACGCTGGAAAAGACGGATGGGCATCTCGGGCTACGTTGTCAGATCATGCTCAATAACGGGTACTATCCGCTGGAAGATTTTCAGCAGGTGCCTTTTTTCCTGAAGAGCCGCCATGAATATTTCCTGTTGAAAAAGGAAGATATGGCTGTTCTGCAGTTATGGAAGGAGGGGTGGCCCGTTGTTCCGCAGGAGGAGCAAGGGCAGTTTCTGGCAACGGTAGTGAGACCTCTGGCAGAAAAATACCCGGTGGACATGGGCGCGGTGATCCGGACGGAGGAGGTGGACCTGCCTGCGCAGGGAAGGGTATATGTAAGCGAGCTAAATGAGAATTTTCTGCTCATCAAGCCGAAATGGCTTTATGGGGATATGGAAGTGGAGGAAGAGGGGGAGGCCGGGACCCGGGGGGAAGCTGGTGAAGCGCTGAGGACCCGGGTGGAAACGGAAGATACGGTGTTTGAGATCCTCCGCAGGAAAGAGGAGGAAAAGGCGCTGACGGAGGCGATCCGGGGTCTGCATGCGAAGTTTGGCGGACAAACCAATGGGTATTTTTATCTGAATTTTAAAGAGGCGCTGGAAAAGAGCTGGTTCCTGCATTTCTATAATAAGATGCAGGAGCTGGATATTCCTGTGCTTGGCATGAACAGGCTGCGTAAGTTCAAATACAACACGAACACTCCACAATTCGAGATCATCGCCGGAAGAGGCATTGACTGGTTCGACCTGGCCATCCGGGTAAGCTATGGAGAGCAGGTGGTGCCGTTGCAGGAGCTTCGCAAGGCTATATTAGGGAAGCAGGATTATATTTTATTAGGAGACGGGAGTCTGGGGATGCTGCCGAAGGAATGGATAGAAAAGTATGGATTGCTGATAAGGATGGGGCAGCTAAAAGAGGGTGGGTTGAAGCTGCCGAATGTTCACTGGGCGCTGCTGGAGGGGCTGGGCGCTTCATTAGCTGGTGCTGATTCCGATGCAGGGGCTTTACAAAAAGAGCTGGAAGTAAAGAAAGCGCGGCTGCTGAGTATTTCAACGGCAAGGACCTGGCCGGTGCCTTCGGGTGTGCAGGCAAAACTGAGGGATTATCAGCTGGGCGGATTTTCCTGGATGTGCCTGTTGGATGAGATGGGGTGGGGGGGATGCCTGGCGGATGATATGGGGCTGGGGAAGACGCTGCAGACCCTTAGCTTTTTGCAGCACCTGGTCGTCAACTACCCCGATGAGACACACCTGGTGGTCTGTCCTACTTCTCTGTTATATAACTGGGAGGGGGAGCTGAAAAAGTTTGTGCCGGGGCTGGCCTATCATATTCATTATGGGGCGGACCGGGAATTCGATGAAGGGGCCTTCCGGCAAGCGCATGTCATTATTACCAGCTATGGCATGGTGCGCAGCGATATTCAACATTTTTCCGGGTGGAAGTTCGGGTATGTGATACTGGATGAAAGTCAGGCTATTAAAAATCCTTCCTCGCAGGTGCGTAAGGCGGTGCAATTGCTGCAGGCACGTAACCGGCTGGTGTTGAGCGGCACCCCGGTGCAGAATAATACCTTCGATCTGTATGCGCAGATGGATTTTCTGAACCCGGGCATGCTGGGCAGCGCTGATTTTTTCCGGGGGGAGTTTGCTACTCCTATCGATAAGAATGGGAATAAGGAGGCTGCCGCCCGTTTGCGGAAGCTGGTATATCCTTTTATATTAAGGAGGACCAAGGAGCAAGTGGCCGGCGACCTGCCGGATAAGACGGAGATGATCCTTTGGTGTGAGATGGGGGCCGAGCAGAGAAAGATCTATAATAGTTTTAAAGAGCATTACCGGGACAGCATACTGGACCGGATAGCCGAAGAAGGGGTGGGGAAGAGCAGCATTTATATCCTGGAGGGGTTGACGAAGCTGCGGCAGATCTGTGATAGTCCCGCTATTTTGCGGGAAAAAGAAAACGAAGCCTATCCGAATGTCAGCACCAAGCTGGAGGAGCTGATCCGGGAGATCGAAGAAAATACGGGCAACCACAAAGCGCTTGTTTTCTCCCAGTTCACTTCTATGCTGCATCTGATCAGGGAGGCTTTGCAACAAAGGGGAATCTCTTATTTATACCTGGATGGAAGTATGCCGGCGGAGGCGAGAAGGAGATCGGTGTTACAGTTCCAGGAGGATGAAACGACCCGTGTGTTCCTGATCAGTCTGAAAGCTGGGGGTGTGGGGTTGACGCTGACGGCGGCGGATTATGTTTACCTGGTGGATCCCTGGTGGAATCCTGCTGCTGAGCAGCAGGCTATCGACCGGAGCCATCGTATCGGGCAGGTAAAAAAAGTGTTTGCCTACCGGATGATCTGCAAGGATACGGTAGAGGAGAAGATCCTGCAGCTACAGGAGAAGAAAAAAAGCCTGGCTGCCGACCTGGTGGCGGATGAGGGGGGCTTTGTGAAAAAGCTGACGGGGGAGGATGTGGCGTATTTGTTCAGTTGAGGGCCGGGTTAGCTTCCGGAGCCCGGGAGGAGTTCGATCCCCTGGTCGGTGATGTTGATCTTTCTTTCTTTATAGAGGAGGCCGGTGGTCATTTTGAACGTTTTTTTACTCATGCCGAAGAAGGAGTAGATGTCTTCCGGGCTGGACTTGTCGTGGTAGGGCAAACGGCCTTTGTTTTCTTTTAAGAGGCGAAGGACTTTTTCGGCGGCGTCCTCAACGCGCTCGTATCCTGATTTTCCTGCTGCGACATCGATCTGCGTTTCGCCCGAGGGGGTGGCTTCTGCCGGGGTGATCTTTTTTATGAAGCCGGGGAAGCGGTCGCCTACCGATATATCCTGGTAGATCTCATTGAAATGGAGGACGCCGGTATGCCGTTGGTTGATGATGACCAGGTAACCGATATCCGTGCGGCGGTAGACAAGCAGCTCTACGGGCTCTTTTTCTTTTACGGTAAGATCCTCATTGCTTAAAAAAGGTTCGATCTTTTCCGTGGCGGCCAGCCTGCCTGTTTGTTCGTCCAGGTAGATCTTCACCAGGTAGTCGCCGCCCAGGCGCATGCCGGTCAGCTGTTTGGATTTGGGGACGAAAAGGTCTTTCATCAGGCCCCAGTCCATGAAGGCTCCCAGGGGGGTGACGTTGACTACACGCAGCTTGACGATATCTCCCAATATTCCCAGGGGCTCTTGTGTGGTGGCGATCATGCGGTCTTCTCCGTCATGGTAGAGAAAAACTTTCAGGGTATCTCCCGGGCCGGCTCCCCTGGGGACAAATCGTTTGGGTAACAGGATGCCTTCTTCCCCATCTTCCAGGATAAGGCCAAAAGCAAGCGCTTTTTTTACTTTCAATGAGTTGTATTCGCCGATCCGGACCATATCCTGTTGGTTATAAAGTGAGTTGAGATCCTGCAAAGGTATAATAATTGCCCGTGGGCTGTAAAGGAAAAGTTCCGTAGTTTCACATCCAATATTTTTTTACGTCATATGCTTTTTTAACGTTCTAAGCCTTTTATACATTCTATGGTTTTTTTACGATCAGCGTCTTTTTTACGATCGGCGTCTTTTTTACGGCCGGCTAATTTTTGCCAGGGGCTTATATTTTTGCTTCTGATCGCGGGAGCCTGGCATTGCAAGGGGCCGGCTCCCCGGCATCATGCAGATGTAACGTATGATAATGGGGGCGATAAATCCCGTACGGTCACGTTGCCGGATGGAAGTAAGGTGGAGATGACCCCGCATACAGTGGTCCGTATTTCCAGGGAGTTCAATAAATCGGAGCGGGACCTGGAATTGGATGGGGAAGCGTTGTTTACGGTGAGCAGCGGCGGGGGCAAGCCTTTTATAGTTCATACCAAAAATTTACACATACAAGTGCAGGCGTCGGGGAGTCGGTTCAAGGTAGAGGCTTTTGCAAAAAATGCGGGCGAAGAGGCGGATCTGTTGTCGGGCAAGCTTAAAGTATGGAAGACGTATCATTCGGATACGGATAATGAGCCGGAAGTATTGGAAGACGGGCAGATGGTGATGATCAACCGGGACATTGACCTGATGGAAAAGGAAAAACTGGATTCTGCTGAGCTGACGGCGCTGCGCGCAAAGTTTTGAGCGAATGGCTGTCCGGCAATATATAGTTTAGGGGAAATCAGCTAACTTGTAAGCGATGCTACAAGTTTTATCATACCAGATTGCCGATAGCATAGATACCAAAGCATTCAGAACCGCCTATAAGGATGGGATCTATTATTATGATGCGGATGAGCTATTCTATAAGACGGGGGTCGAGGCGTTTGTCTATGTTTTTAAATACGGGGTAGTTTGTTTCCTGAATTATGACGAGGCCGGGTTGGAAGGGTTCTTGCAGCGGATCGCTCCTTATTGTAAAAATCTGTTCGCACAGAAGCTGAGTGAGGAATTCCAGGTGGAGACCAATGCGCGGGAAAATAAGTTCGGCTATAATAAGATAGAGATCGTGAACGGGGACATAGAGACTTTCCGGCTGATCATGCTGAATGTCAGCCAGTCGGTAGCGCTGGATTAT